>NZ_JBTRAR010000016.1:0-155660 GCF_054611535.1 Pseudomonas sp. VEM90 | reverse complement strand
CCGGTGTTTCACCACCCGGTGTATCGCCAACCGGTGTTTCACCACCCGGTGTATCGCCAACCGGTGTTTCACCACCCGGTGTATCGCCAACCGGTGTTTCACCACCCGGTGTATCGCCAACCGGTGTAGGAGCGGGTTTACCCGCGAAAGGGCCAGTACAGGTATCGCGCATCCAGGAGCCCCAACCGCATGCCCCCGCATCACCCCCGCCTGCCCCTGAGCCTGCTCAGCCTGGGCCTGGCCCTGCAGTGCCCCCTTGTGCTTGCCGAAGACAGCGTGGTGCTTGCCCCCTTGCAGGTCTCCGACACCTTCGCCAGCGATGGCTACCAGGCACGCCAGGCGGCTGTGGGCGGTTTCCAGCCCGCGCCGCTGCTCGACACTCCCGCCTCTGTCAGCGTGTTCAGCCAGCAGCTGCTGGAAGACCGCCAGGTCCGCAAGCTTAGCGAAGTGTTGCAAAGCGATGCGTCAGTCGGCGAAAGCTATGCGCCCATCGGCTACTACGAAAACTTCAATGTGCGCGGCTTCGGGCTGAACGCCGCCAGTAGCTATCGCATCAATGGCCAGACCATTGCCGGCGAGCAGAACGTAGCCCTGGAGAACAAGCAGCAGGTGGAACTGCTCAAGGGTCTGTCCGGGCTGCAGAGTGGTGTGTCGGAGCCGGGCGGCCTGATCAACTATGTGACCAAGCGCGCCGAAGACATACGCAGCGTCACGGTGTCGACCAACGAACAAGGCGAACGCTATCTGGCCACCGACCTTGGCGGCTGGTTCGGCAGCGAAAAACAGTTCGGCCTGCGCGCCAATCTGGCCCATGAAGACATCCGCACCTACGTCGACCACGCTGACGGCAAGCGCGACTTCGCCTCGCTGGCATTCGACTGGCAGATCGGCCCGGATGCCACCCTGCAGCTGGATGCCGAGTACCAGCACCGCGAACAGGCGTCGGTGCCGGGTTACCAACTGCTCGGAGGCACTGAAGTGCCCCACGGCATCGACCCGGAAGACCGCCTGGCCTACCAGCATTGGGCAAAGCCCGTGCAGAACGACTCGCTGAACCTGGGCGGGCGCTTCGAATACCGTTTCAACGATACCTGGACCGGCACCTTGAGCGCCTCCCGCAGCAAAGTGGTGATCGACGACTACAGCGCGTTTGCCTGGGGTTCGAGCGAGGGGGCGTTTTTCGGCAGCAATGGTGACTACGACATCTATGACTTTCGCAGCCCCGACGATACACGCCGTACCGACGAGGCACAGGCCATGCTCAACGGGCACTTCGATGCGCTGGGCGTGGGCCATGACCTAACCGTCGGTACCAGTGCGCAACGGCGTACGCTGGATCAGCGCCCGTACTACAACGAGTGGCTTGGTACCGGCAACATCGACACCGGCGCCCCTGCATTCGCCCCGTCCGACAAGCCCGTAGGCGCCAGCGAACGTCGACTGGACAGCCGCCAGTACGGCTTGTTCGTCAGCGACCGCATCAGCTTCAACGAGCAATGGCAGACCGTGCTGGGCGCCCGTGAAGTGCGGCTGGATGAAAAGACCTGGAACGAGAACGGCGTTGCCGGGCGCCACACACGCCAGTACGAGCTGCTGCCCAACGCTGCGCTTATCTACAAGCCGCAGCCGAACACCACGGTATACGCCAGCTACGCCAAGGGCCTGTCTGCCGGAGGCACGGCCCCTTGGTTCGCCAGCAATGCAGCTGAGATCCTGGCGCCCACCACCTCCCGCCAATTGGAACTGGGCGTCAAGCACGACTGGCAAGGCCTGAGCCTGAGTGCCGCCCTGTTCCAGATCCGCCAGGCTTACCAGTACGCGCGCCCGGACGGCACCGGCAACTTCACCTACGTGCAGCAAGGCCAGCAGAAGAATACCGGCCTGGAACTGGGCGCCAGCGGCCGGGTGACCCCGAACCTGCAGGTACAGGCCAGTGCGGCAGCCATTCGGGCGCGGGTGCAGAACAGCGGTACCGAAGCCTATGAAGGGCACCAGGCGATCAACGTGCCTAAATTCCGGGCGGCGCTGCATGCGGAATATACCCTGCCGGTTCCGGGGCTCGCGCTGCTGGGCGGTGCGCGGTATAGCGCCAGCAAGTATGCGAGCCAGGCGGGCAATGTTGAGGTTGGCGGGTATACCGTGTTCGACCTTGGCAGCCGCTACAGTACCCGTGTTGCCGGGTATGACACGGTGCTGCGGCTGACGGTGGATAACGTGCTGGACAAGCGTTACTGGCGCGATGTGGGGGATTACCTGGGGGATAACTACCTGTTCCAGGGGGCACCGCGTACCGCTCGGCTTTCGGCTTCGATCAGCTTCTAGGTTGCCGGGGCCGCTCTGCGGCCCTTTCGCGACCTGTGGGAGCGGGCTTGCCCGCGAACACGGGCGAAGCCCGTGCCATCCACCACGGTGTTGGCTTCGCGGGCAAGCCCGCTTGTGTTGCGATGGGCTGCACAGCAGCCCCAATGGCCCTGAAAACAAAAAGCCCCCGTGCTTTTCAGCGCGGGGGCTTTTTGTAGAATGTGGCGGTGAAGAAGGGATTTGAACCCTTGATACGATTTCTCGTATACACACTTTCCAGGCGTGCTCCTTCGACCACTCGGACACTTCACCGTTTCTCTTCAAGCCTTGCGGCCCGTCGAGGTGCGCTAATTTAGTGAAAGACTTTCCCTTTGGCAAGCATTTTTTTCAATTTTTTCATGTATTTGCACTTGGGGTGCCGTGAGCGCTGACCGACCAGTCAGCCTTGCTGCTTTACCTCGCCCCTGACGCTGGGTAACGTCGTCGCCACGCCAACAAAAGGACTCTGCCATGAGCGAGCTGATTACCTACCACGCCGAAGACGGCATCGCCACCCTTACCCTGAACAACGGCAAGGTCAATGCCATCTCGCCGGACGTCATCACTGCCTTCAATGCAGCACTGGACCGCGCTACCGAAGAGCGTGCAGTCGTGATCATCACCGGGCAGCCGGGCATTCTGTCGGGCGGCTACGACCTCAAGGTGATGACCAGCGGCCCCAAAGAGGCCATCAGCCTGGTCACCGCCGGTTCCACCCTCGCCCGCCGGCTGCTGTCGCACCCGTTCCCGGTGGTGGTCGCCTGCCCCGGCAATGCCGTGGCCAAGGGCGCTTTCCTGCTGCTGTCGGCCGACTACCGCATTGGCGTCGAAGGGCCGTACAAGGTATGCCTGAACGAAGTGCAAATCGGCATGACCATGCACCACGCCGGTATTGAACTGGCCCGCGACCGCCTGCGACGCTCGGCCTTCCACCGCTCGGTGATCAACGCCGAAGTGTTTGACCCGCAGGGCGCAGTGGATGCCGGCTTCCTCGACAAGGTGGTGCCGGCCGAGCAGTTGCAGGAAGCGGCAATGACCGCGGCGCGGGAGCTGAAGAAGCTGAACATGCTGGCGCACAAGAACACCAAGCTGAAAGTGCGCAAAGGGCTGCTGGAGGCGCTGGACAAGGCGATCGAGCTGGACCAGCAGCATATGGGCTAGCCGCACGGCCCCTTTCGCGGGCAAGCCCGCGCCTGCACATTCGCCCTCTACGCGGGTAAATCCGCAATTCAACGGGCATACGCAACCTGTGTAGGAGCGGGCTTGCCCGCGAAAAGGCCGGAACAGGCGTGCACCAAGGTTTGCCCCAACCAGTGCACACCCGTACACTGCCCGGCGACTGTCTGGTGTGAGTCGTACCATGCTTTATTCATTGCGTATGTTCCTGCTGGGGCTGCATTTTCTAGCCGTTGGCGTCGTGGGCCTGATCATTGGTCTGTGCCGCCCCTTCAACCCTGACAACAGCCGCGTATTTGCCCGGCTCTACAGCTTGCCGGCCACCTGGCTGATGCGCATCAAGGTCAAGGCCGAAGTCGGCCCATTGTGGGACCATCCGCCCGGCTGTGTGATCGTGGCCAACCACCAGTCCAACTTCGACCTGTTCGTGCTGGGCCAGGTAGTGCCGCAACGCACCGTCGCCATCGGCAAGAAGAGCCTGGGCTGGATCCCGCTGTTCGGCCAATTGTTCTGGCTGGGCGGCAACGTGCTGGTCGACCGCAAGAATGCCTACCAGGCGCGCAAGGCCATCCAGAAGACCACCCGGGTTTTGCAGGACGACACCTCGATCTGGATTTTCCCCGAAGGCACCCGCAATGCCGGCGAGCATTTGCTGGCGTTCAAGAAAGGCGCATTTCACATGGCCATCGAGGCCGGTGTGCCGATCGTGCCGGTCTGCGTCAGCCGCTATGCCAGGCGTCTGAGCCTGAACAGCTGGCGCCAGCGCACGGTAATCGTGCGTTCGCTGCCGCCCATTGCCACGACGGGCATGACGCCGCAGGATCTGCCAGCGCTGATCGAGCAGTGCCGGGGGCAAATGCAGCAGTGCATTGACCGGATGGAAAAAGAACAGGCCTGATCCGGGTTGCTCTGGCGCCGGGTACAGCCCAAGCTGTATCCGTGTTCAAACGAATAAGCGGACAACCATGGGTCGAGTCGTGGCATCGGCGGTGTACAGCGCCGGCAGAAAGGTCACCAACATCAGCATCGACGAAGGCAGCGAGTGGGCGCGCAAGCCGGGGCATTTCGTGTGGATCGGCCTGGAAGAGCCCAATGCCGAAGAGCTGGCCAACCTGCAGTCCCAGTTCAACCTGCACGAACTGGCCATCGAAGACGCCCTGGAAAAACACAGCCGGCCCAAGCTGGAAACCTTCGGTGACGCGTTGTTCATCGTCACCTACTCGCCAGTGCGCCACGAAGGCAAACTGGAGTTCATCGAAACCCATATCTTCGCGGGCAACGGCTACATCATCACCTGCCGCAACGGCCACTCCAAATCCTACGCCATGGTCCGCCAGCGCTGCGAGGCTCGGCCCCTGTTGCTGGAACATGGCGAAGACTTCGTGCTGTACGCCCTGCTCGACTTCGTCACCGAGAACTACCAGCCGGTCAGCGAGGCCATTCATGGCGAGATCGAAGAGCTGGAGGAAAGCGTACTGGGCGGCTCGCTGCAGGAAGACGACATCCGTCGCCTGCACAGCCTGCGCCGCGACATTCTGCGCCTGCGCCGCTACGTGGCGCCCATGGTTGAAGTGAGCGAAGAACTGCAGCGCCTGAGCTTCCCGTTCATCGACAAGAACATGCGCCCGTACTTTCGTGATGTGCAGATTCACGTGACGCGGCAGATGGAAGACTTGGCCGGCATCCGCGACATTGCCAGCCAGACTATCGAGATCGGCATGCTGCTGGAGTCGTCACGGCAAAGCATCGTGCAGCGCAAATTTGCGGCCTGGGCGGCGATTCTGGCATTCCCTACGGCCATTGCCGGGGTTTATGGCATGAACTTCCAGAACATGCCAGAGCTGAGCTGGCACTATGGTTACTTCGCGGTACTGGGGGTGATTGCGACGGGGTGTGCCGGGTTGTATGCCAGCTTCAAGAAATCGGGTTGGCTTTGATGGCCTCTTCGCGGGCGTGCCCGCGAAGGGTTGCCACCGATTAAGCGGCGCTGTCGCTGGCCTTTGACGGCTGCTGGATAAAGCGCAACATCCACTCCCCTACCAGATCGCCCTGATGCTCGGTGGCCAGGCTGGCTATGGCCTTGTGGTACACCTCGTCACCCAGGTATTCCTGGCGCGCATCGAGCAGTGCGCGGGAGTAGTCGTGCACGAACTCCGGGTGGCCCTGGAAGCACAGCACCTGGTCGCGAATGTGGTACGCCGCATTCGGGCAGAAATCGCTGGAGGCGATCACCGTGGCGCCTTCCGGCAGCTCGGTCACCTGGTCCTGGTGACTGATCAGCAAGGTCAGCTCCGACACCTCCGGGTCCATCCACGGCGCATGCGCCGCCAACGAGTAGCGGTGGATACCCAAGCCCCAGCCTTGCTCGGCCCGCTCGGCCTTGCCACCCAGGGTCAAGGCCAGCAACTGGTGGCCAAAACACACGCCCAGCAGCTTCTCACCGCGCTCGTACAGTTTGAGCAGGTAGGCCTTGAGGGTCTGGATCCACGGATCGGTACCGAACGAATCGGCCTTGCTGCCCGTCACAAGATAGGCATCGAACTTTTCACTGTCGGCGGGATAGTCGCCGTGCATCACGTTGTACACACAAAATTCGGCGGCAATCGGCTGACGCGAGAAGAGCTGCTCGAACATCCTGCCGTAGCCCTGGTATTGCGCCGTCAACTCCGGTCGCAGGACATCGGTTTCAAGGATGCAGATGCGTAACGACATAGGGGTAGTCCTGAACGACATGGGTGGGAATCTGCTGTAGAGACTGCCGCGAAAGGCACGTACAAGCAAGTAGGCTGCGCTGACGAACGGTCACATTTCGTCGGTGCGTGCCTGGCACTTGCGCCACTGTCTAGATAGAGCATGCCAGCTGGCTGGCACTTGGCCTCATAGCCAGAAGAAATGGTTTAACCACTTGGTTAGAACAAAGGGTTCTCAAGCATGGATAACGCACACCCTACTGTTGGATGTATATCCACTTTCAAGAGGCAAGCAGTCAGGCGCCACGCAACGCCACTGTGATCGACCCGAAACGCGACAAGGAAGCCAACGGGTATTCAGGAATAACAACAAGAAGGCGGTCCGCCATGTTCAGACAATCGAAAATTCGCCAAGCCGGGCTCATTTTATTCGCCACCACGTTGCTATTGATCTTGCCGAACCTGACACGTTTGTTTGGCTGACGGCGGCGGTGGCGCCAACGGGCAACGCACAGGTAACCTGCTGGCCTTGATGGTCGGAGATTGCCTATGCGCCACTGCCTTGCCCTGCTAGCGTTGCTTCTGAGCCTGCCATTGTCGGCGGCGCAACTGCACCTTGAACTGGGCGCTACACCGCGCCAGTGGAGCAGCGCCGAACTGCTTGGCCACCCTGAGGCCCAGGACATCAGCATCGAACAGGACGTTTCCTACAAACGCCCCATGCGCTATCGAGCGGTGCCGCTGGCCACGCTGCTGGAAGGTGTGCGCGCCAGCGATCACCTGCAGGCCGTGGCGCTGGATGGCTTTGCCGCCGAAATGCCCGCTGCGCCCCTGTTGCAGCAAGGGCCGGCACGCGCCTGGCTGGCCGTGGAAGACCCAGGCAAGCCGTGGCCGCCACTGGGCCAAGGCAAGCCAAGTGCCGGGCCGTTCTACCTGGTGTGGACTGCACCGCAGGCCAGCGGTATTCGCCCTGAGCAGTGGCCCTTCCAGATTGCCACCCTTCGCAAGCTGGCCCCGGTGGACCAACGGTTTCCCGCGCTGCTGCCCGACCCGAAACTGCCGGCCGACAGCCCGGTGCGCCAGGGCTTTGCCCTGTTCCAGCAGAACTGCCTGGTGTGCCACCGGTTGAACGGGGCGGGAGATGGGCAGGTGGGGCCGGACTTGAATGTGCCGCATAACCCGACCGAGTATTTTCAGCCGGTTTATTTGCGCAAGTTGATACGCGACCCGCAAAGCCTGCGGCAATGGCCGCAGGCGAAGATGCCGGGGTTTGCCGAAAGTGTGTTGAGTGAACAGGAACTGGATGCGCTGCTGGCCTATTTGGGGCACATGGCAGCGCGCAAGCCTTGAGGGCCTCGGCGGGGGCGAGTCTATCGATTACAAGGTGATGGACACACACCGGGGGTTGAACACAGACCGTCGTAGGAGCGGGTTTACCCGCGAAAGGGCCGGTCCTGCTGGCGAATATCCCTGGCCGTTCATCGTTGCCGCCGCCACCGTATTCGCGGGTGAAACCCGCTCCTACAACGGCAGGTGGTGTCCACCATCCATCAATGTGTAGGCGCGGGTTAACCCGCGAAGGGGCCAACACAAAACTGTCAGGCCGTGAGCCGTTCGTGCTTGACGCCCCACCCTTCCACCTCACCCCCATACGGTGTCACCAACTGCTCGAAGGCCTCTTCAAAGTCGCCAATCCCGCCATGGGTGGCGTACATGACCTTGCTCAGTTCCAGGTGCCAGGCACCGTCGCCCAGCTCCTTCACCTGGGCATTGAGCGATTCCCCGCGAAACTGCCCGGCTGCACGACGGGCCCCTGCTTCGTCCGGGAATACGGCATAGAACTCGATGGGGTGGATCTGGGTGAAGTCGAAACCGCCTGCTTTCATCTGGCGCAGGACGTTGCTGCTGATATCGTCGTTCTGGCTGCTCATGAATCGTCCTCCTGAATAAAGCAATGGATAGACTTTCCGTGCACTACGCACCTGCCGGCAACGGCCGGGCAGTTCGAGCTGATGCAAGACGCGAATTATTGAGGCGGCGCCAACCCACAGAACAGGCAGGCCCTCCACCAGCGTAGCGCCTGCCAAGGCACCACGCAAACGTGTGGTTCAGGGTGCTTCGTGAATGCTGGTGATGGTCACACCACTGTGCTCTTTGAGCCAGCGAGCGGTCGGGGAGATGATACGGTCCTGGAAGTCGTTGAGGTCCAGCTCGTCCATCACCGGAAACAGGTGTGAGCGGATGGCCCGCGCAGCGTCTTCCTCGCTGGGGCAATGCTCGGCATGCAAGAGCAATGCGGACGGTTCGCCCTTCTGGTCGGCAAAGATGACTTCCCACTCTTTCATTGAACGGACCCTCTCAGTCAACGAACACCAGGTGTGTGATGCCTGAATAACTGACCTTGGGACGGGGAGAATGTTCAGTCCGGGAGAATTGTGCCGGGCCCATTCGCGGGCTTGCCCGCGCATGGGCCGCAACGCGGCACCCGCTTACTTCGGTGTGCCGTGCACCACGCCAGCGGTGTTATCCAGCAGGCTCTTGGTCGCCGTCTGGATATACGCTTCCAGCTTCTTGAGCATTTCCGGCTGGTCCGGGCTTTCGATCAGCTCGGCCTTGAACTCGCTGCCCAACTGGTAGCGGTACATCCGCGGGCTCATGTCCTTGGACTCGATCAGGATGCGATCACCCTGCACCAGCCCGACGATCTGCTCGCTGCCCGACGGCTTGATCATGCCCACGCCTTGGTCACCCTCGGGCAGGTTGAGCAGGTCGCGTCCCCAGCACTGGTGGCGAGCCTTGCCACCCAGGCGCCCCATGATGGTCGGCACGATGTCGACCTGGGTACCCACGGTGTGGTTCACCGCACCGAATTTCTCCTGAATGCCCGGGGCAATCAGCAGCAATGGCACGTTGAAGCGGCCCAGGTCCAGTTCGGTAACCTGCTGGTGGTTGCCAAAGCCATGGTCACCGACGATGACGAACAGGGTGTCCTTGAAGTAAGGCTCTTTACGCGCCTTCTCGAAGAACTGGCCCAGCGCCCAGTCCGAATAACGCATGGCGGTCAGGTGTTCGTCCAGCCGACCCTGGCCGGTAACCTTCTCTACCGGCAAGTCCTTCGGCAGCGCATACGGCGTGTGGTTGGACAGCGTCTGCAGCAGCGCGTAGATCGGCTTCTTGCCATCGTGCCTGGCCAGCTCTTCGTTGCCGCGATCGAACATGTCCTGGTCGGATACACCCCAGGTCGGGTCGGAGAATACCGGGTCGACGAAGTCATTACGGCCGATGAAGGTGGTCATCCCCTGGTTGCCGAAGAACCCGGACTGGTTGTCCCAGGCAAAGTCGCCGTTGTAGACATACACGTCGTCGTAGTCACGGGCGCCGAGCAGGGCCGGCAGGCCCGACAGCTTATGGCCGCCTTCCGGAGTCTGCATCAGGTATTCGAAACCAGGCAGGTTGGGGAAGCAGGCCATGGTGGCGAACATGCCCTGGTGGGTATGGGTGCCGTTGGAGAAGAAGCGGTCGAACAGCAGGCCTTCTTTGGCCAGCTTGTCGAAGTACGGGGTGATGTTATTGGGGCTGCCCAACGCGCCTACCGAGTGGCCGGCGAAGCTTTCCATCAGGATCACCACCACGTTCTTGGTCGGCAGGGTACGATCAGCCGGCGGTACAAAGTCGCGGCGGATAGCGGCTTCGTCGGCGTCGACCAGCGTGTCGTTGGCGGTGAGCAGTTGCTCACGCACACTTTGCGTGGCCACGTCCTGCTCCAGTACTGGCTTCCAGATGTTGGCACGGTCCTCGTCGAAGCGGCTTTTGGCGGCGTCGATCAGGGTCAGGGTGCCGTTCAGGCCCAACTGGTTGACGAAATTGGAGTCCGTGGTGAAAGCGTCACCCCAGCGCATCGGCGGGCCCTGGCGCAGGGTGCCACGGGCAGCGGCCACCGCCACCAGCAAGATCACCATGAACACCGCCAGGCGGTGGTACCACGGGGCAACGCGGTGCAGGCCTTCGGCACGGGTAGCGCGATCGATACCTTTGAACAGCAGGCTCAGCAGCCAGGTACCGAAGGCCCAGGCCAGCAGGTAGCGTACCACCGGGAAACCGTACCAGAGCATGCTCATGACGGTTTTCGGGTCTTCCTGGATGTACTGGAACACCAGGCCGTTGAGGCGCTGGTGGAACTCGCGGTAAAAGTCCATTTCCATCAGGCCGAGGAACATTACCACGCTCGAAGCGAGGGTCAGCCAGAAACGGAACACCCCGCGCCGGGCCATGGCCCAGGGGCTGAGCATGGCCAGCAGCAGTGGGATGCTGATGTACACCACCACCCGCAGGTCGAAGCGCAAGCCGTTGAGGAAGCCTTCGGCGACAGTCGAATATGGGGTATCACCGACCATGTCGCTGTTGTAGGCCAGCAACGCCAGGCGCACGAGGCTGAGCATCAGCATGATCACCAGGCCGCTGAGCAGCGTGTAGGCCAGGTGGGATTTCAGGGTCGGCGAAAATGACGTTCGCGCACCCTGTTGCTTCAAGGCATCCGTATTAGCCATGAATGGGAAGGTCCTAGGATTGCGGTTTGCGAAGAGGCGATGGCGCTAGACCAACGCAGCATTATGCGGATGCGGATTCTGTTTAAATCAATGTGAAAATTGTGTCACGGTCCCATTACTGGCTATGTCGGTACCGCGCCTACAGCCGCACGTTCCCCCGCGGCCCGGCAATCGCCCAGATCACCAGCCCCACCACCGGCAACAGAGCGATCAACAAGATCCACAAGACCTTGATGCCCATCTCGCTGCCACTCTTGATCACGTTGAGAATGGCCCAGATATCCAGCGCCAGAATGATCAGCCCGACCAGGCTGTTGAAGGTAGATCCCATGTCTGAATTCCTGTCCAGAGGCTTTGCTGCACAGCATAGTCAGCTATCGCGCCAATAGAAGGGAATCCTTGGCGGATGTCGCAGGTCCCTCGGTAGACTGACTGCATTCATTGATTCGAGGTTCGCATGCCATCCGCCCACAGCCAAAGCGCCGCCCCACCCTCACTGCTGCAAGCCTGGCGCCAGCAGGTCACCGATACCCCCTGGCTCAGCGCCGGCCTGGGGCTGAGCCTGCTGGCGGTGTGCGTACTGCTGGCCGCCAGCCTCTGGAACGCGGTGAACGGCGACCATGCCGACAACCTGCACCTGGCCGTGCTGGGTGGGTTGTCCGGCTTTGGCGCCACCGCGCTGGGCGCCGTGCTGGCAGTGGTGCTGCGCGATGTCAACGCGCGCACCCAGGACGTGATGCTGGGCTTCGCTGCCGGCATGATGCTGGCAGCCAGCTCGTTCTCGCTGATTCTGCCGGGCCTGGAGGCTGCCCGCGAGATCACCGGCAACGGCCCGGCCGCCGCCTTTACCGTGGTGCTGGGCATGGGCCTGGGTGTGCTGCTGATGCTGGGCCTGGACCGCTTCACCCCGCATGAACACGAAAGCACCGGCCCGTGCGGGCCTGAAGCCGAGCGCATCAGCCGGGTGTGGCTATTCGTGCTGGCGATTACGCTGCACAACCTGCCTGAAGGCATGGCGATCGGCGTGAGCTTTGCCAATGGCGACATGAACATCGGCCTGCCGCTGACCAGTGCCATCGCCATCCAGGACATCCCCGAAGGGCTGGCCGTGGCGCTGGCCTTGCGCGCCACGGGGCTTTCGAACCTGAAGGCTGCGTTGGTGGCGATTGGGTCGGGCCTGATGGAGCCGCTAGGGGCGGTGATCGGGCTGGGGATTTCTACCGGCTTTGCCCTCGCCTACCCGATCAGCATGGGGCTGGCGGCAGGGGCGATGATCTTTGTGGTCAGCCACGAGGTGATCCCCGAAACCCACCGCAATGGGCACCAGACAGCGGCGACCCTGGGGTTGATGGGTGGGTTTGCGGTGATGATGTTTCTCGACACTGCGCTGGGCTGAAGATTGATGTTTCGTGAGCCGGCCTCTTCGCGGGCTCGCCCGCTCCCACAGGGTTATCACAGGGCCTGATGCGCTGGAGTACCTGTGGGAGCGGGCATGCCCGCGAACAAGCAATCACTGGTATCAGATGTGGACGGCGACTTTCAAAGCCTCCAGCGCCGGCTCGACCTTGATGCCCAGCGCTGCACCCAGCTCCATTACCCGCGCCAGGTCCTGTTGCCCCACCATGACCATCTGCATCTCGTCATCCAGCAACTGGCTGAAGTTGAGCAGCACATACCCCCCCGCCTCCTTGTTCAGCGCGCCCATCTGTACCTGGATGCGGTTGAGCGCAGTCAGTGGTTCGGTACGGGCCAATTGCTTGGGCTTGAGGGTAAACGGCACGCTATTGTCGAACGAGTCGCTGATCTGCTGGAACAGCTCCTGATAGCTGTCGGCCTGGAACACCACGGTATCCGGCAGGCTGCCCAGCACCACCCATTCACCCAAAGGAATCGGGAAAGTGTCGTCGTAGTTGATGTCGGGGTTGGCGGCCAGGAAGGCGACAGGGTCGGCGTAGGCCTGGGCGGCCTCGTCGGCGATACGCTCGATGTCTGCCTCACGCATGCAGCCGGCGCCAATGAGGCTGATGAATTCAAGCAACTGAGTTTTCATGAAAGGGGGCCTGCGACGGGTGAAAAGGCGCCAAGGATAGCCGCAAATGCCCCCTGGCGGTTAGCCGGCCAGCGTTTGCAGGCGCGCGGCGGTGTCTGCTGCACCCATGGTTTGCGCCGCCATCAGGGCGGTGATGCCGCGGGCATCCTGGTGCGTCGGGTTGGCCCCTTGTGCCAGCAGGTAGTCGAGGATTTCGCTGCGGTTGAACATGGCCGCCAACATCAGCGCGGTGCGACCGTCCTGCGCGGCGGCATCCACCGGCACGCCATGCTCCACCAGCAGGCGAATCATCGCCAGGTCCCCTTTGAATGCGGCGCCGGCAATCGGCAGCTGGCCATTGTCGTTGGCAATCAGCGGGTCGGCACCCTGCTCCAGCAGCACACGCACCGCATCGTGGTGGCCGTGGTAGCTGGCCAGCATCAGCAGGGTATCGCCCTTGTGGTTACGCAGGTTGGCCGGCAGGCCGCTGGCAAGCAGGCGCCCGAGCATTTCGGCATCGCCCTGGCGGGCACGTTCGAACACCTGCTCGGCGAACGCTGCGGTTTCGTCATCGGTCATGGTGGCGGGCGCGGTTTGGCTGGACATAGGGAACCTCCTGGCATAATTGATGGCCCAAGTGTTCGTCAGGCATGCCATGGTGGTCAAAGGTTCAGATTCTATAAGGCTGATAGGCAAGTACTGACCCGTGCAAAATGCACTGTGCAAAATGCATGACCATGCAGCTTGCACGATACCGCTTCTGAAAATTCTCCGTAACAGCCTGTATTTACTGGGTTTTTTGCCAAACAGGATTCTGGCACGGTCACTGCAACCATCAACTCATGTCTGCCACACACCAGCCAGGAGTTGATATGGACCTCATCCAGCAAAAGTTCGCCTCGGTATTTTCGGCCTATCAGGTAAATACCCAAGCCCGGCCCGATGGCGGTGTACTGCTTACCCTGCGCGCAGCGGATGGCAAGGTTACCCGCCGGGTGCTGACTTATGGGCAATTGCACAGTGCCGAACAGCTGTCCTGGGCGATCAGTGCCATCCGTCGTGACCTGGCTGAAGAGGCCAGCGAATTGCCGGTGATCTCGATGCTGCAGAGCCAGCAGCGGTTTGCCCTGCCGACTTACCGCTGAGGGGTGTATTGCCTGAACTGGCCTCTTCGCGGGTGAACCCGCTCCTACATTGACTGCGCGATGCCTAAGGGCGGCGCAACATTGACTGCGCGGTGCCTAAGGGCGGCGCAACATTGACTGCGCGGTGCCTAAGGGCGGCGCAACATTGACTGCGCGGTGCCTAAGGGCGGCGCAACCGCTGTAGGAGCGGGTTCACCCGCGAAGAGGCCGGCAATGCCATTACAACTCGTCGATCCCCAGAAACGCTCGCGCCGTTACATCCCCGGTAAACCGCGCCTGCATGCCCTGCTCGCTGCCGTACAAGCGAAACGCCAGGCAAAACGGTGCATCCCCCAGCTCAACCCAGCGCCGCGTCCCGGCCGGTACCAGCAGCTGGTCACCTTTCTCGCACAGCACCGAATACACCCAGTCACCCAGCCGCAGGCCTACTTGCGCCCGCCCGCTGACCACGGCGAACAGCTCGTCGGCCTCATGCACATGTTCATCACGCACATCGACCTGTGCCGGGTCTTCACCGTCGCGGTTGAGCAACGCGAAGGCCTTGCTGCCATGCGCCGTCATCAACTCATCCAGGTACTCGCGGCAAACATCCAGCACCTCGTCCTGGGCGGTGCCCGGGCGCACCCGCAGGCCAGGTTCGGCATGCACAAAGCGCACGCCCTGCTCGGCCAACGTAGCGGCGATATCATCGTGGTGAGTCAGCACCTTGTTCGGCAGTGCCGGGCTGGCGGGGTGGAAAACGCTGAGAATGCTCATCAGGGGCGGGTCCTGGTCGGTTGCGAACAAAGGGCAATGATAACGGCTGCGGCCAAGGCTGCGGCACTGGCCATACCAAAGGTGAAGGTGGGGCCCAGCAGCTTCCAGCTGTAGCCTGAGTACAGCGCCCCCAGCGCACCGCCGGTACCCGACAGCGCTGCGTAAAGCGCCTGGCCCTGGCCCTGCTGGCGGGCGCCGAAGCTGGCCTGGACGAACGCGATACTGGCAGCATGGAAGCAGCCAAAGGTGGCCGCATGCAGCAACTGGGCGAAGATCAGTACTGCTGGCTCCTGGGCCAGGTTGCCCAGCAGCAGCCAGCGCAATGCCGCCAGCAGGAAGCTGACCAACAGCACACGCTGCACGCTGAAGCGGGCGAACAGGCGGCTCATGACCATGAACATCAGCACCTCGGCCACCACCCCAAGCGCCCAGAGCAGACCGATGGCACCGCGCGTGTAGCCCAAGTGCTCCAGGTGCAGGGTAAGGAAGGTGTAGTAAGGCCCGTGGCTGAGCTGCATCAGTGCCACGCATGCGTAGAACGCGATCACCCCCGGGGCACGCAACTGCTGCAGGAAGCCCCCCGTACTGCTGCGCCCGCCCTGCTCCACCGGCTGGGCATTGGGCACCCACAGGCTGGCGGCGACGATGCCGGCCATGATCGTGACCAGGGCCACCGGGTAGATGTCCAGGCTCAACCACTCGAACAAGCGGCCCAGGCCGACCACGGTGAGGATGAAACCGATCGACCCCCACAGACGTACCTGGCTGTAGCGCGACGTCTGCCCGTGCAGGTGGGCCAGGGTGATGACCTCGAACTGCGGCAGCACCGCATGCCAGAAGAACGCGTGCAGGGCCATCACCAGCGCCAGCCAGGCGTAGCTTTTGCCGAAGAAAATCAGGGCGAAAGTGGCCAGGGTGCACAGCGCGCCAAGGCGTACGATCAACAGGCGCTGGCCCGTGCGGTCGCCCAGCCAGCCCCACAGGTTGGGGGCGACGCAGCGCATCAGCATGGGGATGGCCACCAGCTCGCCGATGCGCGCCGGGGAGAAGCCCAGGTGGTCGAAGTACAGCGCCAGGAAGGGGGCGGTGGAGCCCAGCAGGGCGAAGTAGAACAGGTAGAAGCTGGACAGGCGCCAGTAGGGGACGGGTTGCATGGGATGGCCTTGTGGGGACCTGGGCCGGCCTCTTCGCGGGTGAACCCGCTCCTACGCGGACTTCACCCTGTCACTGCACCTGAGGGCAGTGATATCCCAATGTAGGCGCGGGTCTACCCGCGAAGAGGCCGGTGCAGGTGGATCAGCGCTGGCCCAGCACCGGGGTATTCACTTGCACATCGGCATTCTGCGCGCGGTGGCGCAGCAGGTGGTCCATCAACGCGATGGCCATCATCGCCTCGGCAATCGGCGTGGCGCGTATGCCCACGCACGGGTCGTGGCGGCCTTTGGTTATGACGTCCACCGGGTTGCCATCGACATCGATCGAGCGGCCCGGGGTGGTGATGCTGGAAGTGGGCTTCAGTGCCAGGTGGGCAACGATCGGCTGGCCCGAAGAAATACCGCCCAGAATGCCGCCTGCATTGTTGCTGAGGAAGCCGTCCGGGGTCAGCTCGTCCCGGTGCTCGGTGCCGCGCTGGGCCACACTGGCGAAGCCGGCGCCGATTTCCACGCCCTTGACCGCGTTGATGCTCATCAGCGCGTGAGCCAGCTCTGCATCCAGGCGGTCGAAGATCGGTTCGCCCAGCCCGGGCATCACGCCTTCTGCGACCACGGTGATCTTGGCGCCCACCGAATCCTGGTCACGGCGCAGCTGGTCCATGTAGGCCTCCAGCTCAGGTACTTTGTCCGGATCGGGGCTGAAGAAGGCGTTTTGCTCCACCGACTCCCAGGTCTTGAACGGGATTTCGATCGGGCCCAGCTGGCTCATGTAGCCACGCACGGTGATGCCCTGGGTGGCCAGGAACTTCTTGGCGATAGCGCCGGCGGCCACACGCATGGCGGTTTCACGGGCCGAGCTGCGGCCGCCGCCGCGGTAGTCGCGGATACCGTACTTGTGGTGGTAGGTGTAGTCGGCGTGGGCCGGGCGGAACAGGTCCTTGATGGCCGAGTAGTCCTTGGACTTCTGGTCGGTGTTGCGGATCAGCAGGCCGATCGAGCAGCCGGTGGTGCGGCCTTCGAACACGCCGGAAAGGATTTCTACCTCGTCGGCTTCCTGGCGCTGGGTGGTGTGCCGGCTGGTGCCGGGCTTGCGCCGGTCAAGGTCGTGCTGCAGGTCGGCGAGGGAAATTTCCAGGCCCGGTGGGCATCCATCGACAATGGCGACCAACGCCGGGCCATGGCTCTCGCCAGCGGTGGTGACAGTGAACAGCTTGCCGTAGGTATTGCCGGACATGGACGCTCCGCGAGTTCTGCCTGAAATGGACGAAAGCAGCAGTATACAGATGGTTTGATCGCCTGTGCGGGCCTCTTCGCGGGCACGCCCGCTCCCACAGGATCACCACAGATCCAAATGCTGTGAAATACCTGTGGGAGCGAGCGTGCCCGCGAAAGGGCCGAACCTGCATCCCACAGGATCACCACAGATCCAAATGCTGTGAAATACCTGTGGGAGCGGGCGTGCCCGCGAAAGGGCCGAACCTGCATCCCACAGGATCACCACAGATCCAAATGCTGTGAAATACCTGTGGGAGCGGGCGTGCCCGCGAAAGGGCCGAACCTGCATCCCACAGGATCACCACAGATCCAAATGCTGTGAAATACCTGTGGGAGCGGGCGTGCCCGCGAAAGGGCCGAACCTGCAATTCGCCCCCCAGAACCTTCCCGCAAACAGTGGGTCAAACCCACATCTCCCCAAGTAGTACCGCATGATGTCGCGCCTCGTCGCCTTGTTCTTCCTGCTGTGCACCGGCCTGGCCCAGGCCGCCGCACCCACTGTGCTACAACGCCCGATCGACCTGGACACCGGCCAGGGCGTGCTGCACGGCAGCCTGCTGCTGCCGCAACAGGCCACCCCGCCGCCCGTGGTGCTGATCATCGCCGGCTCCGGCCCCACCGACCGCGACGGCAACAACCCGGCCTCCGGCAAGGTCGACAACCTCAAGCGCCTGGCCCTGCTGCTGGCCAACGAACACATTGCCAGCGTGCGTTACGACAAACGCGGGGTGGCCGCCAGCCAGCCGGCCACGCCTGACGAGCGTGACCTCAGCGTGGAGCGCTATGTGGCCGATGTGGTCGCCTGGAGCCACAAGCTCAAAGCCGACCCGCGCTTCGGCCCGCTGATCCTGATTGGCCACAGCGAAGGCGCACTGATTGCCAGCCTGGCCGCCGAGCAGGCTGGCGCCAGCGCGGTCATCACCCTGGCCGGCAGCGGCCGGCCGCTGGCCGAGGTACTGCGCGAACAACTGGCCCAGCGCCTGCCGCCGGCGCAACTGGCCGGTGGCAGTGCCCTGCTCGACCGCCTGCAGGCCGGGCAGACCAGCCTGGATGTACCAGCGCCGCTGCGCCAGGTGTTTCGCCCCAGCGTGCAGCCTTACCTGATCTCGCTGTTCCAGCAAAACCCGGCAGCCGCCTTTGCCCGCCTGCCCATGCCCGCGCTGATCGTGCAGGGGCGCAATGACGTGCAGGTGGACGTGACCGACGCCCAACGGCTGAAAGCGGCCAAGCCAGATGCGCAACTGGTCCTGATCGATGGCATGAATCACATGCTGCGCATCAGCCCCAAGGGCATGAGCCAGCAACGCGACAGCTACCTCAACCCCGAACTGCCGCTGGCGCACGAACTGGGTGAGCGAATTGTGACGTTCATCCAGCATTTGCCTGCGGCGTAAGTCAAACAGGCTCAGGTCTCGGGCATGCCTGCCGATACAGCAGGCATAGCTGAGGACAAGCCCTGATGACCACCTCCCCCACCGCCGTCGAGCCGGCCGAAGAACCCCAGGAAGCCCCCGCCCTGCCCTGGGGCGAGCTGACCGCCGAACATTTCCAGCTGCTACGCCTGGCAGCACTACCGACCGACCGCAGCACCGGCGCGCGGCCGCTGCGCTTTGTGCAGTTCGGCTATGCCGAGCGCCATGACAAGGCGCACAGCCTGCTGCGCATGGAAATCCAGTTGCCGGGCCAGAAGGTGCACAAAGAGCAGAACCGCCTGGACATCCGCGTCGACCATGCCGAGCGTCTGGTGCGTATTGGCAATGAAAATGGCCTGCAAGTGGAGCCCGTGAACCGCGGTATCGGCCGTTTCATGCTGGCCCAGGCCGCCCAGTGGTTGCAGCGCAAGTGGTCGCACTACCGGGTGGAAGGTATGGCGCTGCCTAGCAAGGACGCCCTGAACGAGGACTCACGCCTGCGCCGTGACCACTGCTTGCGCGGGGTGGGTATCGAGGTGCAGTACGAGGACAGCCAGCACCTGAAGGGCCGTACCGCAGATATGACGGTGGGCCAGCTGAAGGCCGTCTGGAGCAGCGAGCGCCTGCAACGGGTGGAGATTCTGGATGCCGCCAACCTGCTGCAGCAGGCGGACCAGCAACTGCTGGAAAAGGAAGGGCAACTGCGCGAGCGGGATGAGCGCGTGGCCAAATACCAGCGCGAAGACGGCGGATTGCGTTTCACCATTACTTGCCTGGTGGCGTTTGCCGTGTTCCAGGCAGGGCTGTTGATCTGGATTGCAACCCGCTAAGAGCGCACCAGCCGGTAAAGATTGGGCCGCTTGTGTCTTGCTCAATTTCTAAAAGTTGGCGCGATCCGTGTAGGAGCGGGCTTGCCCGCGAACACGGGCGAAGCCCGTGCCATCCACCGCGGTGTATTCTTCGCGGGTAAACCCGCTCCCACACGCTTGTGTCGCGATGGGCTGCACAGCAGCCCCAAATAGCCTAAACGCGGGCCTTGAACAGTTCCTGATGCTGGCGGCACTGCTCCGCAGTGAGCATGAACACCCCGTGCCCGCCACGCTCGAATTCCAGCCAGGCAAAGTCCACCTCGGGGTACAACGCCTCGACATGCACCTGGCTGTTGCCCACTTCGACAATCAGCAAACCCTTCTCGGTCAGGTGGTCAGCCGCTTCGGCCAGCATCCGCCGTACCAGGTCCAGGCCGTCGCTGCCGCAGGCCAGGCCCAGTTCGGGCTCATGGTGGTACTCGGCCGGCATGTCGTCGAAGTCTTCGGCATCGACATACGGCGGGTTGGACAGGATCAGGTCGAAACGCTGCCCCGGCAAACCGCCAAAGCCATCGCCCTGCACGGTGTACACGCGACCGTCCAGGCCATGGCGTTCGATGTTCTGGTTGGCCACTTCAAGGGCCTGGAACGACAGATCGGCCAACACCACCTCGGCCTCGGGGAACACGTCGGCAGCAACGATGCCGATGCAACCCGACCCCGTGCACAGGTCCAGAATGCGCGCCGGGTCGCTGGCCAGCCACGGCTCGAAACGTTTTTCGATCAGCTCGCCAATGGGCGAACGCGGCACCAGCACCCGCTCGTCGACGATGAACGACATGCCGCAGAACCACGCCTCGCCCAGCAGGTAGGCGGCTGGTACACGCTCTTCGATACGGCGCTTGAGCAGGTGCTGAAGGCGTACCCGCTCGTCGTCCTCGAGCATGCAGTCCAGGTAGCTGTCGGCCACCTCCCATGGCAGGTGCACGGCACCGAGCACCAGCATGCGGGCTTCGTCCCAGGCGTTATCGGCACCGTGACCGAAGAACAGATCATGCTCGTGGAAGCGGCTGACCGCCCAGCGGATGTAGTCGCGCAGCGTGCGCAGACGGGATGTGATCACGGGGTACTCCTATTTTCAGACCGGACAAAAGTCTAACAGCCCCACCCGCACATTTGTTCCTTTGCCTTGCCCAAAGGCTAGCCACAAGCCAGTAACCATGCCGCTTGCGTTGTCAACCATTCCCATTGGCGTCAAGGCAGGGGAGAATAGGTATACAAAAGCCCTATCCAAGGAGCCCTTGATGTCCGTTCCAACCACGATGTTTCGCCTCACTGGCCGCGACTATCCGCCGGCCAAGCTGAGCCACGCCAGCCTGATCATCATCGATGCACAAAAGGAGTACCTCAACGGTCCCCTGAAGCTGTCGGGCATGGACGAGGCCGTGGCCAACATCGCCAGGTTGCTCGACGCCGCCCGTAAAAGCGGCCGTCCGATCATCCATGTTCGCCACCTGGGCACTGTCGGGGGCCGCTTCGACCCCCAGGGGCCGGCTGGTGAGTTCATTCCAGGGCTGGAGCCGCTGGAAGGTGAAATCGTCATCGAAAAGCGCATGCCCAACGCGTTCAAGAACACCAAGCTGCACGAAACATTGCAGGAGCTGGGCCACCTGGACCTCATCGTCTGTGGTTTCATGAGCCATTCCAGCGTCAGCACCACCGTTCGCCGCGCCAAGGACTATGGTTATCGGTGCACCCTGGTAGAAGACGCGTCGGCCACCCGCGACCTGGCATTCAAGGACGGCGTCATTCCGGCCGCGCAGATTCACCAGTGCGAAATGGCCGTGATGGCTGACAACTTCGCTTGCGTGGCCCCCACCGCCAGCCTGATCTGAGCGGCTTGCAGGACCGCCCGGCAGCCGGGCGGAACCCGATGGGCAGCAGCAGGTCGAATTCCGGATATCCACCGAGGAGAGCGGAATGAAGCTTAAAGGCAGTTTCGACGCCAAGCGCCTGCGCCCGCGCGAACCGCGTAACTGGGGCGCCCGCCTGGCGGCCGGCCTGTCGGCCCTGCTGGCGACGCTGGGCGTGTTGCTGGCCATGGCCGGCGTCGCCGGCCTGCTGGGCAACTACCCTGCCCTGCAGGAACTCAACACCAACAAGCCACTGTCCAGCATCCTCACCGTGGCTGGCTTGTTGCTGCTGTGGCTGGGCGTGCGTTTCTGGCGGCGCAGCCGTATCCGCTTGCGCCGCGGGCGGGAGCTGAACCTGTCGCCGCACCTGATGAAGAAGCACGATTGATGGTTTTGCGTAACCTGTGCGGGCCTCTTCGCGGGTAAACCCGCTCCTGCAGGGATGTCACAGAGCCTGAAGACGTCGGGGTACCTGTAGGAGCGGGTTCACCCGCGAAGAGGCCCGCACAGGCTGCACACGGCCCCACAGTCGCGTAAACTACGCCGCCTACGTGGAGGCATCATGCAAGACGACGATTTTTCCCTGTTCAAGGCCGAAGTGCGCGGCGTAAAACCGATCCGTCACGATCGTGCCGAAGTCGGCAAGCCCAAGGCCGATCGCCAAAAGCTGGCCGGCCTGCGCCAGGCGGCAACCGTGCGCAGTGACAAGGCTTTGGTCATCGACGGCATGTCCGACCAGTTCGTCATCGACGTAGGCGCCGAAGACGAGCTGATGTGGCGCCGCGACGGCGTACAGGAAGGCCAACTGCGCAAGCTGAAGCTGGGGCAGATTCCGTTCGAGGGCAGCCTCGACCTGCACGGCATGACGGTGGAAAAGGCCCGCGAAACCTTGTGGGACTTCATCGCCGAAGCCACCAGACTGGAGGTCCGCTGCGTGCGGGTGACCCACGGCAAGGCCGCGCGCCTGGACGGCAAGCGCCCGATGATCAAGAGCCACGTCAACACCTGGCTGCGCCAGCACCCGCAAGTGCTCGGTTTTGCCTCGTGCAGTGCCCGCCACGGCGGCACTGGCGCGGTGTATGTGATGCTGAAGCGAACCATGCTCGAAGGCCGCGACGAGTAACGCCGCGCTTGCAGCGCCGCCCTCACCGCCGTACCCTTCGTTTTTGCGATTTTTTCCCACAGGTAGATCCATGTCCCTGGAACAGAACTACACCGAGATCCTCAGCCAGATTGGCGAGGACGTCTCCCGTGAGGGCCTGCTCGACACGCCCAAGCGGGCTGCAAAGGCGATGAAGTACCTTTGCCGCGGTTATGAGCAAACACTGGAAGAAGTCACCAACAACGCTTTGTTCAGCTCTGACAACAGCGAAATGGTGCTGGTCCGGGACATCGAACTGTATTCGATGTGCGAACACCACATGCTGCCGTTCATTGGCAAGGCACACGTTGCCTACCTGCCAAAAGGCAAGGTACTGGGCCTGTCGAAGGTGGCACGTATCGTCGACATGTACGCCCGCCGCCTGCAAATCCAGGAAAACCTCAGCCGCCAGATCGCCGAAGCCGTGCAGCAGGTAACCGGTGCTGCGGGCGTGGCCGTGGTGGTCGAAGCCAAGCACATGTGCATGATGATGCGCGGTGTCGAGAAGCAGAATTCGACCATGATCACCTCCGTGATGCTGGGTGAGTTCCGCGATAACGCCGCCACCCGCAGCGAGTTCCTCAGCCTGATCAAGTGATTGGTTGCTGGCCCCAAGCCGACCCTTAAGGGTCGGCTTTTGCATTTCAGGAGTTGCCCATGATCGTCAAAGCCCTGCGGGTTGGCCTCGGCCAGCTCATCGTGTTCGGTGACTGGATCAGCCGTCCGGCCAAACGCAAGCGCGACGCCGCCGCCCAGGCCCGCATCGAGCAAGCGGCCAAGGGGCTGGCGCTGTACCAGTTCCACGCCTGCCCGTTCTGCGTCAAAACCCGCCGCACCCTGCACCGGTTGAACGTGCCGGTGGCGCTGCGCGACGCCAAGAACGACCCGGTGCACCGCCAGGCCCTGCAAGAAGGTGGCGGCCGGGTGAAAGTGCCATGCCTGCGCATTGAAGAAGCCGGCAAGGTGACCTGGATGTACGAGTCCAAGGCGATCATCGCTTACCTGGATGAGCGGTTTGCCGCCATCTGACTGACGAAGCAGATCCCTGTGGGAGCGGGCGAGCCCGCGAAGCAGGCACCGCGGTGGTTGGCACGGGCTGCGCCCGTGTTCGCGGGCACGCCCGCTCCCACAAGGATTGCGCAAGCGCCTGGAAAACAGGTCGGTTTTCAACCCACCATCGGCACATGCCGAGGGTGGCTGCTGACCCGCTCCAGCCAGGCCCTTACCGCCGGAATAAGCGGTTTGCCGCCATCTGACTGACGCTGCAGATCCCTCTGTGGGAGCGGGCGAGCCCGCGAAGCAGGCACCGCGGTGGTTGGCACGGGCTACGCCCGTGTTCGCGGGCACGCCCGCTCCCACAAGCCTGGAAAACAGGTCGGTTTTCAACCCACCATCGGCACATGCCGCGGGTGGCTGCTGACCCGCTCCAGCCAGGCCCTTACCGCCGGGTACTCTGCCAGGTCGAACCCGCCCTGCTGCGCCACATGGGTGTAGGCATACAACGCCACATCGGCAATCGAGTACTGCTCACCCACCAGGTAAGGCGTCATCTGCAACTGTCGCTCCATCACCCTCAACGCCTTGTAGCCGCCCTTGTGCAACTTGCGGTACTCGTCCAGGCGCTCGTCCGGCAGGCCCAGGTAGAACTGGATGAACCGCGCCACAGCAATATACGGCTCGTGGCTGTACTGCTCGAAGAACTGCCACTGCAACACCTGGGTACGCAGGCGCGGCTCGCTGGGCAGGAACTCACTGCCATCGGCCAGGAAGTTGAGAATGGCGTTGGACTCCCACAGGTAACTACCGTCTTCCAGTTCCAGCACCGGTACCTTGCCGTTGGGGTTCATCGCCAGAAACTCGGGCGTTTCGGTCTCACCCTTGAGAATGTCCACCGGGTGCCATTCATACGGCCGGCCCAGCAGGCTCAACATCAGCTTGACCTTGTAACAGTTACCCGACTGATAGTCGCCATAGACCTTGTACATCGACTCTCCCTGCAAAGCAGTTTCGCAATTGCGCCCAATATGTGGCGACTGTACGGCTAAAAGCAATGGCCGCTGTATGGCAAGGATCAACCTTGCTCGCTGTAGTCTGAAAAAACTGCTTACACCTTTACAAGGATTTTGTTCATGACCGATGCCACTTCCGCACGTCTGCGGCCCCTGGCAGACACCTCCCCGTCGGCGGTGGTCGCCGGCTTCATTGCCATGCTCACCGGCTATACCAGTTCGCTGGTGCTGATGTTCCAGGCCGGCCAGGCAGCCGGGCTGACCACCGCGCAGATTTCGTCATGGATCTGGGCGCTGTCGATCGGCATGGCGGTGTGCAGCATCGGCCTGTCGCTACGCTACCGCACACCGATCACCATCGCCTGGTCCACCCCCGGCGCGGCGCTGCTGATCACCAGCCTGGGTGGGGTCAGCTATGGCGAGGCCATTGGTGCCTACATTACCTGTGCCTTGCTGGTGCTGGCGTGCGGCCTGACCGGCAGCTTCGAGCGCCTGGTCAAGCGCATTCCGGCCTCGCTGGCCTCGGCACTGCTGGCGGGCATCCTGTTCAAGATCGGCAGCGAAATCTTCGTGGCCGCGCAGCACCGCACATTGCTGGTACTGGGCATGTTCTTCAGCTACCTGCTGGTCAAACGCCTGTCGCCGCGCTATTGCGTGCTGGCCGCACTGTTGGTGGGCACGGCATTGTCCGGCGCGTTGGGCCTGCTGGACTTCAGCGGCTTCCACCTGGAAGTGGCCAAGCCGGTGTGGACCACGCCAAGCTTCTCGCTGGCGGCAACCATCAGCATCGGCATTCCGCTGTTCGTGGTGGCCATGACTTCGCAGAACATGCCCGGCGTGGCCGTACTGCGTGCCGACGGCTACCAGGTACCGGCCTCGCCGCTGATTTCGGCCACCGGCTTCGCCTCGCTGGTGCTGGCGCCGTTCGGCTCGCATGGGGTCAACCTGGCGGCGATCAGCGCGGCGATCTGCACCGGGCCGCATGCCCATGAAGACCCGAACAAACGCTACACCGCGGCGGTGTGGTGCGGGATTTTCTACGGCATTGCCGGGGTGTTCGGCGCCACCTTGGCGGCACTGTTCGCGGCATTGCCGAAAGAGTTGGTGCTGTCGATCGCGGCACTGGCGCTGTTTGGCTCGATCATGAACGGTTTGACCGTGGCCATGAGCGAGGCGCGCGAGCGGGAGGCAGCGGTGATCACCTTCATGGTGACCGCTTCGGGGCTGACCTTGTTCTCGATTGGCTCAGCGTTCTGGGGGATTGTGGCGGGGGTATTGGCCTTGGTGATGCTTAACCCGCGCAGGGGGTGAGGGTTGTTGTTGCCTGTGGCGGCCTATTCGCGGGTAAACCCGCTCCTACAACGGGAAATCACAAAACCCGCGAATGGGCCGCCACAGGCAACGAGATTACAACCTGAAATGCCCCACCATGCCCTTCAAATCGGTGCCCAGCTGCGCCAGCTCGACACTGGACCGGGCATTGTCCTGCATCGCCAACGCCGCCTGGTCCGCACTGCCGCGAATCTGCGTGACACTGCGGCTGATCTCTTCCGCCACCGAACTCTGCTGCTCGGCGGCTGCGGCAATCTGCTGGTTCATCTGCTGAATCAATGACACCGCTGCGGCAATGCTGCCCAACGCGCTTTCGGTCTGCAGGGCATCAGCCACGGCCAACCGTACCAACTCGGTGCTGCCACGGATCTGCGCCACCGACTGCTGGGCATTGCCGCGCAGGCTGGCCACCAAGGTTTCGATCTGCTCGGTGGATTGCCGGGTACGCCGAGCCAGCGCGCGCACTTCATCGGCCACCACGGCAAAGCCACGCCCCTGCTCGCCGGCGCGGGCAGCCTCGATGGCGGCATTGAGCGCCAGCAGGTTGGTTTGCTCGGCCACGCTCTTGATCACTTCCAGCACGTCGCCAATGGTGTGGATTTCGGCACTGAGGCTGTCGATGCCGGCGCTGGCAGCTTCTGCCGCCGACGCCAGTTGCTCGATGCGCTGCATGCTCTGGCGCACCACCTGCTGACCGGAGTCGACCTTCTCGTCCGCCGCCTGGGCCGCCTGCGCCGCCTCCTCGGCATTGCGCGCCACATCGTGCACGGTGGCAGTCATCTGCTGCATGGCGGTCGCCACCTGCTCGGTTTCCTCTTTCTGGCTGCCCACCTCGCGGTTGGTCTGCTCGGTCACCGTCGACAACGCCTGGGCGCTGCCGGCCAATTGTTCGATGCCCTGCTGCAAGCCGCTGACAATGCCCGAAAGCCCCGCCGCCATCTGCTGCATGGCCTGCATCAGTTGCCCCACCTCATCCCGGCGCGGTGCCTGGGCGTCGAAGCCCAGTTCACCCGCCGCAATGCGCTGGGCGCGGGCAATCACATGCTTCAACGGGCCGACCACAGCCCGGGTAATCAGCCAGGCCGCCAACACGCCTACAAGCAACGCCAGCGCCGTGGCCAGGCCGATGGCCAGGGCATTACGCTGCAGCTCGCCTTGCAGGGCCTGCTCTTGCCCAAGATAGGCTTGGTCGACACGCCCGGTCACCCGCTCGGCGCTGGCTTGCAACTGCGCCTTGAGCCCCTGCTCGCGGGCCAGCTGGTCGGTGTATTCGTTGAGTTTTTCCGAGAAACTGCCAATGTGCCCAGCCACTTCACCCAGCACGCTCTGGTAACCGGCATCGCCAACCGCACCCTGCAACTGGCTGACCAGGCCGGCGGCCTCCACCGTCTGGGCAATACGCTCCTGGCTGACACCCTCCTCGCCCTTGCGGCTTTTATCCAGACGCACCCGTGCTTCGTCCATGGCCTGCAGCATCAGCCGCGACACCTGGGCCACCTGCGCGGCTTGCTCAAGAAACTCGCTACCCTGCTGGCCTTGGGACTGCTTGAGGGTATATGCGCCGTCATCGGCCAGGCCGGCCTGCAGCACATCAAGGTTATTGGAGACGTTGGACACCGACCAGCTGGCCATGTCCAGCGCCAGCTCCTTGGCCTGCACAGCCTCGACAAAGGCTTCGAATGCCTGGCCATAGGCGGCAAGATCGGTTTGCGCCGCGGCCAGCGCCGGCAGGCCTTGGGCGCGTTCGACCAAACCCTGCAGGCCGCCACGCAAGGCGTCGGCCTGCTGAATATCGGAGCGCAGGGCAAATGCCTGCTCATGCTCGCGCAAACGCAGCAAGTCGGTATTGAACTGGGCCAGCTGACGCAAACTGTCGAAGCGCTGGCCAACGCTTTGCAACGCCACAACGCCGATAGCTGCCACTGCCAGCGTCAGCAGCAGCACCAGGGCAAAGCCCAGGCCAAGTTTGCGGGCCATGCCCAGGTTGGCCAGCACACCGTGCTTGCTCGCGCCCATCACCGATCCCCTTTCAGCCAGTGAGGTTATCCCGAAGGCTAAGGGTGGCAACGTTATCTGCCAATGAACAAGGGGGTGGCGCCAAAATAGTGTCAAATAGCTATGTCTTGTCGTTTTTGGCTGCAAAGGGGTCGCTTTCAGTGCCCGCTGTAAGCGATATCACTAGGCCATCAATGATAGCCCGCCCCTCAACCTGCGACGGTGCTTTCCCATATTAAATCGACGCAAGTAAGCCATTAATTTATTCCAATCCACACTTTATAAAACACTATTGACGCCATTAAATTTGCGCCAAACAGAGGGTATTGAAATTTTTTTAAATACCCCTGCACACATTAAAAACGTCGCTATCGTGATCGGTAACTGGCCCGTTCTCCGGACCTGCAGTGCACCCTGGAGTTTGTAATGAAAACAGCCATGTTTACTGCTGTGGTCACCCCGTTGCTGCTGTTTACTGTGCCAACCGTTGGATATGCCGATACTTCCACCGCACCGATATTCACCCTCGGCCTACAAGGGAGCTACACCCAACTGGAATTGAACGGCCCCAAGGATGACACCGAAGATATGCCCGAAGGTGGTTTATTCATCAATTACGGCAACAAGATGACGGCCAGGCAAGGCCTTGTCTACCAGGCCGAAGCCAGCGGCATGTACTCGAAACAGCATGACCAGAAGCTCAAGGACGGCCAGGCCGACCTGGACCTGGGCTGGCGGCTGGCGTTGGCGGAACGGCATTCAGTCGACCTGCTGCTGGGCGCCGGCTACAAATGGAACCGGTTGGAGCCCAATACCAGCCGTCATGATGTCGACCTTACCAACCGCACGCCATTCGCCAAGCTCGCAGCGGGGTACAATTACCGCTTCAATAATGCCACCCTGCGTTTCGAAGCGGGCATACGCCAGGTCATCAATGGCGACTCGCAATTGAAAATACATGGCATCAGCAGTGAAGAGGTTGATTTGAAAGATACCACCAGCCCCTTTGCCGAACTTAGCGTGCTCTTCAACCAACACGGTACTGTGCCGGTATACGCTTCGCTTTACTTCAGCCGCTACAACTATGAACTGGACGGGCAGTTCCAGATGACCGCCTCGGACGAACAAACCCGTGACGAGTATGGCTTGAAGATAGGCGTCAGCTTTTAGCCGGGGGCCAGCTGCCTGCGCGGCTTGCTCAGGAAAGGCCTGGGCACGCCCATCCTGTCCATGCGCGACATTGTGGGCTTTGGCCTGGTGATCGCACTTGCAAAGGGCGGGCTTGCCCGCGAAGCAGCCCGCACGGCATCCACTCAGATCGCCGTGGCCCCGCCATCTACCGTCAGGCAATGCCCGGTGGTAAACGCCGCGCCGTCACTGCACAGGTACAGCACGGCGCTGGCGATTTCCTCGACCTTGCCAATGCGCCCCACCGGGTGCATGGCTGCGGCGAACTCCGCCTTGCGCGGGTCGGCCTGGTAGGCGCGGCGGAACATGTCGGTGTCGATCACGGCCGGGCACACGGCGTTCACGCGGATGCCCTTCTTGGCGTACTCGATGGCCGCCGACTTGGTCAGGCCGATGACCGCATGCTTGCTGGCGCTGTAGATGCTCATCTTCGGCGCCGCCCCAAGCCCCGCCACCGACGCGGCATTGACGATGGCCCCACCGCCTTGGGCCAGCAACAAGGGCAACTGATACTTCATGCACAACCACACGCCCTTCACGTTCACACCCATGATGGCATCGAACTCCGCTTCGCTGCCTTCGGCCAGGCGGTGTTGCTCGATCTCGATCCCGGCGTTGTTGAAGGCGTAGTCCAGCCGGCCGTACGCGGCAATCAGGCGCTCATGCAACTGGCGCACGTCGGCGTCGCGGGTAACGTCGCAGGCAATGAACAGCGCTTCGCCGCCCGCCGCGTGGATCAGCGCCACGGTGGCCTCGCCGCCGACCGGGTCGAGGTCGGCCACCACCACCTTCATGCCCTCGTGGGCGAACGCCAGGGCGGTTGCCCGGCCGATCCCAGCAGCCGCGCCGGTCACCAGGGCTACCTGGCCAGAAAAGGTCATGCTCATCGCGTGCTCCTGTGAGGGTTTGGGTAGGGGTCAGAGCATAGTCAGCCACCACTCGGCCGGGCAGCATCATCACAGCAACGGTTGGGCTACCATGCTTGTCAGTGATTTTAAGCAACCGCCTTCATCAACAAGGTAGATTGAACGCCTTACGCCCTCCACAGCCCACAAGGACCCGCCATGACCCAGACCAACCGCCGCTTCCTGCTTGCCAAACGCCCGGTCGGCGCCGTGCGCCGTGACGACTTCAGCTTCGAGACCGTACCCGCCGAACAACCCGGCGAAGGCCAGATACTGGTGCGCAACCTGTACCTGTCGCTGGACCCGGCCATGCGTGGCTGGATGAACGAAGGCAAGTCCTACATCCCGCCCGTGGCCCTGGGCCAGGTAATGCGTGCGCTGGGCGTCGGTGAGGTGGTTGCCTCCAATCACCCCGGCTACCAGCCCGGCGATTACGTAAGCGGCGCCCTCGGTGTGCAGGACTACTTCACCGGCGAGCCCCAGAGCCTGCACAAGATCGACCCCAAGCTGGCCCCCCTGCCCCGTTACCTGTCAGCGTTGGGCATGACCGGCATGACCGCCTACTTTGCCCTGCTGGACGTCGGCCAACCCAAAGCTGGCGACACCGTGGTCATTTCCGGCGCGGCCGGTGCGGTGGGCAGCATTGTCGGGCAGATTGCCAAGATCAAAGGCTGCCGCGTGGTCGGTATTGCCGGCGGTGCCGAGAAGTGCCAGTACCTGAAGGACGAACTGGGCTTTGACGGCGTGATCGACTACAAGGCCGAAGACGTGCTGGCCGGCCTGAAGCGCGAATGCCCCAAAGGCGTGGACGTGTACTTCGACAACGTGGGCGGCGACATCCTCGATGCCGTGCTGACGCGCATCAACTTCAAGGCACGCATCGTGATTTGCGGCGCGATCAGCCAGTACAACAACAAAGAAGCCGTGAAAGGCCCGGCCAACTACCTGTCGCTGCTGGTGAACCGCGCGCGCATGGAAGGTTTTGTGGTGATGGATTACAGCAAAGATTACGGCAAGGCCGCGCAGGAGATTGCCGGCTGGCTGGCCAGCGGGCAGGTGAAGAGCAAAGAGGATGTGGTGGAAGGGCTGGAAACCTTCCCGGAGACCTTGTTGAAGCTGTTCAGCGGGGAGAATTTTGGCAAGTTGGTGTTGAAGGTTTAAACGCCCTGCACGGCACCAATGGCCCGACACAGCCCGTCGTAGGAGCGGGTTTACCCGCGAATAGGCCGGACCTGCCGGCCAATATCCCCCAGTCATGCACCGTCGCCGCAGCCACCGCATTCGCGGGCAAGCCCGCTCCTACATCCCATCGTAGGAGCGGGTTCACCCGCGAAAGGGCCAGGCCTGCCGGCCAATTTCCACCAGCCGTTCACCGTTGCCGCCGCTACCGTATTCGCGGGTAAACCCGCTCCTACACGGATCGGGGGTGCAGCCACATCAATGGTTCGACACAGGCATCGGTGGCCCGAAAGGGCCAGGCCTGCCGGCCAATTTCCACCAGCCGCCCACCGTTGCCCCCGTCCCCGTATTCGCGGTAACACACATCGATGGCTCGGCACAGCCCGTCGTAGGAGCGGGTTCACCCGCGAAAGGGCCGGGCCTGCCGGCCAATTTCCACCAGCCGTTCACCGTTGCCGCCGCTACCGTATTCGCGGGTAAACCCGCTCCTACACACGCATCGGGGGTGCAGGCACATCAGGGGTTCGACACAGGCATCGGTGGTGGGCCCACATCGGTGGTTCGGCGCAGGCCCCTGCTGGACAACCGCAGGTTAATTACCCGCGGATCTCCGCCACCACCGCTGCCAACGCTTGCGCAGGGTCTGCGGCCTGGCTGATCGGCCGGCCGATCACCAGGTAATCCGAACCGGCATCCAGTGCCTGACGCGGGGTGAGGATACGGCGCTGGTCATCCTGCGCGCTGCCCGCTGGGCGAATGCCCGGGGTCACCAATTGCAGCGACGGGTGCGCCGCCTTCAGTGCCGGGGCCTCGAGCGCCGAGCACACCAAACCGTCCATCCCCGCTTTTTCCGCCAGTGCCGCCAAACGCAGCACCTGCTCTTGGGGGTCGACATCCAGGCCAATGCCGGCCAGGTCTTCACGCTCCATACTGGTCAGCACGGTCACGCCAATCAGCAACGGCTGCGGGCCGCTGCGCTTGGCCAGTTCTTCACGGCAGGCGGCCATCATGCGCAGGCCACCGGAGCAATGCACGTTGACCATCCACACGCCCATCTCGGCGGCGGCCTTTACCGCCATGGCGGTAGTGTTGGGAATGTCGTGGAACTTGAGGTCCAGGAACACTTCAAAGCCCTTGTCACACAGGGTTTCGACAATGCCCGAAGCGCTGCTGGTGAACAGCTCCTTGCCAACCTTCACCCGGCACAGCGCAGGGTCAAGCTGGTCAGCCAGCTTCAGGGCGGCCTCACGGGTAGGGAAATCCAGGGCGACGATCAGGGGCGTCTGGCAGGCGGACATGGGCAGGGTCTCTTGGCAAGTCGAAATCGGCGCGCATTGTAAACGAAGTGACGCAGGCTTGGGGGCCCGCAGGTCACGGAATTGGCCCAGCACGGCCTGGCACCTATAATTGAACCAACGGAACGGGCAATTGCTCAAAATTCATGTAACCGTTGCCCACGGCCCGATCTAAGGAGAACGACAATGCCCTGGTATGCCTGGCTGATACTCATCATAGCCCTCGGCTCGATTGTCGGCGGGTTGATGCTGCTGCGCGACACGGCCAAGAAACTGCCGCTGACCGAAGAGCAACTGCGCAAGGTACATGAGCGCAATGCCGAAGCGGATGCCAAGGACGCAGAAGACCGTTAAAACACCCAGCCCTTCAGGCGCTGCGCCTGTGGAAGCCCCCATTCCCGGCACATAAAGGCCGGGCCAGGGCATCACCCCGGCCCCTGCCCGCTTACTCCACCATCACCTTGTCCCGGTTGCGCTCCAGCAACGCGTTGCCTATCCCCTTTATCTCCAGCAGCTCATCCACCGAAGCAAACGGCCCATTGGCCTCGCGGTAGGCCACGATAGCCTCCGCCTTGGCCTTGCCAATGCCATTCAGCTCCTTTTGCAGGGTGAGTGCATCCGCCGTATTCAAGTCCAGCCTCGGCGCCTGCTGTGCCTGAGCCTGGGCCACCACCGGCACCGGTTCGGCCACTGCCATGGTGCTGGCCGGGGCGGCGCTCAGGGAGAACGACATACTGGCGAACAGCGGCAGCAGCAGGTACGACAGAACGTTATTGCGCATGGTCAACACTCCTTGGGTTGGTCATTTTCCAGCAACCGCTTTCCTTCGGCTGCGCAACCAACCCTAGCGGGTAACCCGGCCGCACAATACCCAACCCCCCCGGCGAATGGTTACCGAATCGGTCAGCAAAACGCTCAACCTCGCCCACCCAGCAACCGTGGCCGTTTACGCCCCGCTCGGCCCGGCCCTGAATGCACAAGGCCCTGGTCCTGTGCCTGTAGCCGAATCCCCGTTTGTCCGATAGCCGCTGCCCACCCATGCCAGGCCATTGTCCTACAACGCCCGCCGAACAAGGCTCGCCCGGTAAACCGCCCTCCCCCAGTCGGTAAGCCCCCCCCGGCAAACTGGCACGCCATTGCCCGCCTGCTAGATTTCTTGAGCAATGGAAACCGGCCTGCTTCAAGGACCCGAGAAAGAGGATCACTGCCGTGCCCCTCAAGACCCTGACTGTTTTCGGTACCCGCCCAGAAGCCATCAAGATGGCCCCGCTAGCCCTGCAACTGGCGCAGGACAGCCGCTTCGAAGCCCGCGTGTGCGTCACCGGCCAGCACCGGCAAATGCTCGACCAGGTGCTGGAGCTGTTCGGCATCAGCCCCGATTACGACTTGAACATCATGAAAGCCGGCCAGGACCTGACCGGTGTGACCACCGCCATCTTGCAAGGCATCCGACCGGTGCTGGCCGCGTTCAAGCCCGACGTGGTGCTGGTGCATGGCGACACCGCCACCACCTTTGCCACCAGCCTGGCGGCTTACTACCAGCAAATCCCCATTGCCCATGTAGAGGCCGGCCTGCGCACCAACAACCTGTATTCACCCTGGCCCGAAGAAGGCAACCGGCGCCTGACCGGGGCCCTTGCCGCGCTGCACTTTGCGCCCACCCCCACCTCGCGCGACAACCTGTTGCGCGAAGGCACCGATCCGGCGCACATTTTCACCACCGGCAATACCGTGATCGACGCCTTGCTGGAGGTGGAGCAAAAGCTGCAAAACCCCGCGCTCAAGGCCCGTTTCGCCAGCCAGTTCAGCTACCTGGCAGCCGAACGCCGGCTGTTGCTGGTCACCGGCCACCGGCGCGAAAACTTTGGTGGCGGCTTCGAGCGCATCTGCCAGGCCCTGGTGCAGACTGCGCGGCAATTCCCCGAGTTGGACGTGGTATACCCGGTGCACCTCAACCCCAACGTGCGCGAGCCGGTCAACCGGCTGTTGGCGGATGTGAGCAACATCCACCTTGTCGAACCGCTGGATTACCTGCCGTTCGTGTACCTGATGACCCGCGCCCACGTGATTCTGACCGACTCGGGTGGCATTCAGGAGGAAGCACCGGCCTTGGGCAAACCAGTGCTGGTGATGCGCGACACAACCGAGCGGCCAGAAGCCGTAGCGGCAGGTACGGTGAAGCTGGTGGGCACCGAAGTGGCATCGATTGTGCGGGCTTTGCGTACCTTGCTGACCGATGAGGCGGCGTATCGCGAAATGAGCTTCGCCCATAACCCTTATGGCGATGGCAAAGCCTGCGCGCGCATACGCGAAGCCCTGGCCACCTGGAACAGCCCCCACCGCTCAATGTAGGAGCGGGTTCACCCGCGAATACGATAGCCGCAGCCCCGCTGCCCCCCCAGTAAAAACTGGCCAGCAGCCCCACCCCGACCTGAACCCACCCCCGCTCGGCGTAGGAGCGGGTTCACCCGCGAATACGGTAGCCGCAGCCCCGCTGAATACCCAGTAAAAACTGGCCAGCAGCCCCACCCCGACCTGAACCCATCCCCGCCCGGCGTAGGAGCGGGTTCACCCGCGAATACGGTAGCCGCAGCACCGCTGAACACCCAGTAAAAACTGGCCAGCAGCCCCCCTTCCGCGTGTAAACCCACCCCAACAACGGTCAACAATCACGGCGAAGAGATTTGCCTTGGGATGCACATTCCGCACGTCAGACTTTCCTGAAACCCTGCCCCACCCCTTCAGCTCGGACAACCAAGCGAACTATCCTACGCACCAGTCAGAAGCAGCTGAATTGTCGGGGAAATGCCTCAGGGATAACGTCACCGGGTCGCCATGTTGGTGACCGGGTGTGAGAACCCGTTGCGCACTGCTGCTCTACTGTTCAATGGCAGCCATTCGCGGGCAAGCTTCGGCTTGGCCGGTTTCAGTGCATCGGTTTCTCACCCCGCGCAATGGCTGCCACCTTTGTCCGTGAGAAAGATCGAGGTGGTGGGTTCTGTCAACGCACTGGAGTCTCACCATGAAAAACCACAACCAATCCCCCCTCCTCACCGCAGGCATCGAAACCTTCCTCGAAGCCGGCAACCCCACCCTGAACCTGCTCCGCGTCCAACCCGGCGTCCCCATCGATGACGCCTATGAACACGTCTCGGTCCTGCTGGGCTATTGCAAGCACTTGGTACGCGAAGGCGATATGGAAGACGACCACAAGATGCTGGGCGCAGCGGATTACCTGCTGGCCACCGCAAAAGCCCTGATGAACGACATCGAGATTGCGAAGAACAGGCATCCCTGAAGGGTATGACGCGAGACCAGGCGAGGCTATGCCTCGCTTGCAGTCAGATGGAATGGGCAATATCAGGCAAGACCTGCCGAGGGCAGGCCACTGAGCTGAACAAACCCACACTGTGGGAGCGGGCGTGCCCGCGAACACCGGCACAGCCGGTGCCATCCCCAACAATCCCGCAAAGAATCAGAGCCCCCTTCCAGCCCCGCCCCTCAAATCAACGTGCGCGGATAAACACTGATAAACGCCGAAATGGCAATCGCATCCCCATCATCCACCTTCACCCGCGGGCTCTGCCCCGAGCGTTTGATATCCGAAGCAAAATCAGCGGCCTTGAACGCCTGCTCAAGCTCGTCACTGCCGACCCCGCCATAAACGACCACCTGGGTACCGGTATTGTGCTTCTGCAGGGGCAACTGCTTGATCTGAACCTGCACACCCGCCTTGGTCAGCGCAACGGCAATTTCCTTGGCAAAGCGCACAGCCTCCTTGTCGTCTTTGTGAATATTCAGCAGCACCACCGGTGCCAGCGTCTTAGCCTTCAGCTCGCCCGCCAATGCCTTGAATGCGTCATGCGCCTGCGGCGTCAGCGTTCTGGGCTTGAGGCTGGCTTCCAGCTTCAACCGCTCGGCCCTCTCGCGCTCCAGTTCGGCCCTGAGCGCGTCGTTCTGCTCAATGAGTTGCTCGATCTCCAGCCTGGCCTGCACGTCCGACTCGTGGACGACAGTAACCCCTTGCGCCCCCCGCGAAACGGGCACGTCGGCATGCTGGTTTTTTACATCCGAGGTCATATGGGCAATGATCATCGCACTGGCGGCGATCAGCGCAGCGATTACCGCAGTGGCAGAGGCTATGGCATGGATAAGGCTGGCTGCGTCTGCTGAAATATCAGGCATAAACAACTTCTTGAAGTTAGGGATGTTCATCGTTTCACGGTCAGGCAGGCGTGCCGGGCAGATGCCACGGTACGGGTATAAGTCAAGCCAGAAGGCTAGCGAGGCCTGGCAGAGTGCCATAATTTTGCGGATTTTGCTGCTAACACATAGGGTTCGCGGCCAGTGTCGCAGCTCTGCTTGCGCTTGGCATTATGCGTTCTGAAGCTACCTTCGACTCCCGAAGGGCACCCCGCCCCTCAACCATCGCTGCAAAATCCGCCGGTCGGGCGCGCATTTCAGTCAAAAATTTTACAGTCAGCGACTGACCATCGCACGACCATGCTTTGCACTGCATAGTGTGAACCCATTCACTTCTAAAACTGTCCATCCAGCGTAAGCTGTGAGCAATATCGGTAACAAAAATCTGCTGGCCCCCTTCCAAAGACGATATCAATGTGCCACCATCACTCTAAGCCATTTGTCTCGAATGCGGCTAAAGGATTAGAACTTTCGGTTGCATTTGCAGCGTCTTGCTTGACGCTTACGCCCTCTCGCGCTTACTCTTCCGCCCCTTAGAACAGGGAAGTGTCCGGAAGATCCGTCTGAAATCGCCTCAGGGCGAGCCTTTCCTGAAGATGAATTCCGGCGTGCCTAGGCGCGCTGCATTGCTTTGCGGTCGCCATCTTGAAAGCTCGTTCGTCTCTGCAGATTCAGAAATCGGTCATCTTCGCTCTCGTGCTTCGCGAGGCACGGTCTCGTGTTGGTGATAGTCGCCTGGGAGCCTTATGGCTGCTGCTCGAACCAGTATGCCACCTGCTTATCTTCTCCATCCTGTTTGCAATGCTCCGCGCCCGCACGGTTGCGGACGTCGAGTATCCTGTATTCGTTTTAGTTGGTATGGCTCCGTTTTTGCTTTACCGAAATACAGCATTGCGCTTGATGGATAGTCTGCGCGAAAATCGTTCGCTCTTTGGATACAAACAAATCAAACCGCTTGACACATACGTAGCGCGAGTGATTGTTGAAACATGCATTAGTGCAACTGTCTACGCCATTCTGGTTTTTGGCTTTGCATGGTTCGGCTTTAACATGTCCGTACACAGCCCTCTAGAGTGGATAACGACACTCGCCCTAGGTCTCTTCTTCGCGTTTGGCTTGGGCATGTTTTTCGCGATGATCACACATGCACTACCAAGCATTAAAATTATTATCAGAATGGCATTTTTCCCGCTGTACTTCATCTCAGGCGTGTTAATTCCACCGGCCTACCTACCACCAGCGATGATGCCAGCACTTTTACTAAACCCTTTTCTGCACCTGCTGGAGCTTATTCGCGCCGAGGTTCTGCCGAATTACGTCCCGGTTGACGGCGTTTCCGAAGCTTATGTTGTCACAGTCACTGTAGTACTAATGTTCCTGTCGCTCGGCGCCTATCGCGCTCGCAGGATGCACCTCATTTCCACCAAGAACGGTTGAGTACGGGTCAAACGTGTTCGAGCTTAGAAACGTAACCAAGTCTTACCTGACACCCAATGGGCGCAGATACGTATTTCGTAATCTTTCGCTGGCCATTCCACCAGGAAAAAACATTGGCCTGATCGGCCGAAATGGGGCAGGCAAGTCAACATTAATGCGCCTGCTCGGCGGGGCTGATGTACCAGACTCTGGAAGTATTGTGACCGACAGAAGTATTTCTTGGCCAGTCGGCCTGACTGGTGGATTTCAAGGCAGCATGACCGGTCGCGACAATATAAAGTTTGTGTGTCGAATTTATGGCGCCGAGGGCGAGTCAATGCGTGAAAAAATCCGCTTTGTACAAGAATTCGCAGAGATCGGCGACTGGATCGACGAGCCAATCAAAACGTATTCATCCGGCATGCGCTCCAGAGTGGCATTCGGGCTCAGCATGGCCTTCGACTTTGACTATTATTTGATCGACGAAGTTATGTCGGTTGGTGACGCACAGTTCAAACGAAAATGCGCTGAAGTTTTCGAAGATAGATTAAAAAAATCTAACGTCGTCCTAGTCTCGCACTCTATGCCGGAAATCAAGAAACTATGCGATATCGTGCTATTGGTTCGCGGCGGAGGAATCCACGTTTACGACGATATTGATGAAGGCATCCAAGCCTATAACAGCTGACCAACCCTTAACTTTGCAACACCGCTACATATCAAGGATGCATCCAACTATGAGCAGTTCGGGCAACAAGAAAGGCTGGGGACTGGCGATCGCCATGGTAGTCCTGCCCATGGTCCTAGCGGCCGTTTATTACAGCGTTTTCGCTGTAGACCGCTACGTGAGCACCGCCCAAGTGGTAGTGCGCCAGGATGGCAACAACCAAGGTGCTCAGGTTCCTGGCTTAGCCACCCTGCTTACCGGCACTAATCCCGCCTCGCGAGAAGAAACTCTATATTTGCGCGAGTACATCACCTCTATGGACATGATGTTACTCCTAGAGCAAGAAGTTCAATGGATTGAAGCCTACGCAACTCAGAAGAGCGATATATTTTTCTGGCTTGACAACGATGCTCCTCGCGAGGATCTGCTAAAGTACTACCAACGCTTAGTATCTGCGCACTATGACGAAACCACTGGATTGCTCCGGGTTGAAGTTCAGGCCTTCACCCCAGAGCTCTCGGAGAAAATGTTGCGCACTATTCTCCAGGCAAGCGAACACTTTGTAAACGAAGTAAGCCACAACATTGCTCGCGAACAAATGAAGTTCGCACAAGGCGAGTTGGAAACTGCTCGATTAAATTACACGAAACGAAAAACCCAACTCCTTAACTTCCAGAATGATAACAAGGTTCTCGACGGAGGCAACACTGCCCAAAATCGTGCAACCATTATCGCTGAGTTGGAGAGCCAGTACACGAAAGAGCAAGCAGTGCTCACAGAAATGACCTTCAAGCTTCGTGGTGACGCTCCTCAGGTGCGGCAGCAGAAGCAAAAAGTAGAAGCGATTACCCAGCAGCTAGCTAAAGAGAAGCGCCTGCTTGTCTCTTCCCCGAAAGGCTCGCAGTTGAACGTAGTTGCATCTCGCTTTCAACAACTGACGCTAGACGCCGGGATTGCAGAAGAGACATACAAAAGTGCAGTAGCTGCGCTGGACAACGCCCGGATCGAAGCAAGTAAAAAAATACGGACACTCGTCACTGTGGTGAGCCCAAACACCCCTCAACTGGCACTGTATCCCGAGCGCTTGTACAACTTGGCAACCATATTGCTCGGACTATTGATGCTATACGGTATTACCCGCTTCATCCTGGCTTCAATCGAGGATCATCGTGATTAAATTTCAGCCTGTGTCCAAGATATTTAACCTGAAACTGGCGGCACTGGCCTTGGCGACCGTTGGTCTTGCCGGTTGCGGCGGTACCATATCAGGGGCCGGCCCATACAAAGGTGAAATCGAAAGCAAGAATGAGGCGTACAATCTCGTCGACATTAATGCAAATACGATTGCCCCTTATATGCGCGGTGTTGAGCCTCCTCCTCTGGCAACAGTGAGCAAACCTGTTTCACCAGAGGTACGCCTAATGCCCGGAGACACTCTGAACGTATTGATTGCCGATACGGCTCCGGAGGGATCCGCCCTGTTTGCTCCTCTCGCGAGCGGTGGAACCCAGTTGAAATCGCGGATTGACACTCAAGGTATGCTCTCCTTGCCATATGTAGGCCGGCAGTTCGTCGGAGGGATGACGCTTAACCAAGTTGAGGACATGATTCGCCGCCAACTGAAAGGCATAACTACAGATGTCCAGACACATGTAGAACTTGTTGGTGACCTATCTGGCTCTGTATTGGTGGCAGGCGCAGTAAAAAGCCCAGGACGTTTCAGCACCCTGCAGGGTCCGTTGACTTTGCTAGATGCTATCAACCAAGCTGGCGGCCCCGTGATCGAACCACACCTGGTTAACGTCACTGTGCGTACCGGAAGCCAAGTGCAGCAGTTCAACTACGAAGACGTGCTCTCTGGCAACAACATGGTTTTGCGACCTAATTCTGAAGTAGTGCTCGACAGAGCTCGTCAGCGTTTCGTAGCCATGGGAGCTGTCACTGAACCTGGACTGAAGGATTTGCCCAGCCAACATACAAGCTTGCTTGATGCACTGGGAAGTGTTGGTGGTCTACGAGAAGCCAATGCAAACCCTGAGGGCGTTTTCGTCTTCCGCATGGCAAGCGGTGTAAGCAAGCCAACTGTCTTGAGGTTGAACATGCGCGATCCGGCCGCCATTTTCTATGCCCGCCAGGTTATGATCAAGCCGGACGATACGATCTACGTAACAAACGCTGCAGTTTATGAGTGGCAAAAAGTTATTTCGCCTATAGTTCAGACGATGATTCTTGGCCGCACCGTTGGTGCATACCAGTAATAATTTATGATACTTCCGGCAGCCCAGCTGCCGGTTTTTAAGTTTGCTGACCCGCTCCAGGAAGGGATGCATGGACCCCACGATGAATGGAATCTACATACTAGTTGACCCGTTCAACCGAAAAGACAGTGGCGTCACCACATACACCCGCTATGCATCCGAGCAGCTAGCAATCCTTGGATTGACAGTGAAGGTCATCAAAAAGGGATTGGAAGAGACTCTCGAGGCTTTTCGCCTTCGTGTGCGCGATGAAGTAGAGCGAATTCCAAACATCTTGTGTGTCGAGGCACCTGAATCCCTTAGCAGCACGCGCTTTGTTGCTAATAATATTCCGCTACACATCAGACTTCATTGCTCTAGAAGTTTGGGCGCAGTTGTACAAGGCTTACCGTTTAGCAAAGAGGAAGTCCATTTCGAGAAAATCGAAATTGAACGATCGAATTTCTTGAGCTCTCCCTCTTGGGCTTCATTTATTGCCAGCAAAGAGCTATTTGGATTCAAGAAGACTCCAAACGTTTTCCCAAATCCAGCCGCCTCTAATGCAAACCCACAGTTAGCACAAAGGAAATATGACGTTACGTTCGTTGGGCGCTATCAAAAGCTCAAAGGAACTTCAACTCTGGAGCAACTTGCTAGCAATCTTCCCGACCTAAAGTTCGCCATCGTATGTCCGCCAATCAATGAGGCTCCAGCAGCCAGCAATATGGCTTTTTTAGATGGCACCTCTATGGGTAAGGATGAAATTTACGCGCTCTCAAACGTTGTAATCATTCCAAGCCTGTTCGAAACATCGTCAATGGTCGCGATCGAGGCGCTAACACGCGGGTGTCACGTAGTACTTTGGCAACACCTTGGGGTGGTCGAGTACTTTTCCAACTTGGCAGAGCTTATCTCAGTCAAGCCAGGTGACATTCAAAAGTTTTCGGAAAGCATATCGAAAACTTACAAGTTGCCGAAGTCAATTGAGAACTTTGGCCTTACCGCTCAAATAAACCTAGCGTTCAGAAATGGTCTCACGGAGACACTCAAAGGGGGAAAGAAGGTTTCTCTGACCACCAGGCCCGAAAAGCGCATTGAAAAACATCTAAAAACCCTGGTCAAAAGCCAACTAAAAAATATCATGAAGAAAAAACAGTCCCCCTTTGTTAAAAAAACAAAGAAGCTATTCCTGCATCCTATTGATTTTTTTCGCGACTCAACAGAGGCGAAATACATTAGAAGAAAGCTTCAAGAGCGCCGACTGAAGCGATTGGCGACCCTAAAGATTGAGTTCAAAGATCACCCAATAATCGCAGAGAAACCTGCGGCTCCCGTTACCGTCATAGTGAAATCCCCTACAGTGAAAGCCATAGTGGACAACGCCCAACCGAAGCAAAAAAAGGCAATTTTGGAAAATTACATCACTTCAATTAGCGATGAAGGTCGTATTGAGTTCAAAGTACGCCCCGCCAAACCCAAGGGATATGGGACAGCTTTTCTTCACCAAAGCGATGTCCACCCCGAGCTGGTTCTATCCATTCTCGATAAGCTGAACACATATGATGATTTCAAGTATGTGAGTACGGAGAGGATGCAGCTGGGTGCCTTTGACATCTCAAAAGATCAGTCACCGCTTTCCATCATCAACAGAATTGATGCAAAAAACAAAGGCCACCTGGCAGAAATCAATTTTTTGATTGTGCTAAACGCCCCCGCCAACCTGTGCTACGCCCTGAGATACTCAGGAACCGACCAGAGAGTCATTCTCATCAAAACTGAGGAAGACTTGGTAGTTGATCCTGAGGCAGTGGATGTTGTTATAACTCTCTTCCCAGAGGAAGAGGCCACTAACCTGAGCCGTTTAATCACTATCGAGTCGATTGACGACATCCCGGTAGCTATTCGACGAGCACTGCAGGAAGGCTTCCCTCGTAAGAAAGACATGCTACTCCCAGTCCTTATGAGCGAAGAAGCGGAATTCGATAGATCTGAATTTTTCAATTTTGATCATCGCTATTACCAGGGCGTAATGAAAATTCGCCCAGTTGATCATACTGGATCAACCAATATGATCGAGATTTATGAAGATCTTGCAAAGTCGACCGTTGGCTTTGCATTACTGGAATCGGTTTATATGAGGTATCGCTCACAATGTGAGGCCGTAGAACAAGGTGGTTCGCCTCTCAACCTCATTAAAGCCTGCTTGAAAGATGGAGTGATGATTGATGTCCAAGAAGTATAAGATAGTTCATATCTCTCAGACTCCGCTGGTGGCTGCACCCGCGAAGGTCGCTCTCGCCCAGCGTCTGATTGGTCATGACTCCATCGCCATCGCGTTGAACGACTACCCCAACAACGGCCCACTCTTTCAAAAATTTATTGAAGATTACATTGTTGAAACCGAGTTCACCAAGCCGTTGATTGATGCGGCTATTCGCGAAGCGGACATTATTCAAATTCACAATGATCTCCCCCCCGCTTGGGCTGAGCGTCTGATTCACGCCAACCAAGCGGCAAAATACTTTTACCAAGTCCATTCTCCCCTGAGAGAAGGGCCGCTTTATGTGCCACGCCAGAATGATATCAACCTACCATTCCTGGCCAATTTTGTAGTGGGACAATTCCAACCTAGGATCCATAACAACCATATTTTTGTCCCAAACATTATTCACGACACGCCGATGGCGAGCATCAGGCAAAAAGGTGAGAAGCTTCGAGTTATCTTCAGCCCAACTCACTTAAGGCCAGGCCGCTGGAACAACAAGTATGTGGCAGAGCTTGAAACAGCGATGAACTCGCTTGTTAGCCTCGGCAAGATCGAAGCGGTGGTACCTGACAAACCTGTTTCTCCAAAAGTTTTGATGGCTGTACGAAAGACGTGCCACGTTTCTATTGATGAGATTGCCACTGGCGGATTCCACCAGGTATCGGTTGAGGGTCTAGCCGCTGGCAACGTCACAATTAACAGGGCGGACTACTTCTGTAAGGCAGTATTTTCGACATTCGCCGACGGCAACAAGCCTCCATTCCTCTACGCCACAGGCGAGTCGATCGCTGAGACGCTTCATGAATTAGCGAATGACTGGAAGAAGACCGCTGAACTTCAAGAAGCAAGCCTGGACTACTTCAAGTCCTACTTGACCCCAGAAAAAATGGCTAGGGTGTTCGATAACGCTTATGAAAATTTTTAAATCTATTTCGTCCCTGAAGAATCGCGAGAAGGGCAAACGTGCCTTTATCTTGGCAAATGGTCCCTCTATTCTTTCAGAAGACCTTTCGCTTCTGAAAGGAGAAGTGACCATTGGCATGAATGCCTCCACCATGCTGGAAGAGCAGCATGGTTTCACCACTGACTATTACGTGCTCTCGGACAAGCGTTTTTTAACGCACCCGGAGAAGAGCCATTTCGGCACTACCGACCTCGACCCCAAGACGATTCGAATCCTTCGCGAAGAGCTTCGTGAAGTTGATGACAGAGCACTTCCGAACAAGAGCTACTACGTACCAGCACTCCAAAGAGATGGTTTCTCGAGAGATATTCGCGCCGGCTATTTCTTTGGCTGCACAACGACTATGCTTGCCATTCAGTTCGCGTACTATCTCGGGATCAAAGATATTTATCTACTCGGCTGCGACCTCAAGTATTCGGCTGAGTCACCCCGCTTTTACAAAGAAAGCAACCCGCAACTGGAAGATAGCTTCACCAGCATTCAGATCTGGAATATTGCAAACGCCAACACCATCATGAACAAAGAGGGGAAACGCATAGTCAACTGCAGCAAAGCGTCCTTCTTGCGCCCCTATCTAGATTACGAGGAATTCTCTTCACTGTTCGGGAAACGGGTGGTAGCTGCATGAAGTTCATGGAGAATAAGAACGAAGCTGCGCTGGCGCTAAGAAGGCTATACCAACTTAAAGCCAATACAAAAATCGACCAGGCTCAACTTGAATCTTTAATGGAGAAAACTTCATACTTTGGATTCGTCGACATTGAGATTGATGACATCTTATTCTCCATGTTCAGCAACAATGATGACTTCGTTGCTCGCACTTATTTTTGGCATGGGAAAAATGCGTACGAGTCCACAAGCCTTAGACTTTGGACAACGCTCGCCAAGTCGTCGTCACATGTCATCGACATTGGCTCCTACACTGGCGTCTACTCCCTAGCTGCAGCAAAAAGCAACCCTAAGTCTAAAGTTTTTGCTATAGAGGCTTTAGACAGGGTTTACTCTCGCTTGCTAGCGAATAAGCGTGCCAACGGGGCATCCAACCTCAAGTGCTTCAATATAGCAATCACGGATGGCAGTCCAGAAGTAGAGCTATTTATTTACTCTGGTGAAGACATTCTCGTTTCTGGCTCGACTACAGTTTCAGAAGTAACTGATCGCTCACCAGTGGAAAGCCGGATTGTCCGGGCAACCAGCCTTGATAAATTTGTGCAGGATCAAAACATCCCCAGAATCGAGCTCCTGAAAATTGATGCGGAGGGTGCTGAGCACCTCATCCTTAGCAGCGCGCAGAACATTATCGAAGCATCCAAGCCTGATATCATATGCGAGCTACTACCCACATCTCTAACTGAAACTATTCATGCCTCACTGAAGCCATATGGCTACAGATACTATAGAATATCAGAATCATCTCTAATTCTGACTGAAACCCAGACTCCTCCAGCGTCGATCGAGCCACCAGACTTCAATATTCTGATGAGCACTATGAGCGCATCGGAATTAGAGCAGGCACTCCCATTTTTGACCTTCGAACACCTAGATTAACGGGCAACCCTAAACATGATCCAGATTTCCCAACATATCAAATGCTCTAACGATAGCCCATTTGTCCTCTTCGGAGGCATCAATGTATTGGAGTCCGAAGACCTCGCCCTGACTGCTTGCGCTGAATATGTACGTGTCACAGAAAAGCTTGGCATTCCATATGTTTTCAAAGCCAGTTTTGACAAAGCCAACCGGTCCTCCATCCACTCCTATCGCGGACCAGGCATGGAAGAAGGCCTGCGAATTTTCGAGAAGGTAAAATCTGAGTTCGGCGTACCTATCATTACTGACGTTCACGAGATTTATCAAGCTGCCCCTGTTGCTGAAGTTGTAGATATCCTTCAGCTCCCAGCGTTCTTGGCTCGTCAGACCGACTTGGTCCTCGCTTTGGCCAAGACAGGGAAGCCGGTGAACATCAAGAAGCCTCAGTTCTTGAGCCCGTCACAGATGCAGAACATCGTGCATAAGTTCAAAGAAGCGGGCAACGATCAGTTAATTCTTTGCGATCGTGGCTCGTGCATGGGCTACGACAACTTGGTAGTCGACATGCTCGGGTTCGGTGTGATGAAGCGCACCTGTGACAATCTGCCAATCATTTTTGACGTCACCCATGCACTCCAGAACCGCGACCCGTCTGGTGCCGCATCGGGTGGTCGCCGCGACCAAGTAGTAGATCTTGCACGTGCGGGTATGGGCGTCGGTCTTGCGGGACTTTTCCTTGAGGCACATCCCAACCCAGACCAAGCCAAATGTGACGGACCAAGCGCCCTGCCGCTAGATAAGCTGGAACCATTCCTGATGCAAATTAAAGCACTTGATGATCTGGTTAAATCATTCCCACCGCTGCAAATCTCGTAAGCAGATCTTAGGTAGCAAGGATTGTGAACATGCCAAGCTCTGAACAACGGGTCGCGATCGTTATCCCAGCCCGATTCGGCTCAACACGCTTGCCAGGTAAACCGCTGGCCGACATTGCAGGAAAGCCAATGGTGCAGCACGTTTACGAGCGTGCTCTTCAGGTTTCTAACGCAAATGATGTAGTCATCGCCACCGACGATGAACGTGTTGCAGAAGCGGTACGCGCATTCGGCGGAAAATACGTTATGACTTCACCGAATCACCCTTCTGGCACTGATCGACTAGCAGAAGTTATGCGTGAGATTGATGCAGACATCTACATTAATCTCCAGGGGGATGAGCCGCTAGTACGTCCGACTGATATTGAGTCGCTAGCCGCAGGCATGCTTGCCGACGCTGGAGTGAGCGTTGGAACGCTTTGTCACCCGATCGACGAACAGGAAGCTAAAAACCCTAACACCGTGAAGGTTGTGCTTGCCACTAACGGTAACGCATTGTATTTCAGTCGCTCGCCAATCCCTTACCCTCGAGACAAAGAAGCGACTTCTTATTTGAAGCACGTTGGTGTCTATGCGTATAGGCGCGATGTAGTTGCGCAATATTCTACACTACCCCAACCAATGATGGAGCATGCTGAAAAGCTAGAGCAACTTCGTCTTATGGCTGCTGGATATTGCATTCGAGCCTATATAGTCGAGCCGACAGGACCTGGGGTAGATACGCCAGAGTGCTTAGAGCATGTCAGAGCTCTCATCACCGGTCAACAACCCACTATCAAGCCGACTCTCAAAGATATCCGCCTAGTCATCACGGACGTTGATGGTGTTCTAACTGATGGCGGCATCTACTATGATGCTACAGGAGAATGCATTAAACGCTTCCATGTGCGTGACGGACTGGGAATGCGCATGCTAGAAGAGAACGGTGTACGAGTTGCAGTGCTGTCGGGTCGTGACTCAGCGACCTTACGCAAACGCGTGTCTGACTTAGGTATCAGTCTGTGCCAATTTGGGGTTAAAGATAAGCACAGTGCCTGCGTGCAATTGATGGATGAAGCAGGTGCTACATCTGCGCAAACAGCATGCATTGGTGATGACAGTATTGACCTACCAGCCTTCTCAGCTTGCGGCATTTCTTTCGCTGTAGCGGACGCTCCTATTTACGTGAAAGCAGCAGCAACTCAAACGCTGCTAGCCAGCGGCGGAACAGGGGCGTTCCGTGAGGTTGCTGACGCTATTCTATGCGCCCAAGATAAAGAAAGTGTTCTCAGTACGGCACTAGGATATGCCAAGGTAATGAGCACGATGGCTCAGTAATAAGGCCGCATGAGGGAGAGTAATTTTACTTTCCCCATGCTCTCAAGGGAGGCCAATAGCAGAATTGGCCTAGCTTATAGAACGCCCTTTAGCCCAGAAATCAATAATATCGAATAGACGGTATTTATTAATAGTTGTCTCGCTATGCCCACCGCCGGTGAACTCTCGACTGTAGCAAATTTTCAAATCCGTAAGCGATCCAATGAGCTTGTTAACAGCCGCCACATCTGCAGGATAATCGCCATGCTCAATGTGTATCTTTGGCTTAACTTCAAAACGATAAACAAAGTCATTTAAATCAACCCAAGTATCTCCAATCGCCCGAATTTGCCTCTCCCAGTTTTGCAAGGAGTGACGACGGGTACTTGCATAATCGACTTGAGGATTTATGGAGACCACACCTGCAACACCAAGCGTAAACCCAAAATAAAGCGCAGCATACCCACCCATGGAAGAGCCAACCATATATGCATCAGACGCCTTAAGCCCGCGCGACTCTAGCTGCTCGTTAATAAACTTAATATGCCTAATATACATAGAGGACGTACTATCCCCCAGGTAATAATGCTGCGAGTCGTCCTTGAAAATTATATATAGATCTTCGCACCCTTCCGCATGGCGCTCAAAAAACCATGACCAACGCTCATACTTACCGGGATTCATGCTCGAAAACGAAATGACTGCTCGCTTGGGATTAGCCCCAGACATCACCAAAGCTTCAACACCATTCCGCTGAATTTCATATTTCAAAATATCAGCTTTAGATTCCGCCTGCTTGATATTCGTGTTATTTGGTGACTCAACGGCGCTCATCATGTCTCATCTCTATACAGATCAACTTAAAACTGCATTATTGAAAGCGGATCTCAGCATCCTTAATGCACCCACCGCTTCACGCCAGTCGAATATAGATCATTATTCAAGGGTGGAAAAGCAGGGAGTGAGAAATGAGCGCGGAGGTAGGCCGAAAAAGCCAGCATTTCCGGGGGGGGGGGGGAGGAGAAATGCCAAAGCAGCGCACCGAAGCGTACGCTGCCAAGACACACAAAACCGCCTACGAGGTCTAGGAGCGATCAGTCAAAAATTTCAACAACCCCCACAACAGCACCTTCAGCGTCAGTCACAGCCAACGCCCGAATCTTGTTGTCCAGCATGTAGGCCTCAGCTTCAGAAAGCTGAGAATCCTCGCGAATAGTGTGTGGGCTGGCAGTCATGAACTGCTCAACCGAGGCTTGAATAACGCTCTCGTCTTCCAGCAGCGCCCGACGCAGGTCGCCGTCAGTAACGATACCGACCAGCTTGTCGTTATCCATCACCACCGTCATGCCCAAGCGGCTACGAGTCATGACCAGCAAGCAATCATGGAAGCTGGTAGATGGAGAAACAACAGGCGCAGGCGAGTGCATGACGTCACAAACACGGGTCAGCAGCTTGCGACCCAGGCTGCCACCGGGGTGGTAGCGAGCGAAGTCCATTGGTTTGAACTGGATAGCCTCAATCAGCGCCACTGCCAGTGCATCACCCATGGCCATAGTCGCCAGCGTCGAAGTGGTGGGGGCCAGATTGTTCGGGCAAACTTCACGCTCGACCGAAATGTCGAGCCAGATGTCTGCATGCTTGGCTAGCGTAGATTTGCCGTTGCCAGTCATGGCGATGATCTTGTTACCGAAAGACTTCAGGCTAGGAATCAGCTTGATCAGCTCTTCGGTTTCGCCGCTGTAGCTGATCAGGATCAGCACATCGATTGGCTTGAGCATGCCCAGGTCGCCATGGAAGGCTTCGGCCGGGTGCAGGAAAAAGCTGGGGGTGCCAGTGGATGCGAAGGTGGCGACCATCTTCTGGCCGATCAGGCCAGACTTACCCATGCCGCACACCACGGTACGCCCCTGGCAACCAAGGATCAGTTCAACGGCGCTCTGGAACTCGCCATCCAGGCGGTCGGCCAACTGAGTAACGGCTTGAGCTTGAGCGATAAGGGCTTCTTTGGCGATGCTGAGGTGATTCATTTTCGTCCCTGACGACAGCGAATGTATACGAAGGCGCGAATGTTAAGGTTTTTACCGCTGGAAGCATAGTGCGGAAGCACCAGTCTCAGAGCAATCTGACTGGCGGCGACGCTAGCAGAACAGAGAACTAAGCGCCGAATTTCAGCCCATGATGTCATTGAGGCATCAAATTTAATCCATCTCTTCACATCCCAGCCTCTGCAGACTTTTACACCCGGCAACCAGTTAACTAACTTCGTAGGTGTGCCTTTACAAGGTGCCAACTCGGACTGATTGCGCGGGAACGCCATAGCCATTGGATTCGTTTGACGCAAGTCATTAAGTGATTAGACGCGGAAACCGCAACTCTCGGACCATCAGTGAAGGCTTGTTGTCTATGCAGTCGCTGGACCAGTTCGGCGCGCTACCCGATAAATACTGGTGGAGCGATTCCCGCGCAACGACACCAAAAAAGCGGGAAGCATCGCTTGGCCTAGCACAAACCCCGACGCCAGCGGCAACCCTTGAACCACAAGGCGTTCAGCCCTCACCCACCTTCCAAATCAATATCTTGTTGTAACTTTTCGTTGTACACAGGCCGCTCATACAGCAGCATACCCCCTTTCTCAGCTTCAAATTGGACGTATGGCAGTGGCAACATGGATGTTATGAATCCTCCTACACGCCGGCATGTAGCCAGCAAAACACACTACCGCTGGCAAAGCGCCTCTCTCGAAAGCCATCTTCACGCTCTAGCCCCCCAATGGGAAGGAAAGACGCTGGAGATTACGACCGAGGTGCTGGGCGGTAATGCTTCGTTCGTGAACTACGTACGCCACCATCGGCTACAGGACCCTTGTACCGGTCAACCGGTAGAGGTCGTGGAAAAATCGATTCGCAAAATAGCGTTCATCGGCAGCCAGGAAGCGCGCTTTCACCGCGCAGATGGCATGCTGACCGGCAGCATACATTTTCACTACCCCGCCTGCCTGGGGGTTATTGAAACACCATGGGAAAGCTTGATCTTCACCGAGTTCGTACGCGGCAAGCCCCCACGAATGCACAAGATCGGCAAACCGCTGGCGCTAGGCATTGCAGAACTGGAGACGTTAAGCCATGACTATCTGCAAGCGCAGCCACTTGTAAAGGCACCTCTGCTTTGGAGCATGGATTTCTTCAGACCTTGGTTTCAACTTCGCCCACGCTTCAATTTCTCCCGGTGTTTGCCTGGATTGGTGAAGCTTGGGCTCGAAGACGAAAGGTTTGCTGGCCTTGCCGAGCGCTTCAAGGCATTTGTGCCGTTGACCCGAAAAATGGCAGCCAAAGCACGGCGCAGCAAGCGCTGCATCAGCCACATGGATTACCTGCAAAAAAATCTCTTCGTCGACAAAAGCCAGTTGCACCTGATCGACTGGAGCGAGGTAAAGGTTGGGCGCGTAGGCTTTGACGGCGGCGCCTACCTGGGCAGCCTGTTCCGGCGCAAGGACATGAAAGTATTCCTGGCAGCGCAGGCCGAGTTCATCGAGACGTACCGAGCAGCCCTGCCGGAGCGCTTCGATGTGGAACAGGCGCTAGGGAACTTGCGCTACGTGTTTCTCCTCACGGCGCTGTTCCACTGCTTGCGCCCAGAAACGGTCGCTGAGTACAAGGAGCGCGACCGGATGGGGTTGCTGCTGGAAAAATACACCTATTTGCTGGAGATGCTGGAGTAGGAGTAGATGAGCTTTTGTACCTATGGGAAAAAGCTTCGCGGGTAAACCCGCTCCTACAGGCGTGCGTACGTTCCCCAGCGGTGTGTGGTACGCCGCGTTTTCGGGGGAGTTTGTCGGGATCAGATATCATTTTGATACCATAGGACATCATCTGCACATATCGTCTAATTTCTTTTCGCGTTTTTTGCTCAGCGGCACGCCTACAAATGTGAATTTGTATTAAGATTCGCCCTCTTTCGTTTCCACCGGACCCGCAGGGCTACAGGCCCATGCCGCCCCTTTGCTGAATGGATGCCGCTCCACGTATATGGACGACGCTTCGCCCCGCCCTCGCCTGCTGATCCTGTCAAAAGGAGCCCAGCGCATCAGTACGTTGCCTGCCTTGCTGCCCGAATTCGCGCTGCAAAGCGGTGCCGTGCGCGATGTCGAGCTCGCTGATTGGGTAATGGCCTGGGGCCGCAAGCCAAGCGCCATCAAGGCGATGGCCGAGGCGCACAAGGCTGGCAAGCCCGTTCTCACGCTGGAAGACGGCTTCATCCGTTCCGTGGGCCTGGGCGCCGACGAGCCGCCCCTGTCGCTGATCGTCGATGACGTGGGCGTGTACTACGACGCCGCCCAGCCGTCCCGCCTCGAACAGTTGATCGCCACACCGCTAGACGCCGAGCAAACCCAACGTGCCCTGGCGCTACGTGACCTGTGGCAGCAGCAACGGGTGTCGAAGTACAACGACGCACGCATCGAGTTGCCAGCGTTACCGGCCGACTGCGTGCTGGTGGCCGACCAGACCTGTGGCGATGCCTCGTTGCAAGGTGCAGGGGCCGGCGACTTCCGGGCCATGCTGGAGGCGGCATTGGCCCGCTACCCGCATAGCACCATCGTGCTCAAGGTGCACCCCGACGTGGTGGCCGGGCGCAAGGCCGGGCACTTCGACCTGGCAGCGCTTGCCGGCAACCCGCGGGTGCAGATACTGGCCCACAATGTTCACCCGGCCGATTTGCTGCCACGCATGCGTGCAGTGTTCGTGATGACGTCGCAACTGGGCTTCGATGCCCTGCTTTGGAACGTCCCGGTGCACACCTGGGGCATGCCGTTCTATGCCGGCTGGGGGCTGACCGACGATCGCTTGCCGGCACCTTCGCGGCGCAAGCCTGTGCCGTTGGCGCAACTGATTCATGCCAGCCTGGTGGCCTACCCGCGCTATGTCTGCCCTGAACGGGGTCAGCCGTGCACGCCAGAGGTGCTGATCAACTGGCTGGGGCTGCAACGGCGGCACCGCAGCGTGTTGCCAAGCGCCGTACAGATGCTGGGTTTCAGCCGCTGGAAAGAACCGCTGGCAAACCTGTTTTTCAATGGCGCAGCCATTCGCTTCGTCAAGCCCGAGCAACCGCTGGCGCAAGACTTGCCCGTGGTGTCCTGGGGCTGCAAGCACGACACCCACCTTTGCGCCCACCCACTGCCCGTCAACCGGGTGGAAGACGGCTTTCTGCGCTCGGTCGGCCTGGGCGCCGGCAAGGCGCGACCGTTGTCGTGGGTGGTCGATGACCTGGGTATTTACTACGACGCCACCCGCCCTTCGCGCCTGGAGCGCATCCTGGCTGAAGAGCCATTCGACCCACAGTTGTTAGCCCGCGCGCATGCTTTGCGCCTGGCCATCTGCGCGGCGGGGCTGACCAAGTACAACTTGCCCGGCGCCAGCTGGCAGCGCCCTTCACATGCGCAACGGGTGATCCTGGTGCCTGGCCAGGTGGAGGGCGATGCGTCCATCCGCTTTGGCGGCAACCGTATCCGCAGCAACCTGCAACTGCTGCGCGCCGTGCGTGAGCAAAACCCTGATGCATGGGTGTTGTACAAACCCCACCCAGAGGTACTGGCCGGCACGCGCGCCCGCGGTGACGACGAAGCGCAAACCGTGCACTGGTGCGATGAAGTGATCGGCGATACGCCACTGCAGCAATTGCTGGAAGTGGTCGACGAATTGCATGTGCTGACCTCGCAGTCGGGCTTCGAGGCCCTGCTGCGCGGTGTGCCGGTGACGACCTATGGCCAGCCGTTCTACGCCGGCTGGGGGCTGACCCGCGACCTGGACCTTCAAGCACCGGTGCAGGCAAGGCGCAACCGACAACTGACGCTGGACCAGCTGGTTGCGGGCACGCTGCTGCTCTACCCCACTTACGTAAGCCTGGTGACCAACCGCTTCACCACCGCCGAACAAACCTTATACGAACTACAAAATTGGCACGCCTTACCGCAGCCTGGAGCTCCCTCCCGATGGCAGGACTTGAAACGACGCTTGAGCAGTTTGTTGGGCATGAAGCGCCCGACCAACTGAATGCAAGGGCGACGCGTGGTCCGCTGCTGCGTATCCCGTCACACAATTTTCTGCTGCTTCAGGGTGTCAGTTCGCCCTTCTTCAGTCGCCTTGCCAAGGGGCTGCGGGATATCGGCCAGCGGGTGCACAGTGTGCGCTTCAATGTCGGTGACGCCCTGTATGGCCCCAGCGGCGCGCAGCTGACCTGCCCGCACGCCCCGGAAGACATGCAGGCCTGGTATTCACAGGAGTTCCACCAACTGGGTATCACCGACCTGGTGCTATTCGGCGACTGTCGCCCGGTACACCGCCCGGCCGTGACCCTGGCGCGCTTGTCGGGCATCCGCGTGCACGTGTTCGAGGAAGGCTACTTTCGGCCGTATTGGGTGACGCTGGAACGCGACGGGGTCAACAACAACTCGCGTTTGCCACGTGACCCACAGTGGTACCGCGATGTGGGCAAGTACATTCCGCGCTACCAGAATGGCAACCCGTTCAAGCTGTCGTTCGCCGCACGTGCCACGCACGATGTGCTGTACCACGCCGGCGGCGCGCTGAACCGGCTGTGCTTCCCGCGCTACCGCACCCATGCCCCGTTCAACGCAGCCGTGGAGTACGCCGGTTTCATTCGCCAGGGCATGCGCCTGCTGCGTGCCCGTGTGCATGACGACGCGCTGGTGGCCGAAGTGGCCCGCGAACGGCACCCCACGTTTTTGCTGCCCTTGCAGCTGGACAGCGATGCGCAAATCCGCGACCACTCGCCGTTCCAGAACATGACCCAGGTGATCGAGCATGTGATCGACTCGTTCTCGCTCAACGCGCCCTTCGATGCGCGCCTGCTGGTGAAAAACCACCCGTTGACGCCTGGGCTGGTGAACTACCGCAAGGTCACCGAGCAGTTGGCGCGCAAGTACGACGTGGCCGAGCGTGTCGACTTCATGGAAAGCGGGCACATGCCTACGCTGCTCTCGCACATCACCGGCATGATCACCGTCAACAGTACCGCGGGGGCTTCTGCATTGCTGCACCACCGCCCTACCTGCACGCTGGCCGAGCCAATCTACGCGATGCCGGGGCTAACCCACCAGGGCGGGCTGGATGATTTCTGGCAGCAGCCCGAAGCGCCCGACAACACGCTGTTTCAACGTTTCCGCAACACCGTCATCCACACCACCCAGGTCAACGGCGGCTTCTACACCGCCTGCGGCATGGACATGGCCGTGGCCAACTGCCTGGAAGTGCTGATGGCGAAAACCTCAAGAATCGAAAAATACCTATGAGTTCGCATGCCTCACCCCGCTGCATCCTCATCACCGGCGCCACAGGCGGTATCGGTGGCGCGTTGGCGCCTGCCTACGCCGCCCCGGGGGTGACGCTGATCCTGCAAGGCCGGCGCCAGGACCGCCTGGCCGAAATGGCCGAACAATGCCGCGCCCTGGGTGCCCAGGTGTTGCTGGAGGCCCTCGACGTGCGCGACCTGGACGCCCTGCGGGCCATGGTGCGCCGGGTAAGCGAGCAGCATCAGCCCGACCTGGTGCTGGTGGGCGCTGGGCTTAACACCGCCGTGGGCGCCAATGGCGAAGCGGAAGGCTGGGACGACAGCCGCGCCCTGATGGAAGTGAACGTGATGGCCGCTCTGGCCACTGTCGAGGCCGCCCTGCCCGCCATGCGCAGCCGTGGCGATGGGCAAATCGCCCTGTTCAGTTCGCTGGCGGGCTGGCGTGGCTTGCCGGTCACACCGACCTACAGCGCCAGCAAGGCCGCCATCCGGGTGTACGGCGAGGCCATCCGCGACTGGCTGGCGCCGGAAGGGGTGAAAGTGAATGTGATTGTACCGGGGTATGTGGAGTCGAAGATGTGCTTCGAAATGCCCGGGCCTAAACCTTTTCTGTGGACCGCCGACAAAGCGGCCAGGCGTATCAAGCGCGGGCTGGCAGCGAACCAGGCGCGTATCAGCTTTCCGTTCCCGCTCAACCTGGGCACCTGGCTGCTGGGGCTTATTCCGCAGTGGCTTTCTTCGATGATCCTGCGTGGGTTGAAGTACAGTGATTGATGTTTCCATGTTGCCGGTCGCCTTGATCGGCCTGGGCTTGACCGTCGCGGTCGAGCGCCTGCTGGTTCCCCGCCCTGCCCTGCGTCGCCCGGCCGATTGCTGGCTGCTGCACGCGGGGCTGTGGTGTGTGGCCTTCGGGCTGTTGTATGGACTGACGGCGCGGCCGTTGTTCAGTGGCGTGAATGTGTTGCTGCTGTGGCTGCTGATCGTGCTGGTAAGCAACGCCAAGTATCACTCGCTGCGTGAGCCGTTTGTGTGTGCAGATTTCGAGTATTTCAGCGATGCAGTGAAGTTTCCGCGGTTGTACTTGCCGTTCTTTGGCTTTGGCAAGGCCGCGCTGCTGGCAGTGGGCTTTCTGGTTTACCTGTGGGCGGGGTTGAGCTTCGAGGTGCCGGGCGCGCGGCTTGAGGCGTTGCTGCCGTTGGCGCTGGGCCTGGGCTTGCTGCGCCTGGGGCATCGGCCTGTGAAGCCGAGCTTTGATGCCGAGCGGGATGTGCGCGGCTGGGGCTTGGCGGCCAGTTTGTGGCGGTACTTCTGGGCGGCGCGGGCGCCGGTGGACCGGGACGGGCTGGGCTCGCCGTTTGCGGGTGGGGCTGTGCCGGCCTCTTCGCAGCCGCCAGCGGCCCAGGCCGAGGCGTTGCCGGACTTGGTCTCGGTGCAGAGCGAGTCGTTCTTCGATGTGCGTGGGCTGTGGCCTGGCGTGCGCCCGCAAGTGCTCGAACAGTACGACCTGTTGGCCAGCCAGGCGCTGGCCCGGGGCAAGCTGCAGGTGGCGGCCTGGGGCGCCAATACGGTGCGTACCGAGTTCGCCTACCTTACCGGCATCCCCGCCGACCGGCTGGGCGTGCACCGCTTCAACCCGTACCGGGTGCTGGCCCGCCAAGGCCTGCCCAGTATCGCCTCCAGGCTCAAGGCGCAGGGGTACCGGACCATTTGCATCCACCCGTACGATGGTGGTTTCTATGGCCGCAACAAGGTGCTGCCGGCCTTGGGCTTTGATGAATTCATCGATGTGAAGGCGTTCAACGCTTCGCAAAAGGCCGGGCCGTTCATTGGTGATTGCGCCGTGGCAGACAAAATCCGCGCGCTGCTGCAGGCGCCAGGCCGCACCCAGCCGCTGTTCATCCATGCGGTCACCATGGAAAACCATGGCCCGTTGCACCTGGAAAGCGTAGCCGCGCACGAGCTGCCCGCCTGGTTCGACCGCCCGCTGCAACCGGGCATGGAAGACCTGGCGCCCTACCTGCGGCACATCGGCAATGCCGACCGCATGCTGGGCATGCTGCGCGAAACCTTGCTGGCCCAGCCGAACGAGGCGCTGCTGTGCTTCTTTGGCGACCATGTGCCGATTTTGCCCGAGGTGTACCAGGCTGTCGGTGCGCCCGCGGGGGATACCGACTACCTGGTGTGGTCCAACCGCCGCCAGCCTGGCTGCGGGGCCAGGCCAATGCCGGTGCAGCAGCTTTCCAGCACATTGCTGGCCCATGCCTTGGCGCCGGCAACCCGCCAGGACACGCCTATGGCCAGTGCCGGGGTAGCCTGACAACGTGGTGCGTATCGTTTTGGGATCGGACCTGTCGCCGGAGCGTGCCGCAGACCCTGCCTTGGCCCGCTTGCTGACCGAGGGGCGGGGGTCGCTGGCGTTTCTGATTGGCAATACGGCCTGCCGCTATCGCCTGCTGGGGGCGGCTATCCACTGGGACCGTGTGCTGCTGGCCTTCGATGGCGAGCAGGCACTGGGCTTTGCCGCGCTCAAGCATGGCCGGCGCGGGCCGTTTGCCTTGCACTGGCGGCCGTTCGTGCGTGAGTTCGGCGTGTTGAGTGGCTGGGTGCGGTTTATCGGGTTCTGCCTGAGCGAGTTGCGCGAATGGCGCTACCCGTTCTTGCTGTACGGGCTGCGGGTCAGCAAGGCCGCACGCCAGCAAGGCGTGGGCTCGGCGCTGGTGCAGGCGTGCTGCGCGCACGCCGCCGGCCAGGGCTTTACCCAGGTAGAGCTGGAGGTGCCGCTGAGCAATCATCGGGCGCAGCACCTGTACCTGCATAATGGCTTTGCCCTGCGCCGCAAGCGCTGGGTGCCGTTCCCGCCGGTGCGCAACATGTGGCGGGCTGTGTAATGCACAACACACCGCCCTTTGTACCCCACCCGCCCGAAGGTTACGTGCCACCCGATGCCTTGGTAGACGGCAGCGGCTGGATCGGCATCATGTCGCAATGGGTGGCCTGGAAGGTGCTGCACCTGCCGCAGTTCCTCGGCCCGGAAGGCCCGCCCTTCTGGCTGTGGCGCCGTGGCCGCAAGGCGCCCAAAGGGCTCAAGGCCATTGCCGGTATCGGCTACAAGCAGTCGTCGGCCCATGCCCGGGTGCTGTGCCAGCGCTGGGGGCTGCCCTACATTGCGCTGGAAGACGGTTTTTTGCGTTCATCTTCGTTGGGCATCGAGGGCGATACGCCGATGTCCATGGTGGTCGACCCGGTGGGCATCCACTACCTGGCAGACCGCCCGTCGCTGCTGGAAAACATCCTGCAGCAGCCCGAGGCGCTCAGCGCATACGAACTCGATTGCGCCCGCGAACTGATTGCCTTGATGCGCAGCAGCGGCATCGGCAAGTACAACAACGCCCAGGACCTGCCCGACGACGACCCGCTAGGCCGTGAACGACCGCTGGTGCTGGTGGTGGACCAGACTGCCGGGGATTATTCGATCCCGGGTGGCGGGCTATGCGAAGCCGACTACGTGCGAATGCTGGATGAGGCCCTGGCAGAAAACCCGGATGCCGACGTGCGCGTGCGCATTCACCCGGACTGCCTGGGCGGGCAAAAGCCCAGTTGCCTGCTGGATGCCGCGCGGGCCCGTGGGGTCACGCTGGAGGCGCGGCCGGTAGCCTGGGCGTCACTGGCCCGGCGTGCCCGGCGCGTGTACGTGGGCACCAGCCAGGCCGGGCTGGAGGCGTTGATCCAGGGCGTGCCGGTGACCTGTTTCGGGCTGCCGTTCTACGCGGGCTGGGGGTTGACCGATGACCGCATGGCCATTGCTCGCCGACAGGCCCGGCCAGACCTTGTGCAACTGGTGGCGGCGGCCTATGTGCGCTACTGCCGTTATGTCGACCCATTGAGCGGCCAACTGACCGATGCCTTGACCGTTGCCCGCCAGCTGGCCAACAAGAAAGCCCGCGATGCTGCGTTTGCCGGCCCCACCACGGTACTGGGCGTGAAGCGGCACAAGCAGCACAACATCCGGCGGTTTTTCGCAAGCCGTTGGGGGCAGTTGCGTTTCAGCGTGGACAGCCCGCAACTGATAAGCCAGGTTGCGGCCGAACAGGGCCGGCTGCTGGTGTGGGCTGCGCGCGAGCCGGCCGGCCTGGCCGAACGTGCGCGCCAGGCGGGGGTGCCACTGTGGCGGGTCGAGGATGGTTTCTTGCGCTCCACGGGGTTGGGGGCAACCAACAGCCCGGCGCTGTCACTGGTGCTGGACCGGGGTGGCATTCATTACGATGCGCAGTCTGCCAGCGACCTGGAGCAGCTGTTGCAGCAAGGCGAATTTGACGCCCCATGCCTGGCCGAAGCGGCGCGCTTGCGGGCGCAGATCGTTGCCAGCGGCACCAGCAAGTTCAACCTGCGCAGCAATGTGCGCCCGGCCCTGCTGGCGCAGCCGGGGCAGTTGCGGGTACTGGTGGTGGGCCAGGTCGAGGATGACGCCTCGGCGCTGTGCAGCGGTGGCGGTGCCGGGTGCAACCTGCGCCTGCTGCAACAGGTGCGCGCGCGGTTGCCGGATGCCTGGATTCTGTACAAGCCGCACCCCGACGTGGAGGCCGGCAAGCGCCGCGGGCACATCGCCCCGGCACAGCTGGTGGGGCTGGCCGATCAGGTACTGGCGGGTGTAGACATCGCCAGCCTGTATGGCCAGGTCGATGCACTGCATACGCTCAGTTCCACCGCCGGTTTCGAAGCCTTGCTGCGCGGGCTGCCGGTGGTCACCTATGGCACGCCGTTCTATGCCGGCTGGGGCCTGACCGAGGACCATCAGCCCTTGCCGCGCCGCACCCGGCGTTTAACCCTGGACCAGTTGGTAGCCGGCGCCTTGTTGCGCTATGCGCGCTATGCCGACGTCCAGCAAGACCTGCCCTGCGATGCCTGGCACGCCCTCGCCTGCCTCAACGCGCCACACCCGGCGCGGGTGGCCTATCGGCGAGTGGCGCCGTTGCTCAACTATACCCGGACCATGCTCGGCTGTGGCCGGCCATTGGCCCCATCAAAGGACTAGATCATGCCTGTTTCGATCAAGGACATCGGCCGTTACGCGGCACTCCCCTGGCATTGCCTGCAGTTGGCTACCCATGCCAAGTCGTTCGAGAACAACCCGGTGCTGGGCAGCGCCCGGCTCAATGCCCTGGGCCTGCATGTGCAGCGTCGTCAGTTGGCGATGGCCATGGCAGGTTACCGTCGCAATGCGCTGGCCTCGCGGCTGGATGCCGGTGAGCGCGCGCATTTTGAGCAGAACGGTTTTTTCATCCGTGAAAACGCCCTGCCTGCCGAGCAGTTTGCAGCCTTGCGCGCCGAGCTGGGTGCATTGCGCAGCACCGGCTGGGAAATGCGCCAGGGCCGTGCGGTTACCCGCCGGGTCAGCCTTGACCAGGACGTGCTGGCGCAAAACCCGGCCAGTGCGGCGTTTGTGGCGGACCGTGGGGTACGCGACCTGATTGCCTATGCGTCGTCCAATACCGGTGGCATTACCTACCAGTTGCAGTCGATCGTGATCGACGCTGCCAATGCCGACCAGGACCCGCAGACCCGCCTGCATGCCGACACCTTTCACCCCACGGCGAAGGCGTGGTTGTTTCTGGACGATGTGGCGGATGACCAAGGGCCGTTCAGTTATGTGCCGGGCTCGCACCGCCTGACGCCGGAGCGTTTGGCCTGGGAGTATCGCCAAAGCCTGGGGGCCGCGCGCTCCAGCGAGCAGATGCACCGTGAGGGTTCGTTCCGTATCGACGAGCCCGAGCTGGCTGCCCTCGGTTTGCCGCCGCCCCGTCGCTTTGCGGTGCCAGCCAACACCCTGGTGGTGGCGGATACCTCTGGTTTCCATGCCCGTTGTGCGAGCCACCAGGCCAGCCACCGCGTCGAAATTTATGCCAGCCTGCGGCGTAACCCGTTCATCCCCTGGCGCGGGGCGCACCTGTTTGCATTGCCATGGATTGCCAACCACCACATGCGTTGGGATATCCGGTTGAAGCAGTTGATGGGGTTTGGCAAGAAGAGCCATTGGCGGTTTGTGGAGCAGTTGAATGCGTATGAGGCGCCGCATATCTGACCCACGCCCAGTCCACCCCGGCCCGGTGGTTGAACGCAACCCGTCGTAGGAGCGGGTTTACCCGCGAAAGGGCCGGGCCTGCGGGCCAATATCCCTCGCCGGTCACCGTTGCCGCCGCTACCGTATTCGCGGGTGAACCCGCTCCTACGCTGATCGGGGGTGGGCACAGATCGGTGGTTGGGCGCCGACCGTCGTAGGAGCGGGTTTACCCGCGAAAGGGCCGGGCCTGTGGGCCAATATCCCTGGCCGGTCACCGTTGCTGCCGCCACCGTATTCGCGGGTGAACCCGCGAATATGCTGATCGGGGGTGGGCACAGATCGGGGGTTGGGCGCCGACCGTCTTACCCGCGAAAGGGCCGGGCCTGCTGGCCAATATCCCTGGCCGTTCACCGTTGCTGCCGCCACCGTATTCGCGGGTGAACCCGCTCCTACACGGAGGGTGAAAACGCATCGGTGGTCGGACATACGCCGTCGTAGGAGCGGGTTTACCCGCGAAAGGGCCGGGCCTGCGGGCCAATATCCCTGGCCAATCACCGCCCCCCCTGGTCGTTGGGCACATTCTGCAATGGTTGCACCGCTGCTGGCGTCATGAGGGCGTCTACGCTGGCTCGAACTATCGAAGCCTTCAAGGATGACCACATGCACTACGCCCATGCCCACCATCTGCGCCGCCACCGGGTTTCACACCCCGGCAGGCTGTACATGCTGACAACCGTCACCCACCAGCGTCGCCCGCTGTTTCACAACTTCAACCTGGCCAGGCTGGTGGTCAATCACTTGCGCCAGGCAGACCGGGAAAACAGCTGCGCCACGCTGGCCTGGGTGGTCATGCCCGACCATGTGCATTGGCTGATAGAACTGAAACAGGTGACGCTGGCCACGTTGATGCGCCGCTTCAAATCAAGGTCCAGCCTTGCCTTGCACAAGGCCGGCGTAACAACCAACCCCATTTGGCAGGCGGGCTACTGCGATCGCGCCATGCGCAAGGATGATGACCTGCTCAACGCCGCTCGCTACATCATTGCCAACCCGGTCAGGGGCGGCCTGGCACCCAATGTCGGCGAATACCCGCACTGGGATGCCATCTGGCTGTAGGCGTGGCCATCACCCCAGCCGCGCCATCTCCTCCGCCACCACCGCAACGGTATGCCTGATCTGCTCTTCGGTATGCTCGCAAGACACAAAAAACCGCACCCGCGCCGAATGCTCTGGCACCGCCGGGTACAAAATCGGCTGGGCATTGATGCCACGCTCGAACAGGGCGCTGGACAAGCGGCCGGCCTTGAACGAACTGCCGGTAATCACTGGGATCACCGCCAACCCGGTACTGGTCGCCGTGTCCAGCCCTGCTTCACGCGCCAGGCGCAGGAACAACTCCCCTCGCGCCTGCACTTGCGCTACCCGCTCGCTGTCAGCAGCCAGCAGCTTCAACGCTGCCAACGCAGAGGCCGTGACCGCCGGCGGCATGCCAACACTGTACAAAAAGCCCGGCGCCAGAAACTTCAGGTGCTCGATCAGCGCCGTGCGGCCCGCAATGTACCCGCCGCAACTGGCCAGGGTCTTGCTCAAGGTCCCCATCCAGATGTCGACGTCATCGCCAGCCAACCCATAGTGCTCGCGAATACCTTTGCCCGTCGCACCCATCACCCCCAGCGAATGGGCTTCATCCACCATCAGGAAAACCTTGTGCTTATGCTTGAGCTCGACGAACCGGGGTAGCTCGGGGTAGTCGCCGTCCATGCTGTAGATGCCTTCCACCACCACCAGCACCCGCTCGAAGTGCTGGCGCTGCTCGCCCAGCAGGCGGTCCAGCGCCTGCCAGTCGTTGTGGGCAAAACTCAGACGGCGGGCACCCGACAGCTGGATCCCCTGCAACACGCTGTTGTGAATCAGCTCGTCATGCACCACCAGGTCGCGTGGCCCGAACAGGTAGCCGATGGTGGTGACGTTGGTGGCATGGCCGCTGACCATCACCACCGCATCGTCCACTTCGTACAGGCGCGCCAGCTCGCGCTCGAGCTCGCGGTGCAGCGGGCGGTCGCCAGAAACCGGGCGGCTGGCCGACACCGAGGTGCCGTAGCGGTCGATCGCCGCCTTGGCCGCTTCGGCCACGGTCGGGTGGCCGGAGTAGCCCAGGTAGTTGTAACTGGCAAAGTTGAGAAACTCGCGCTCACCAATCTGCGTCTGAGCACCGGCGGTGCCCTGGTGCATACGGAAGAACGGGTTGCTCACGCCCAGTTGCATGGCGCTCTGCTGGATAACCCGCAGTTGCTGGTACCCCGGGTGCAGGTCAAAGCGATAGTGCGCCTCGGGCACCTTCAGGGCAGCCTGCTGCACCTGCTCCAGGGTGGCGCCCTGCTCGCCCTCGGCCGCATTGCGGCGTCGGGCGAGGGCTTGCTGGATCAGGCGTTGCTTGGCATCGCCACCAAGGCCGGTCGGGGTTCTGGCTGTCATCTGGCACTCTTAATCAATCAATCGGTTGGGTGCCGCGTTGCTGTCGGCCAAGGCTGCGTTCAACTGCGCCAACTCTTCGGCACTGTGCTCGCTGCCATGACGGGCAAGCACATTCTGCGCCAGTTGCTCTTCGCTGCTGCCCGCTTCACCGCGCAGCAGCTCCAGCAAACGTGCGGCAAGCTTGTCGATGCTGGAGCTGTCACTCAGCTCCATCACCGGCAGGCGAATACCGAAACGCTCTTCCAGCGCCACCACCAACTCGACGCTCATCAACGAATCGAGCCCCATTTCCTGCAGCGGGCGCTGGGCATCCAGGCGTGCTGGCGGCAGGCGCAAAATCTCGCACACCTCGTGCTTGAGCATGTCGACGAAGCGTTCGAGCAGTTCGCCATCGTCAAGCTCCTCCAGCATGCGCTGGATGTCTTCACCGCCACCTTCATCCTCATGGTCGCCGCCATAGGCACGGGCCAGTTCGCTGAAGCGTGGTGTAGTGGCGCTCGGCAGGAAGCGCGCCAGCGCCTTGAAGTCCAGCTCCAGCACGCCATGGCCGTTGTCACCCTGCAACAGCATGGCCTCGAGCTGTGCCAAGGCGGCCTCGGCCCGCAGCGCCGAGCCCCCCATGCGGCTCTGCAGGGCGTCCTTGATCTGGCTGTTGCGCGCCAGGAAGCCGACATCGTCGATGGCGCCCCACAGCACGGCGGTGGCTGCCTGCCCTTGAGCACGACGGTGCCGCGCAAGGGCTTCGAGCCAGTGGTTGGCCGCCACGTAGTTGGCCTGGCCGGGGTTGCCGAACAAGGTGGTGGCCGAGGAGAACATCACGAAGAAGTCCAGCGCCAGGCCCTGGGTCAGCTCGTGCAGGTACTGCGCGCCCTTGGCCTTGGGCTCCAGCACGCGACGCAACTGGTCGCCGTCAAGGTTGCGGATCAGGCTGTCGTCAATCACCGTCGCGGCATGCACCAGGCCACGCAGTGGCCACGGGCTGGCGGCGATGCGATCGAACACCCCTCGCAGTTGCTCACGGTCGGTGATGTCGCACGCCACGGCCTGCACATCGATACCTTGGGCGTGCCACAACGCCAGTTGCGGTTGGGCCTCTTCACTGGCCGGGCCACGACGGCCCAGCAACACCAGGTGACGGGCACCTTTGTCGATCAGCCACTGCGCAGTACGCAAGCCAAAGCCACCCAGGCCGCCGGTGACCAGGTAGCTGGCATCGTTGGCAAGCTGCAGTGCCCGCACCGGCTGCACACGGGTGTCGACAGTTTGCTGGATGGGGTTGGCGTAAGTCACCACGACCTTGCCAATCTGCCGCGCCTGCTGCATGTAACGGTAGGCTTCGACCACCTGGTTGGCGTCGAACTCGCGGAACGGCAACGGATGCAGAATGCCCTGCTCGAACAGCTCCATCATTTCGGCAAACAAACGGCGGGTGAGCGCGGGGCGCTCGCTCATCAACTGGTCAGCGTCGATACCGAAATAGCTGATGTTGTTGCGGAACGGGCGCAAGCCGATACGGGTGTTCTGGTAGAAGTCGCGCTTGCCCAGCTCAAGGAAGCGACCAAACGGCTTCAGCACCTGCAGGTTGCGGTTGATGGCCTCACCGGCCAGCGAATTGAGCACCACGTCCACACCACGCCCACCGGTGGCTGCCAGTACCTGGTCGGCATAAGCCAGCGAACGGGAGTCGTAGATGTGGCTGACGCCCAGCAGGCGCAGGAAGTCGCGCTTCTCATCGCTGCCTGCGGTGGCGTGAATTTCTGCGCCCAGCCATTTGGCGATCTGGATGGCAGCGATGCCCACGCCACCGGCAGCACCGTGGATCAGCACCTTCTCGCCCGGCTCCAGGCGCGCCAGGTGATGCAGCGCGTAGTACACGGTGAAGAAGGTACTCGGAATGGTCGCCGCCGCCTCGAACGACATCCCTTCAGGGATGCGTGCAACGGCGTTGGCGTTGGTGACCAGGCGGTTGGCGAAGCTGCAGGGGCCAAAGCCCACCACACGGTCACCCGGGGCGAAGTCGCCCACTGCCTCGGCGCCTTTGCCCTGCACCACACCGGCAAATTCGAAGCCCAGGGTAGGGCCGGAGAAGCCGTTTTCGATGGCTTCGTCCGACAGCAGGCCGAGGGCGAACATCACGTCACGGAAGTTAAGGCCCGTCGCGCGCACCTGAATGTCCAGCTCATCCGCCGCCGGTTGACGCGGCTCACGCACTTCCCAGCGCAGGTTGCGCAGCTGGCCCGGCAGGTCGAAGCCCAGGCACACCCACTGCGCATCGCCCACTGCGCGGCGCGGCTGGTCGGCCAGCACGCGCAGGCGCGGCACGTAGCGACGGCCTTCGCCGTCCAGGGCCAGCTCGGTTTCGCTGTCGGCGTGCAACAACGCGGGTACCGCCAGCTCGACCGCTGCCGCGTGGGCCAGATCGAGCAGGCGAATACGACAGTGCGGAGATTCGTTGGCCAGGGTACGGCCAAAGCCCCACAAGGCGGCGTCGCCGATGGCCGCAACGTCAGCGGCGGTGTCGACGCTGTGCAGGTGCTCGGCAGCGCCACGGCTGAACAGCCAGCACTGCGGGGCGATCGTCAGCGACTCACAGGCCTGCACCAGCGCGGCCGCTTGCATGCAGCGCTCGGCCTGGCCATCGAGGCCTGTGCCGCTGTCGAAACCGGCCAGGTGCAGCACATGCTCAGGGGGCTGGGCAAAGGCGCCAAGCTGGGCGGCCAGTGCCTGGGCGTCACCCGGCTGCAACAGGTCAACCTGCTGGCCTTGGGCGCGCAGTTGCTCTGCCAGGCGCAGGGCGGCGCCCTGCCCTGCTTCGGCGAGTACGGCCCAGCGCTGCACGGCCACAGGTGCAGCAGTGTCTGCACCGGCGGGCTTGTCCGCCAGCAACAGGTAGCTACCACAGGCGTTACCCGGCAACGCCTCCAGCGTGCGCAATGCGGTCAGGCCATGCCGCTGCAGCTCATGGCTCCAGAACGCCGGGCCTTGCTGGCGCGACAACGCCTGCTGCGGGCCGGCCAGCCACCAGTCTGGCTGGGCACCGAAGACGAAATCGGCCCAGCGCGCCGGGTACTGCCCAAGCAGCGCCAACTGGCCGTGCGGGTTGAGCCGGCCACTGGCCAGGCGCAGGGCGTCACCCAGCGTATCAAGGGGGCCAAAATCGGTCGGCACCAGTACCCAGTCGAACGTACCGGCGTCGGCCAGTTGCTCCAGGCCAAATACCTCCAGCGCCGGGCAGTCGTCACGCAGGCGCTGCTCAAGCTCAGGCTCGGCGACACAATAGGCATAATCGAGGCGATCGAAATCCAGACCGGCGTACAACAGCTCGGCAAACGAAGCGCCACCAAAGCCGAATTCCAGCACGCGCAGGCGCTGGCCCGGCGGCAGTTGCGCCAGGCGTGCGGCCAAGGTCTGGCCAATGCCGCTGAGCAGGTGCTGCTGCCCTGCCGCACCCAGCACCAGACGCGCCAGGCTAGCACCGCTGGTTTCGCGCGGTTGCAGGGTGTCGAAGGCCTGGCTGCCATCCAGCAACGCCGACAGATGTCGGCCGATGCGGCCCACGGAATGGATAATCTGGAAGTACTCGGGGTAGCTCTTGAACAGCTCTTGCCAGATAGCCTGCGAGGTCGGGCGCTCGCCGTGGTCGACCAGTTGCCAGCCGCCGTCAGCGCTGCGCTGCAGGCTGCCGTCGTGCTCGGCATGGCGCAACAGCATCGCCAGGAAGTCGCCCTGGCCCTGCGACCACTGCGCGACCTGCTCGGCACTGATGCAGCCGCCGGCCTGTTCCACCGCATCGAGGACAAAGCTGCTGCACAGCACATCCAGCAGTGGCTCCACTTCATTCAGGTAACGCACCTGCGCCGGCTCGTCCGCCAGGCACTGCAAGGCCTCGACCAGCGGCGAGCAGGCCACGGCGTTACGCTGCACAGGCACAACCGCGCCTGGCGCGGCCTGCCCAACATGGCCCATACGCTTGATATCGCCACTGCGGTCGTACTGCAGGCGTACGGCACGCATGCGCGCATCCTTGATCGCCAGCACAGCAGCGCCGCTGGCATCGAACAGGGTGAAGTCGACCAACAGCGAATGCGCGGTGCGCTTGCGCTGGCGCACCTCGGCCAGCACCGGCACACCGCCGGCATTGGTAAAGGCAATGCGCCCAAGCTTGACGGGGATGAACGCCAGGCCATCGTCATGCCCCTGGCGGCTGGCCAGCAGCTCGGTAATCAGCTGGAAGGCACCGTCCAGCAACGCCGGGTGCAGGTGCAGGCTTGCCAGTTCGTGTTCGATGGCAGCAGGCACGGTCAACTGCGCCAACACGCGCTCCCCCTCCAGCCAGGCTGCGGCCACGGTCTGGTAAGCGGGGCCGTAGTTCAGGCCAACCGCGCAGGTCATTGCCAGGTGCTGCTCGCCGGTGAAGTCTGCCGGGCGGGCTGGCAACGCCGGTGCCCGGGTGTCCAGCAGCACACCGCGCGCTTCGCCCGGCAAGCGTGCGACCACGTGCTGCACCCAGTCTTCGCGCTGCATCAACGTGCGCGAGCTGATGCGCAGCGTGCCGTCGGCCTCTTCCACCTGCACGCGCACTTTCTTGATGGCCTCGCTGCTCAGCAGCAGAGGGTTGTGGATTTCCAGCTCTTCAATATCGACGAACTCGCCCGGCTGGTGCAGTTGCGCAACGGCCAGGGCCAGCTCGGTAAAGCCTGCCCCCGGGAACAGTACCGACTCACCCACCTTGTGGTCGGCCAGGGTCGGGTACTGCTGGGTATCCAGGCGGTTTTCCCAGGTCAGCGCCTGGTCTGTTACCGGGTAACCCAGCAACGGGTGCACGCGCTCGTGGCTCAGCGGGCCATAGGCCTCGGCAGTGACCGGCAAGCTGAAATGGTCGCGCTGCCAGGCATAGTTAGGCAGGCGCAGCGGGCGCCCGGTCACCGGGAAGCGCGCCTGCCACTGTGGCTCGACGGCAGCAATCTGCAGGCGGGCTACGGTACGTTCCAGCAGCAGCGGGCTGTGGTCGCTGCGCTTGAGGGTGGCAATCACCTGCCCCGGTTGTTCGCACTCGGCCAGCACATCGTTGACGTAGCTGCGCAGGATCGCATGCGGGCCCACTTCGACGAACAGGTTAAGGCCATTGCGCACCAGGGCAGCCAGCGCGCCCTGGAACAGCACCGGGAAGCGGATGTTCTGCCACCAGTACTGGCTGTCCAGGCGTTCGCCGTTCAACTGGCCACCGACGACAGTGGAGTAGAACGGAATTTTCGTAGCCTGCGGGCGGATATGCGCGAGGTCGTCGATAACCGCTTGCTTGATCGGGTCCATGGCCGGCGAGTGGAAGGCGTAGTCCAGGTCCAGGCGACGGGCGAATACCTGGCGCTCTTCCAGGGCCGCTTCCAGCAGTGCCAGGGCGTCGACCTCACCGGCCACAGTAGCGCCGCGGGCGCTGTTCTCGCCAGCCACTACCAGGCGGCCGTCCAGTTTCAGTTCGGCAATCAGTTGCGCCGTGGCCTCACCCGAGAGGCCGACCGCCGTCATCTTCCCGGTACCACGGGTCAGGCCCTGCAGGCGGCTGCGGTGGAAGATGACCTGGGTGGCGTCCTCCAGGCTCAACGCGCCGCTGGCCCAGGCCGCCGCCACTTCACCCACACTGTGGCCGATCACCGCCACCGGGTGGATGCCCTCGGCAGCCAGCACTTTGGTAACCGCCACTTGCAGGGCAAACAGCGCCGGCTGGGCGATTTCGGTGCGCGCATAACGGCCTTCGCCGTTGTCACCCAGCAGCTCGGCGCGCAGCGAGTAGCCCGCCAAGGGCTGGAACAACGCGTCCACTTCATCCACGGCGGCGGCGAACAGCGGCTGGTCGAGCATCGCCCGGCCCATGCCCTGCCATTGCGAGCCGTTGCCGGAATAGACAAATACCGGTGCCGAGGCGCCGTCCAGGGCCTGGCCGGCCTCCAGCACTGCGCTCAGTTCGCTGAGGGCCGGGTCCTGGGCATAGTCGTCCAGCGCCTGGGCGGCTTCGGCTGCGTTGTCGCAGACCAGCAGCAGGCGGTGGCTGTGTGCATCGCGGCGATACATCGCCTGGTAGGCCACATCGTAATAGTCGGCCTGGGGCTGCTCGGCCAGGTAGGCGGCAAAGCGTTCAGCGGTTGCGCGCAGGCCTTCTTCGCTCTTGGCACTGAGCAGCAACGGCACCCGCGGGGCGCTGGCCGCTTGCGCTGCCGGCGCCTGTGGCTCGGGGCTTTGCAGGATGACGTGGGCGTTGGCGCCGCCAAAGCCGAACGAGTTCACCCCCACGGTCAACTGGCCATCGGCCTTCAGCGGCAGGGGCTCGGTGACCACTTGCAGGTTGAGGTCGGCGAACGCGATGTTCGGGTTCAGCGCCTGCACGCCAATGGTAGCGGGCACGGTGCGCTCGGCCAGGCAGTTCAGTGCCTTTATCAGGCCGGCCACGCCAGAGGCGGCTTCAAGGTGCCCGAGGTTGCTTTTCACCGAGCCGATTGGCAGCGGGTTGCCGGCGCCGCGCGCCTGGCCCAGCGCCTCGCCGATGGCGCGGGTTTCGATCGGGTCCCCCACGGCGGTACCGGTGCCGTGGGCTTCCAGGTAGTCCAGCTGCTCGGGGGCGATGCCGGCCTGGGTGTAGGCGCGCTTGAGCAACGCCGCCTGGGCCTCGGCATTGGGCAGGGTCAGGCTGGACTTGCGCCCGTCGGTGTTCACCGCACTGGCCGCCACCACCGCCAAAATGGTATTTCCATCGGCCACTGCCTGGTCGTAGTCCTTGAGCAGGAACAACCCGCCGCCTTCGGAGCGGGCATAACCGTCGCCGTTTTCGTCGAACGACTGGCAGCGCCCGGTGCGCGACAGCATGGTCGCCTTGGCGAAGATCATGAAGCCGAACGGGTGCATGTGCAGGCTGATACCGCCCGTTACGGCTTGGTCGACATCACCGCTGAGGATGGCCTGGCACGCCTGGTGGAAGGCCACCAGCGACGACGAGCAGGCGGTGTCGATGGCCATGCTCGGGCCACGCAGGTCGTAGAAGAACGACAGGCGGTTGGCCGCGATGCTCATGGTGTTGCCGGTCGCCGTGGCGCCATCGATGGCCGACAGGTCCTCGAGCAGGCGGTAGGACTGCTCGACACCGGCGATGCCCAGGTAGACGCCGCAGTTGCTGCCACGCAGGCTGGACGGCTTGACCCCGGCGTTTTCGAAGGTTTCCCAGCACATTTCCAGCAGCATGCGCTGCTGCGGGTCCATCATCGCGGCTTCACGCGGCGAGATGCTGAAGAAGCCAGCGTCGAAAGCGCTGATATCCCCCAGGGTGCCTGAGGCGAAGGTGTAGCTGGTTGCAGGGCTGGCCTTGTCCGGGTGCAGGAACTCGCGTTTGTTCCAACGCGACGGGTCAACCTGGGTCACCAGGTCGCGGCCCTCCATCAGGTTTTGCCAGAAGCCTGCATTGGAAGAGCCAGGAAAACGGTACGCACAACCAACGATTGCAACCTTTCTACGCTTGATCAAAACCTATTCCTTCAAATCTCATCGGGCACCGTCCCATCCGTCGGACAGCCGGCATGCCTGGCCCGGCCACGAAACTGGCCAGTCGTTATATGTCACTGATGATTGTCTGGGTACCTGAAACTGCCATGCCCGCAGGGGGCGCAAGACTCATGGTCTGGAACTGGCGTGGGAATGTTCAGATTTGTGTATGCGGATGATACGCGGGTTGCCGGGGTGGGAAAACCCTGGGGTGAGGGATGGTTCACGGATCGGCGTAGGAGCGGGTTTACCCGCGAATACGGTGGCGGCTGCGACGGTGAATGACCGGGGGAGATTGGCCAGCAGGCCCGGCCCTTTCGCGGGTGAACCCGCTCCTACGACGTCCTGTGTTCGACTTCCGATGGGGGGCCACCGCCGGGTTTACCCGCGAATACGGTGGCGGCTGCGACGGTGAATGACCTGGGAAATTGGCCAGCAAGCCCGGCCTTTTCGCGGGTTGAACCGCCCGTAGAATGGCGGTTCCGCCCCCTAGGTTGTTACCTCAATAAACCGTGCCTTGAATCAAACGCAGCAGATACTGGCCATAACCGTTCTTGGCCAGCGGTGCTGCCAGCGTTTCCAACTGTTGGACATCGATCCACCCCTGCCGGAATGCCACCTCTTCCGGGCATGCTACCTTCAGCCCTTGCCGCCGCTCGATCGTCGCGATATACCCACTTGCCTCAAGCAGCGAGTCATGCGTTCCGGTATCCAGCCAGGCATACCCGCGCCCCATGATCTCCACCGACAAACGGTGCTGTTCCAGGTACGCGCGATTGACGTCGGTAATCTCCAGCTCACCACGCGCAGATGGCCGAATGCTTTTGGCAATCTCGATCACGTCATTGTCGTAGAAGTACAACCCAGTCACGGCGTAGTTGGACTTGGGTTTGGCCGGTTTCTCTTCCAGGCTGATGGCATTACCCTGCCCGTCGAATTCGACCACGCCATAACGTTCAGGATCTTGCACGTGATAGGCGAACACGCTGGCGCTGCCTTGGCGGTCCATCGCGCTGCGCAGCAACTGCTGGAAGTCGTGGCCGTAATAGATGTTGTCACCCAGCACCAGCGCGGTGGGGGCGTTGCCGATGAAGTCTTCGCCAATCAGGAACGCCTGGGCCAGACCGTCCGGAGATGGCTGCACAGCGTAGGTGATGTTGATGCCCCAGCGGTGGCCGTTGCCCAGCAGCTGCTCGAAGCGCGGGGTGTCCTGCGGGGTGGAGATGATCAGGATGTCGTGAATGCCCGCCAACATCAGTGTGGTCAACGGGTAATAGATCATCGGCTTGTCGTACACCGGCAACAGTTGCTTGGAAATTGCCAGGGTCGCCGGGTGCAGGCGGGTACCCGACCCACCCGCCAGAATGATGCCTTTACGCTTCATAGTGGTCCTTTCTCGTAGATTTCCGTCAGCATGCGAGCCACACCCAGGCGCCAGTCTGGCAGGGTCAGGGCAAAGGCCTTCTGCAGTTTATGGGTATCTAGACGCGAGTTGGCCGGCCGCATGGCCGGCGTCGGGTAGGCCTCTGTGGTCAATGGGGTGACGTATTCGGCATGAGCTTTCAGCGGCACGCCATGGACCGCCGCTTGCTCCAGTACGTAACGGGCATAGCCGCACCAGGTGGTTTCCCCACCCGCAGCCAGGTGGTACAGACCAGCCAGGGATGGGTTGCGGCGGGTGGCGACAATGGCGTGGGCGGTGATGTCGGCAATCAGTTCGGCGCCTGTCGGGGCACCGTGCTGGTCATCGATCACGCCCAGGCTGTCACGCTCCGCAGCCAGGCGCAGCATGGTTTTGGCGAAGTTGTTGCCGCGTGCGGCATACACCCAGCAGGTGCGAAAAATCAGGTGCTGGCAACCGGCAGCCTGGATGGCTTGCTCGCCAGCCAGCTTGCTGGCGCCATAAGTATTCAGTGGGTCAACGGCGTCGTCTTCGCGCCAGGGCTGGGTGCCCTGCCCCGGAAACACATAGTCGGTGGAATAATGCACCAGCAGTGCGCCACTGTCAGTGGCAGCGCGGGCCAGCACGCCGACAGCGTCGGCGTTTACCTTGAAGGCTTGCTCACGGTCACTCTCGGCTTTGTCCACGGCGGTGTAGGCCGCCGCATTGACGATGACATCGGGGGCGTAGACCCGGACCGTTTCGGCCAGGCCCGGCAAGTTGCCCAGGTCGCCACAGTACGCCTGGCTGCGAGCGTTCAGCGCCAGCAACTGCCCCAGTGGGGCCAGGCTGCGTTGCAGTTCCCAGCCTACCTGACCGTCCTTGCCCAGTAGCAGCACCTTCATGCAGAACGCCCTGCGTAGTTTTTTTCAACCCAGTCGCGGTAGCTGCCAGACTGCACGTTCTGCACCCAGTCCTGGTTGTCGAGGTACCAGGCCACGGTTTTGCGGATGCCGGTTTCGAAGGTTTCCGCAGGCTTCCAGCCAAGCTCCTGCTCCAGCTTGCGGGCATCGATGGCGTAACGGCGGTCGTGGCCGGGACGGTCGCTTACGTAGGTGATCTGTTCGGCGTAGGGCTTGCCGTCGGTGCGAGGGTGCAGTTCGTCCAGCAGCGCACAAACGCGGTTGACGATTTCCAGGTTGGGCTTTTCATTCCAGCCCCCGACGTTATAAACCTCACCGGTTTTGCCGGCTTCCAGCACGCGGCGGATGGCGCTGCAGTGGTCTTTTACGTACAACCAGTCGCGAATCTGCTGACCGTCGCCATACACCGGCAATGGCTTGCCGGCCAAGGCGTTGACGATCATCAGCGGGATGAGCTTTTCCGGGAAGTGGTAAGGGCCGTAATTGTTGGAGCAATTGGTGGTCAGCACCGGCAGGCCGTAGGTATGGAAATACGAACGGACCAAGTGGTCGCTGGCAGCCTTGCTGGCCGAGTACGGGCTGTTAGGCTGGTACGGATGGGTTTCAGTGAAGGCCGCTTCGTCGGCAGCCAGCGAGCCATACACTTCGTCGGTAGACACATGCAGGAAGCGGAATGCCTGCCGCGCCGGTTCATTCAGGCCGCCCCAGTATGCACGCACGGCTTCCAGCAGGTGGAAAGTGCCGACGACGTTGGTTTCGATAAAGGCTTGCGGGCCATGGATCGAGCGGTCGACATGAGATTCGGCGGCAAAGTTGATGATGGCGCGGGGCTGATGGGCATGCAGTAACTCCGCGACCAGCCCGCTATCGGCAATGTCGCCATGCACAAAGATATGGCGCTTGTCGCCCTGCAGGCTGCTCAGGGTCTGCAGATTGCCTGCATAGGTGAGTTTGTCCAGGTTGACCACGGGTTCGTCATCGCCGGCCAGCCAGTCCAAAACGAAGTTCGCCCCGATAAAACCTGCACCGCCGGTTACCAGAATGGTCATGTTTGTCTGCTTCCGTTGTCAGGGTCTGCTCTTCCACTTTCAGGATTCTAGACTGTCGGCGGTTGATTCGAGAGTGAAGACGATGGCAACGTGACATTCAGGCTGGAATGGCGGAGCTACAGGGGCCGCATCGCGGCCCTGTGGAAGCGAGTTTACCTGCGAAGCAAGCTCAAGGCTCCAGGCGCCGCTGCTGGTAAATCCAGTCGACAATCTCGCCTTCCGGCGAATAGCCGCTCACGGTTTCGCGCAGCAACTGCCGTACCCGCACAAAGTCATCAACCGCCGCTGCCGCCATCAGTTGGCGTAGGAACTCCTTGAGCGTATCCCAGGGCAGGAAGTCTTCGTTGGCACTCATGATCATCGGGTGACGGGTAGCAATGACGTTATCGCCGATCAGCAGCTCTTCATACAGCTTCTCCCCCGGCCGCAACCCGGTGAACTGGATGGCAATATCACCCATCGGGTTACGCTCGGAGCGCACACTGAAGCCAGACAGGTGAATCATCTTCTCGGCCAGTTCCACAATTTTCACCGGTTCGCCCATGTCCAGCACGAACACGTCGCCGCCCTTGCCCATGGAGCCGGCCTGAATTACCAGCTGCGCGGCCTCGGGAATGGTCATGAAGTAGCGGGTGATCTTGGGGTGGGTAACGGTAAGCGGGCCACCCGCCTTGATCTGCTTGTGGAACAGTGGGATCACCGACCCCGATGAACCCAGCACGTTACCGAAGCGCACCATGGTGAAGCGGGTTTTGTTCACCTGCGAAACGTTGCTGCTGTCGCCAAACAGCACCGGCGCCACTTCGCGGCTAAGCGCCTGCAGGGTCATTTCGGCCAGGCGCTTGGTGCTGCCCATCACATTGGTCGGGCGCACGGCCTTGTCGGTGGAAATCAGCACGAAGTTGGCAACCCCGGCCTGCAACGCGGCCTGGGCAGTGTGCAGTGTGCCGATGACATTATTCATCAGGCCTTCGGTGATGTTGTGCTCCACCATCGGCACGTGCTTATAGGCAGCCGCGTGATAGACAGTGTCGACGTGCCAGGTGCGCATGATGTCGAGGAGCTGGGACTGGTTGCGCACCGAGCCCAGGATGGGTACCAGGCTGACGGCAAGGGATTCACGGGCAACGCGCTGCTCCAGTTCGGAGAGGATGCTGTAGAGGTTGAATTCACTGTGATCGAAAAGCAGCAAGTACTTGGGCGCCTGCCCCAAAATCTGCCGACAGAGCTCTGAACCAATAGAACCGCCAGCCCCGGTCACCAACACCGTTTGCTCGGTAATGCAGCGCTCCAGGAGATCAGCCTGGGCAGGCACTGTATCCCGCCCCAGCAAGTCGCCAATGTCGACCTCCTGAATATCATCGACTTTCACCCGGCCGCTGGCCAAGTCCATGATGCCCGGCACACTGCGAACATGGAGCGGATAGCCTTCCAGGAAGTTGAGAATCTCCCTGCGACGGGTGCGCGTGGATGACGGGATGGCCAGCAGAATTTCCTGGGCCCCCGTCACGTTGATCATCTGGTCAAGTTGCTCTGGACGGTAGACCTGCAGCCCTGCAATCACGCGATCACTGATACTGGGATCGTCATCGATGAACGCCACAGGGCGCATGGCCCGGTCCATGCGCAAGGCAGCCACCAGCTGGTTACCGGCGGCACCTGCACCATAGATGGCGACTTTGGGCAGGCCATCGTCACGTTGGGCGAACGGTACATGTTGCGCGGCTGCGGCAAACCAGTCGCCCAGGAAGTACTGGCGCATGGCCAGACGCAGCCCGCCGATCATGATCAGGCTGAGCCACCAGTAATTGAAAGTGATTGAGCGTGGCACGACGTTCTGGTGGTTGCTGGCCCAATAAATGATGAACCCCAGAAGCAGCGCGGACAGCGTAACGGCCTTGATGATGGCAATCAGAGCGTCGTTGCCGAAGTAGCGCATGACGGCGCGATACAGTCCAAAGCGGATAAACAGAGGAATGGAAACCACAGGTGCGCAAAGGAACAACCAGGTATGGTCAATCAAGGGGTTGGCCATGTCGTCGATGCCCAAACGCACCACAAATGCCATCCACAGTGCAATCCATACCAGCACTACATCTGTCAGCACCTGCAACAGACGCTTCTGTCTACGCGGTAACCCGAGCAGTTTTTTGCGTACTTTGTTCATAGGCTCCCAGAGTTCTTTTTCTGATTGTATTAACCGATTCTTCAACACTTCTGCTGTACAACAGTTATTCCAGGCTACCCGCGCGGTAATAGACTGCAATCAGCGCCAGAGGTACGTACGCAACGATTAGCCCCAGTACACCGTCTAGCCCCAACAACAAAACGCACAGCGCCACCGGCAGCAGCCAGAATAGATTCAATGCGGTGACCGCCAAGGTTACCGGCAGGTGTCTGCCGTGACGACGAGATGCGAACTGATAAGCATGACTGCGATGAGCTTCATAAACCTTGTCTCCGCGCAACAAACGGCGAACCAATGTATAGCTGGCGTCGACAATGAAGACACCCAACAAGATCAGCCAGCACCAGAACAGCTGGGAAGACAGCCACGCTGCCTGTAGGGACAGCCCACCCAGGATAATTCCAAGGAAACCACTGCCTGCATCACCCATGAAAATCTTTGCAGGCGGGAAGTTCCAGAACAAAAAGCCCGCCACAGCCGCGGCCAGCAGGAGTGGCAGGGCCGTCATCCCCCCCTGCCCACTCAACCAGTAAAGCAGACTGGCACCCAGGCAAACAGTGATTGCCTCGACACTCGCAATGCCATCGATACCATCCATGAAGTTGTACAGGTTGAGCAGCCAGACCAGGTATATCGCTGCCAATACTGCACCGGCCCACCCAAGGTCGAGCCACCAACCGAACACCTGCAGTGCGGGCAACCCGCCCAGCCAGTACAGAATCCAGATGGCTGCGGCAAAGTGCCCCAGCAACCGCCAACGAGCGGCGATATGCCCATGATCGTCCATAAAACCAAGCGCTGCGATCACCGCCCCCGCCCCGCCCAGTGCAACCAACGCGTCAGTCTGCCCCTCCGGCTGGAATGCCATTACTGCCAATGCGGACAGAAATGCGACGACAATCGACACTCCACCGCCACGGGGCGTGGGGATTGAATGTGAGCTACGCGCATTGGGGACATCGATAATGTTCTTGGCCAAAGCATAACGTCTCAATGTGCCGGTCATGGCTAACGAGCACAGCAGCACTGCGGGTAAAAGCCACCAAAGCATCATTTGTTCGACGATTCCTGAAAATGTTGGGCAGTGGCCCTGAGCGCCGCGTCGACACTCACCGGGGGTTGCCAACCGAGTACCTTACGCGTTTTTTCGATATCCACCTGCAATGACCCACATAACCTTTTGGAAAGCGCCGTCCGGCCCAACAGGTTGGCGCCACCACTGAGTAGCCAGCCTGGTACGGGTAGCAACCGCGCCGGCGCGCCCAATGCCTGGGCCATGCGGCGCAGAAGTGCAGTAGTGGAAAGGTCCTCACCGTCACTTACCAGAAAAACCTGGTTTGCGGCCGCTGGGTGTTCAATGCAGATCGCTATCAGGTCAACCAGATTGTCGAGTGCAACCAGGCTACGTCGATTGTCAATGGCCCCGAACGGCAATGGCACCCCCTTGCTCAACCAACGCATCATGGCCTGGAAGTTTGCTTTGACTCCAGGACCATACACCAGCACCGGCCGTATGATTACGACTTCCAGCCCGGACGCTTTCGCCAATGCCCACAATTCGGCCTCCGCCTCCATCTTCGAGATACCATATGGGTCTTGAGGTTGTGGACGGTCGTGCGCGGTATAGGGCTGCCCGAGTGCAGTCTCCTCGCCATTGACCTTGATCGAACTGATATAAACGAAGCGCTTTACTCCTGCTGCGACTGCTTGCCGGGCAAGGCTCATGGTGCCCTGCACGTTGATCTTGCGAAATGCAGCAAGCGGGTCGGCCTCGGTATCATTCATCACATGAACACGAGCTGCACAATGAATCACGGTATCGCAGCCGAGCAGCGCTTCACCCCACTGACATGCTTCTTCGAACGAATCGAAGGGCACCGCCTCTACCGCGGGTGGTAGCGAAGTGCTGTTGCGACGAATCGTAGCCACGATGGGCATGCCGTCGGCCAACAGCCTTTGCAATACGGCACTGCCCACGAAGCCACTGGCTCCGGTGAGAAATACACGGTGGTTCATCAGGTTGTCCTTCGTAAGGTGGCGCTGCCAAACAACTGCTCAAGACGTGTCAGCAGCACATGGCGAGCGAATTCCTGTTCATAAAAGCGCCGACCGCTATCCCCCATTGCCTGGCGCTGCTCAGGTGCAAGCTTGGCCATCCTGCGAGTAATGATTGCTAACGCTTCGCCATCGCCAGATGCACAGGCGTAACCTGCCCCAGACTCGTTGATGACCCGAGCAGCCTCACCATTGATCATGCCCAGTACCGGCCTACCAGAAGCCAGATAGGCCTGCACCTTGCCAGGTATTGTCTGCTCGAACACATCGTTGGTGCGTAAGGAAACCAACAAGGCGTCAGCTTGGGCAAATAGGGGCGGCATGGCATCAAGAGGATGGCGCCCCAACAAATGCACGTTGTCCAGACCGCGATTGCGCACCTCATCGGCCAGCCAGACGCTCATGCGGCCGTCCCCGACGATGACCCAGCGAACAGGAACCTCACCACGTAACGCCTGCGCGGCGTCAAGGACAGCCGGAAAATCTTGCGCTTCACCGATGTTGCCAGCAAAAACGACCGTAAATACAGAGTTGTCCTGAGCGATGAGGGTACAGGGCTTGTCCATTGAGGCCGAAAAGTCGTCTTCTGCCCAACTGGGGAAATATACCAACCGGTCGTCCTCGATATTCCGGGTGCAATACCGACGCACGTTGTCGAAAAAGCCACGAGACTGCAACAGCAGGTAGTCAGTGCGGTTGTAGATCCACGATACCGCCTTGCCCACCAACCCCAGCAATCGTTGGTCATGGATTACGTTAACCGCGCGCAATGTCTCCGGCCACAGGTCGAGAACCCAGACAAATACCGGAGCACGTTTCAACCGCCCGATTATAACAGCGGGTATGGCCGCGAGAATGGGAGAAACGGCATAGACGAAGACGGCATCGAACTTGCGCCCGCGCAACTTAAAGGCCCCCATCAAAGATGCGAGCACGCAGAACGACAGATAGTTGAGCACCAGTTGCACACTACGTGTGCCACGGGGTACCAGCGGCACACGAACAACCTGCGCCCCCTCGTAGAATGAATAGGCTTCTGGGTTGGCTTTATAGTCTTGGAAAATACGCCCCTCTGGATAGTTGGGGAGACCTGTCAGTACCGTGACTTCATGCCCCCTGGCAGTGAAGTCGCGGACCATATCATTGATCCGCATGTTTTCCGGCCAGAAGTACTGCGTTACAACCAGTACGCGCATTTTTTCTGCTGGCATCGATAGCTTCCGGTTCAGTAGCGCTTCCATACCACGCGATTCACGTAGTCGGTATAGCTGTGCAAAATTCGCACAACCTTGTCGGAAACATTTGGCATGCTGTAATCGTAAACCAGACGCAGGTCCCGTATAGCGCCCCGCGCCTGCCGTTCGAGGATGCCCAGGCCTTGCAGTACGCGCTCTACCTCGAGACCTACCATCATCGCCGCAGCCTCTTCCATCCCTTCAGGCCGTTCGTGCGCTTCGCGAATGTTCAATGCGGGGAAGTTTAGAATGGAGGCTTCCTCGTTGATAGTGCCGCTATCAGAAAGCACGGCGCGTGCTTCGGACTGCAGCTTGTTGTAATCCTTGAACCCTAGCGGTTTCAGCAAACGCACGTTGGCGTGGAAGTTGATACCCATGGCATCAACTCGCTTCTGCGTACGGGGGTGGGTAGAGACGATTACCGGCAGATCAAACTCTGCCGCCACGGTATTAAGTACATCCACCAGCTTGAGGAAATTCTTATCGGAATCAATGTTTTCTTCGCGGTGAGCGCTCACGACAAAGAACTTACCCGGCTCTAATCCAAGACGTTGCAAAACGTCCGAAGCTTCGATACCTATGCGATAGTGCTCAAGCACTTCGAACATAGGGCTGCCGGTTTTGACGATCTGATCGGCTGGCAGACCTTCGCGCAGCAAGTAATCACGGGCGATGGTGCTGTAGGTAAGATTTATATCAGCGGTATGGTCAACAATGCGGCGGTTGATTTCTTCCGGAACACGCATGTCGAAGCAGCGGTTGCCCGCCTCCATGTGAAAGGTCGGAATCTTCCGGCGCTTGGCAGGCAACACGGCCATGCAACTGTTGGTGTCGCCAAGGACCAATAAGGCCTCCGGCTTGACCTCAGCCAGCACTTTGTCTACCGCGATGATCACATTGCCGATCGTTTCAGCCCCACTCGCGCCTGCTGCGTTCAGGAAATGATCAGGTTTGCGGATGCCCAAGTCCTGGAAGAAGATTTCATTAAGCTCGTAGTCATAGTTCTGGCCGGTGTGAACCAGAATGTGCTCGCAGTATTCATCCAGGCGCGCAATCACGCGCGATAGCCGGATGATCTCCGGGCGGGTGCCAACAACAGTGACAACTTTCAGTTTTTTCATCAGTTCATCCTCTCGGGCCCGTTCAGGCTTCGGTGCCTACTGGCCGAGCGTAGGTATCAGGGTTCTCACGGTCGAAAATTTCGTTGGCCCAAAGCATGACGATCATCTCGTCATCACCTACGTTGGTGATGTCGTGGGTCCAACCAGGGACAGTCTCGACAATCTCCGGCTCTTCGCCAGAGGTGAACAGTTCGTGGAACGCCCCAGATACCACGTGACGGAAGCGAAAACACGCCTTACCTTTGATCACCAAAAACTTTTCGGTCTTTGTGTGGTGGTAATGGCCGCCTCGGGTGATGCCTGGGTGCGCGGTGAAGTAGGAAAACTGGCCACTGTCCTTGGTTTTTAGCATCTCGACAAACACGCCTCGCGGGTCGCCATGCTTGGGCACCTTATAGGTGAAACTCTCGGGGGGGACGTAGCTCAGGTAGGTCGAATACAAGGCTCGTATCAAGCCGGTACCCACTGCCTCCGTGACCATGCTCGCACGGCTGTCGCGGAAGGTACGTAGTAGGTCTGCCAGTTCACCCACTGTGATGCTGTATTGCGGCTCTACCTTAGCAAACGGCGTGCCGGATTTAACTCCATCTAGCACCTGGACAAATGCTTTGATTACATCATCAATGTAAACGAGGTTGATAAGCGCATGAGGGTCATTGATGGTGATTTCCAAGTCATGCACGATGTTGTGGCAAAACGTAGCCACAGCCGAGTTATAGTTCGGCCGTGCCCACTTGCCAAACACATTAGGCAGGCGGAACAGATGCACGGCCGAGCCATGTTGTGACTGTAACTCTGACAGAGCCTCTTCGGCGCCACGCTTGCTGGCACCGTAGGCGTTATCCAGTTCAGCCTGGCTCGACGAAGTATAGAGGACAGGAATCTGCCGCCCAGTTGCCTTGATAGCCCGGCACAGTTCCAAGGTCAGGTCAGCATTGCCTACCTTGAATTCCTCGGGGTCTTTCGGCCGGTTTATGCCCGCCAGATGGAACACAAAGTCCACACCACAAACCTTTTCGCGCAGCGACTCAAGGGCATGCTCCCGAGTGAAAAGCACTACCTCGATGTCCTTGCGCTCGCCAAGGTGCACCAGCAGGTTGCGCCCTACGAAACCATTTGCCCCTGTGACCAGTACTTTCATCGCTTCACTCCTCCGGGGTGGCATGCTCGCCGCGTTCTATGGCGCGAATAAAGTCGAGTTTGCGCAGCAATTGCTGCATTCCGGCAACATCAAGGCGCTGGGTGTTGTGGGAGTTATAGTCCTCGGTAATTGAGAGACGGGTCTCGCCCTCTTCCACAAACTTCGCATAGTTCAAGTCACGCAGGTCTGGCGGCACACGGTAGTAGTCACCCATGTCCTCGGCACATACCAGTTCCTCCCGGCTCAGCAGGGCTTCGTAGAGTTTTTCGCCATGACGGGTACCGATGACATTGATCGGGTGCTGCGGTTTGCCAACCAGTTCGGTCAGCGCCTTGGCCAGCACTTCGATGGTTGCTGCAGGCGCTTTCTGCACGAACAAATCGCCGTTGTTACCGTGTTCAAAGGCATACAGCACCAGGTCGACGGCATCGGACAATGTCATCATGAATCGCGTCATGTTAGGGTCAGTCAGTGTCAGCGCCTGACCGGCACGAATCTGTTCGATGAACAGTGGGATGACCGAACCGCGTGAAGCCATGACGTTGCCGTAGCGAGTACCGCAAATCACAGTTTTTTTCTCATCGACGTTACGCGATTTTGCAACCATCACCTTTTCCATCATCGCCTTGGAAATACCCATGGCGTTGATCGGGTAGACCGCCTTGTCAGTACTCAGGCAAACAACCCGACGTACTTCGTTCTGAATAGCGGCCTCCAGAAGGTTTTCGGTACCAATGACATTGGTTTTGACCGCCTCCATTGGGTGGAACTCGCAGGACGGAACCTGCTTCAGCGCGGCCGCATGAAAGATGTAATCAACACCTCGTGTCGCGTTCAAAAGGCTTTGATAATCACGCACATCGCCGATATAAAACTTCAGCTTAGAGCTGGCATATCGCTTGCGCATGTCATCCTGTTTCTTTTCGTCCCGACTGAAAATGCGGATTTCTGCAATATCAGTATCCAGAAAACGCTTGAGAACAGCATTGCCAAACGATCCGGTTCCGCCGGTAATGAGTAATTTCTTGCCTTCAAACATAGGTTTTCCCTTTTATGGCATCCAGCACCTTGGCGATTTGAGCACTGGGCATTTTATGATCTGCAATAAATTTTTTTGCCGACCGCCCCATTTCGCTGAGCTCATCGACATCGAACGAGGCCACCTTGGCTATCATCTCTTTCAGCCCCTCCGGACCGGGTGGAACCAGGTAGCAAAAACGATAATATTCTTTAGGTATACCGTCAAGCGCATACATCATGACCGGCACACCAGAAGACATGTACTCGATTACCTTTGATGGAAACGAGTACTTAGTAAACGCCGACTCATTATCACGCGGATTAATCAGCAGCGTAGCTTCTCGCTGCAACTTCAGAACAGCATTTCTGTCCAACTGACCCAGGTATTTCACTTTACCATTTTCTGCAGAAACGCTTTCCACATTGGCACGATCATCGCCATCACCACAAATATAAAGCTCATAATTCTCAACGCCGGATGCAAGGAATGCGTCCAGCAGTTTGCGAATACCATATCGTCTGTCCAAGGTACCACTATACAAGAAATAGGGCTTGCGCACGGACGAAGACGGACGGCTGACATAATCACTGTCTGCTATGCCCTCAACAACAACCTTTTTGAGTCTTGGTGAAAATACGTCAAGCATCGCATCAGTGATCGCGACGACGCTGTCGGCCCCATTGACAATTCGGTATGAAATCCGCGCCAAACCCTGAAAGACAAGCTTAGTCAGGCCGGAGCGAGCTGCCATATACTCTGGAAGGTCCGGCACAATTACGCAAAAATCCACATCCTTACGTATTGCACGGATCAACCTGCACGCAATAAGAAACGGGAGGTGCATGGAATAACAGACTAGTAACGTGCGCTCCCCTCCGCCTTTTGGCAGGCTGTCTTGTATGCCTCGATAGGCAACCATGACCTTGTGCAGGTTCTTGATGATCGTCAGGTTGAAAAAGGGCTTGTTTTTGACAGTGGCGCCATTCATTTGTTCTAGCGCGACTGCGGGCGAATAGAAAATTTCCTTATACCTTCGCGGGTACGCACCTATAAACGGAAGATTGACCACCGTTATCCCGCTGATCTCAGGGCATTCGCTGAAACCACGGATATAGTTTTTCTGCAATGTGTCCGCCGCAAACTGAATGCTACCCTGCGAATAGCTGACAATTGATTCACGGTCAGTATCTGTGAACACCCCTCCCAGAAATACTACTCTCATAAATGCGCCTCAACCTGAACGTCGACCCTTGCACCCAACAGAATCTGCTCCATTATGTATGCCCCATCAACCCAACCCTAACAGTGCATTATTCTTAAATAGCGGTATGACCGAATACTCAGCCACAGGAACCAAAAAAAATAAAATGAGGTAAAGCATCAAGAATGACAGATAACACAATATAAGAAAATAACTCTTTCGCCACATAAACAGTGAATTAACGCAGTGCAATAAATTGAAGAACAGCACAAAACGGAGCAACCGGATAAAAATTTCCGACTCAAAATACAGCGGAATAAAAAGCAGCGACAAGCAATTGACATTACAGATAAAGATCAACTCTCTATCCCGCTCATCAACCGCTACACCACGCAACAAATTCTTCCGCTCACTCAACGCAACCAGTACCAAAGACAACACCGAGAGCAAGTGAACCGCCGAATTGAAAAGCGAACTTTTCAATGAAGTAGCATAGTAACTAAAGTGCGCAGCTATCGAGTCTGGAAGCGCTACGAAATAGCGAACCATGACGTAAGCAGATATGAAGATGCCGCAGAAAAAAAGAAGGCGATTCAACGGTAGCACCCGCCCCAAAGGCATTACCACGAATACCATGTAAACAAGCGAAGATTGATGGATACTGGTCGCCAGCAAAATTAGAAACGCGTAGGCGAGGCGCCCCCGCCAGCCCCCTTCATACAAATACAGCATCGCCTGCAGACATATAGCAAAAGCTAGAAAATTTCGCATCAAAACAAAATCTAACGCGAAGAAGCACACGAAATAAGCCAGCATTGATGCCACGGGCGCAATAGCTTTTTTCAAGACATAGCGATATACAAGCAGCAGCGTAACCAGTGAAAGGGCAATCTGGAAATGACCAAATGATATTCCAGCCTGCTTCGCTATTATATTAAGATAGCCATATCCAACCTCCTTACCCCAACTAGCCAGGGTAATACGCGTATTATAATACAACTCATAACCATCGCGATCACCATTCCAAGTATTCCACCCGTACAACGCCCACATCAGCAGGAACACTGGGATGGACAAAATAATCGAGAGATACCTGCTCTGCATCGTCGCCATGGCTCAGGCTAACTTGCTCTTTAAGTAACCAAGAATACTTTCTGTCTTACGGATACCAAGCAGCTTTCGAACGGTGCGCGAAAGCCTTGATTTTACTGAAAAAAACTTTGGGTGGAGAATAATTTTGGCAACGGCAACCTCAAAGGTATCGTCAATCAACAACGCCTTTGGATGCCTTAACGGAAATTCCATAGGCCGTGTTGGCAGACCGCAGAATCGCTCGGTCATTACATCCTCCATTGATGTGCCACCGTGCGTCGAATCATTATCCACCCCAATGTTGGTAATCTGATTGTACGCCGGCACAATGCCATACAAATTATGGGCACGGATGGAAAAACTCATTTGATAGTCCCATGAATAGAACCGCCCAGTCTTAGCCTTGGCATCCAATTCATACTCAACATTGTACCGATCCTGATAGTAGAGTTTCTCGTATGCATATTCCTTACGAATACGATCACGCACATAGGAATCTTGCCACAGGGTAAGCTCACCGTCGTAGAAGGGAATAAACTTACTTGCCCAAGACGCCCAGCCACATGGCATCATGTTCTTGGTAAATACATAACTGGAACCATCTTGCGGCGCGTACGTCTTTAAATAGTTAGTACCGCAGATCCACAAGACACGAGTATCGTTCTCGTATCTTTCTAATAGCTCTTTGCAGAACTGAAAAAAGGTAATCTCCGGAAAATTATCGTCTTCCAAAAAGATGGCAAACGGCTCTCGCTGCAGCACCCACTTTGCGCCGCCAGCAATATTTTCGTAAACACCTACGTTCTGAGCCTCATATTTCTTTACGACTTCGCACTCCCAGGTAATGGCGCGCTCAATCGCATCACGACACTCAGCAACCTGACACCGCTCGTCGTCGGTTCGCCCACCATCAGAGAGCAGATAGAGACGCGCAGGAGCGATTTTGGCAAGCTGCTTGATGATTTCCAGGGGTTTGTCGATGCGCTTGAACAAGAACAAAGCCACCGGAACGTCGAATCTTTCCATAAAATCGCCTACCTTTCATTTCTTGACCGGGCGTAAATTCCAGACAAACTATTGATATTCAGGCACTTTCTTTACAAGGCTATAGCTGTATGCAATCTCAAGCATGGCCGAGCTCACCAAACCGAACACAACAGAACTTATATCCCAATGGACGCTCAAGTAAAGCGCACAAAAGCAATAGAATGAGATAATCGAAACTATCTGATTTTTTAGCACTAGACCATAACACTGGTTTGGCACATAGATAAAATAAATATGACTACCGACAATGAGGTAAGTCAAGATACTGATGCTGAGCAGGATCGACAGGTAATATGCCTGCTCCATGCCAGGAGGCGCAATAAACGCCACCACCCAATACCCACCAATTACAACCGACAAGATACACAGCAGGCCTACGCCGAGCTCGATCTTTATAATCTTGCTAATCAACTCACGTCGTGCGCTGCGAATCAGAACAGGGAACAATGCCGCATTAATATTTGACGCCAACAGACTCGGCACCGAAAAGATTTTGTTCGCAAGGTCATAGATCGCAACCTCTCGCATACCGAATAGACTACCAATTATAATTTCAATACTTTTCTGCTTAAATGTGTTGGCCGCTGTAGACCAGAAAAACGGCTGCACTTCCAACAACAATGCCTTTACCTCTTTACCAGCCGGAAACGCAGGGCGCTCGCACCCCCGACTTGCAAATAGAAATGCCAGCAGACTGGCAAGCACATTGACCCCGACAGTAATCGCAGTGTAAAACACCACATCCCCTTCCTGGGTAACAAGTAGAAAAATTAACGGCAATGACAACAATTTCAACACCAGTTGAATAGTCGTCAACACCTTCATCTTCTGCATACCATGGAAGTACCACTGCGGCAGAAGCACACTGGACAGCACATTGGCATAGGCCAAGACAAACACTAGCCAATGCCCACGCATAAACTCAAAAAACATCATCAACGGCAAGAATATTACCGTAGCGACACAGACTAACCAGCTTTTGGCCAACAACACGCGAGCCATCAGGCTGCCATGCCCGAGCTTGTTATCTTGCTCAAGCGACACTAACTTTGCTGCATGAATATCGAAGCCAAAATTCACAAACACCATGAAATACATGGCAACACCGGATGCAAATACATACAGCCCAAAATTTTCCACCCCAAGCCGGTGAATAACATAGGGATATATAATGAGATAAAAAAAAGAATTCATAACCTGCAATACCGTCATATGCAGGTAATTACTAACCACCTTCAGGTTGTTCTTATAAAGTATTTTAACCTGACCCAAGTCCAATTTACGCCCCTTTTACCACATCAGCCAGCACCTGAGCCAAGCCGTTCATTATGCAAATCTTTCTTTCTTTCCACGCACGAAAAACCGAATTAGTGCAATGAATATTCCCAGACCTAGCCCCAGCACGAGCCCACCCAATATAATCAAAATTTTTCTGGGTTTAACGGGTTGATCAGGCACCGCAAGCACGCCATCCCGCCGATAAACACGAAAGCCATCGTCGCTAACCTTAAAGTTCTGATAAAAAGCCATACGCTCTTCAAGCTGACGCAAGTTATCAATATATGGATCGTCGGAGTTACGCCTCTCCATATTATCTATTTCGGCCCGAATAGCATCACTACCGCGCATATAGGCGAGATCTCCATCCATTCGCGCCGACAACTCCGAAGCACTCCCCGTAATGATAGGAGGCTTCTTCAAGCCAACAGCCAAGGCGATTGCCAGCGCCTCTTTCAACTTACTCAGCCTATCTTCCCGCTCCTTGCGCGCCACCTCACGTTTACCGGAGATTTCTCTACCCAACATGGCGGCACGCAAGGACGCATCTGAAACGGCATTTTTCACCAACTCGTTCTTCGTCATTTCAGCAGCGGTATCCGCAAGTGCGTCTGCCCACTCCGCCGCTACCGCTGGCTCAGAATAAGAGACGCTGATCACATAGCGTGCAGCCGCATCATCACCTGCCTTGCTGATTACAAACGAACGAGAAAACTGTCTGAACATCACATTCTGAGACATCGCTTTCTCGCTTTCAGGAAGCGAGAGAAGATAGATTTCTTCAAACACTTTGCGTCGCGCATTTTCCGAATATAGTACTCGCGCATATAAATCATACACCTCCCTAACGGAAATTAACGGCAGGCCAACTGCTTCACCGCGCCCATAATTTATGGCAGAAATATCGTTATGGGAAGGTGCTACGATCGCTAGATCAGCTTGATAAATAGGCTGACGTGTAAAAGCGTAAAGTACTGCCAACAATAAGAATGCGATCGTTAACCCGATTATCAAAACCTTTTGCTCGAACAAGCTTTTAAATAGCTCGCTTAGATCAACTTCCTCGCCACCCCGGTATAGCTCGCTAGCCATTCGATTTTTTTCCTTGTTTTCACCTGCACTGCTGCATTCGCCCCTCCCCACCGCCGAGCCAGCAACCCAAAAACGGGGGGAAAATAAATACAGCGGATGTCGAACAGCATCCGCAAGGGGGGGGGGAAATTTTACTGCCCAAAAGTGCTGCTCGATGCACTCCTCATACCAGCAGGCTCTTCAGAGCTAGAATATCCCATACGAAAGCAATAGCAAGAGTGACTGCAACGCCCTCCACAAATGCGAATAAATATCAATTGAGCAGACTTGGATTTTGACTATACAAAAAATCTAAAATCTGGTAACCGTATTCAGGACGATCGTTTAAGGTTGAAGTAGAGATCGCTTGGTTCAAAAAGTTCCGGAGAAAAAAACCATTAATCTGTTCTGCTATTTTGGTATACCAACTTCCAATGTGAGGTTCGAAGCAACCGCGCTGCTGCGCAATGCTTGTAGTAGTTGCAGCTTGGCACTGATCTCACCATGTACAAGCAACACTCGTCCTGCAGGAGACCGCCCCTGCAGAGCGAAGCGCACGAGCCCAAACTGATCTGCATGCCCTGCAAAGCCAGCGATCGTCATGACCTTAAGCCGCACTTCATACATCCGCCCATCCAAATCAACCTGCACAAACCCTTCAGCCCCCTCACTCGCCTGTATCACCGCCCCCGGCGTCCCCTTAGCCTGGTACCCCACAAACATCACCTCATGCCGCGGATCCCCCAGCATGGCCTTGAGGTAATTGACGATACGCCCACCCGAACACATCCCGTTGCCGGCGATTACGATTGCAGGGCGCCCTGTGCTCTTGAGGTAGTTGACCACCTGCTGGTGGCGGGCATGGGTGTCCACACTGATCAGCTGACTGAAGCCGAGTGGATCGCGCCCCGCTTCAACACGCGCCTTGGCTTCTGCATTCCAGTATTCGTGCAGCTCCCGGTACACGCTGGTGATGCGCTGAGCCAAGGGCGAATCGAGGATGACGGGCAACTGTGACCAGTCGATCGGCTCCCCGTCCGGAGCCGGACCGGTAGTGTTCAGCAGGGCTTTGCGATGAAGAATATCTTCCAGTTCATACAGCAGCTCCTGGGTACGACCAAGACTGAATGCGGGAATCAGGATGGTGCCCTTGTCGGCGAGGGCTCGATCGATGGCGTCTTCCAGTCGCTGGCGGCGGTCGCCTGCCTGTGGGTGCAGGCGGTCGCCGTAGGTGCTTTCCAGCACTAGCACGTCGGCGCGCTCCGGAGGCTGCACCGGACGCAGCAACGGGTTGCCGCAAGCGCCCAGGTCGCCAGAAAACACATACCGGGTGTTGGTTTGCTCATGCTGCATATCGCACTCGACATAAGCGGACCCCAGCAGATGCCCTGCGCGCTGCAGACGAATACGACAGGCAAGACCCGGGCGCTCGGCCACCGTGTGCCACTGCTCGAAGGGCAGCGGCACGATGAGGTCACGGATGAAATCGAGATAGCGCGCCACCTGCGCAGGCTTGCTGCTGATACTCAGCTTGTAGGCGTCTTCCAGTACCAGCGGCAGCAGCCGGGCTGAGGGCTCGCTGCACAGGATAGGGCCACGGTAACCCGCTGCCAGCAGCGCAGGGATGCGCCCAACATGGTCGAGATGGACATGGGTGATGACCAGTGCCTGAATGCCCTGGATATCGAAGCCGAGCGCCGCGGTCTCCGCATCCGACGGCGCCTCATTCCCTTGCTCAAGGCCGCAATCAATCAGCAGGCTAACGGAGGGATCAAGGTGCAACTGATGGCAGGACCCAGTGACGCCGCGGGTACCACCATGATGGGAAAGGCTGGGATATTCCATGCTGCGCACACTCGCCTGGACCGAAAATGAAGTGGACTATTACTCCATGACGGCCGACGCATGCATAGGTGAACCTTTCTTTATTAGGTGTAGGACATTTCCTTAGTTGCCGCTCAGTGCCGCCTCACGGGCAGACGCCCTGATCTTGCGCTTGCTGCGCTGCACGCCGTAGGCCCCCAGCAATGGCCCGACTGCCAGGCCAATGACCAAAGCGGCCAATACCAGGACAGCAACCGGCATGGCGGGTGCAGCCCAACCGAACAGGACCAATGACACGGTTTGCTGGTTCTCCAGCACGAAGAACAGCACCACAGCCGCCAATAGCAGCACGAAGACCGCCGCCAGGGCGCGCTTGAAGTTACGCATCAGATTGCTCCTTTGGGAATCAGGTGTGGGCCTCTTCATGCTCGTCTTCATTGACCCGGTCGCGCAACTCTTTGCCGGGTTTGAAATGCGGCACGAACTTGCCTTCGAGGCTGACCGACTGGCCGGTCTTGGGATTACGGCCTACGCGTGGGGCGCGATAGTGCAGCGAGAAGCTGCCAAAACCGCGGATCTCGATGCGATCGCCGGTAGCCAGGCATTGTGACATCTGCTCAAGCATGGTCTTGATGGCCAGCTCCACGTCCTTGGACGAGAGCAGCCCCTGATGGGTGACAATACGTTCGATCAGCTCCGACTTCGTCATATTTTTCCCTTCGTTATCAAGCAGCTAGATCATTGCTTAACCAGTTTGTAGCACGCCGGGAAGGATTTGAACAGGGTGGATCTTGACTTAATAAAAAAATTCAAGATTGAAGTAATTCAAGAATGGTCTACCGCTTAGACAGGCCAGCGCTGCCTGATTCGCGGGTGAACCCGCTCCTACAATGGGGGGTGCCAGCCTGAAGTTAGCGTGGTCCGGCGCCATCGGCGTAGGCGCGGGTTTACCCGCGAACACCGGCGATGCCGGTGCCATCCACCGTGGCGCCTGATTCGCGGGTGAACCCGCTCCTACAATGGGGGTGTCAGCCTGAAGTTAGCGTGGTCCGGCGCCATCGGCGTAGGCGCGGGTTTACCCGCGAACACCGGCGATGCCGGTGCCATCCACCGTGGCGCCTGATTCGCGGGTGACCCCGCTCCTACAATGGAGGGTGTCAGCCTGAAGTTAGCGTGGTCCGGCGCCATCGGCGTAGGCGCGGGCTTACCCGCGAACACCGGCGATGCCGGTGCCCTCCCACCGTGGCGCCTGATTCGCGGTGAACCCGCTCCTACAATGGGGGTGTCAGCCTGAAGTTAGTGTGGTCCGGCGCCATCGGCGTAGGCGCGGGTTTACCCGCGAACACCGGCGATGCCGGTGCCATCCACCGTGGCGCCTGATTCGCGGGTGAACCCGCTCCTACAATGGAGGGGGTGTCTGCCTGAAGTGGTCCGGCGCCATCGGCGTAGGCGCAGGTTTACCCGCGAACACCGGCGATGCCGGTGTCATCCACCGTACACTGGGTTGTGCCAGCCTGAAGCTGGCGTGGTCCAGCGGTGACAACCGCCGCGCCGCTTGATTGCAGGCATAAAAAAAGGGCGACCCGAGGGTCGCCCTTTTTACCGATCAAACAGAACTCAGTTCTGCTTGGCCATTGCTTCGCGCAGCAGCGCAGCCATGGTGGTGTCGGCAGCAGCTTCCGGAGCGTTTTTCAGGCTCTGGATAGCTTCGCGCTCTTCAGCGTCGTCTTTCGACTTGATCGACAGGCTGATAACGCGGGACTTGCGGTCAACGCTGATGATCTTGGCTTCGATCTCTTCGCCTTCCTTCAGAACGTTACGCGCGTCTTCAACGCGGTCACGGCTGATTTCGGAAGCTTTCAGAGTGGCTTCGATGTCGTCGGCCAGGGTGACGATGGCGCCTTTGGCGTCAACTTCTTTCACGATGCCCTTGACGATAGCGCCCTTGTCATTGACAGCAACGAAGTTGGAGAACGGATCGTCTTCCAGCTGCTTGATGCCCAGGGAGATGCGCTCGCGCTCTGGGTCGACCGACAGGATGACGGTTTCCAGCTCGTCGCCCTTCTTGAAACGACGTACGGCTTCTTCGCCGGTTTCGTTCCAGGAGATGTCGGACAGGTGAACCAGGCCGTCGATGCCGCCGTCCAGGCCAATGAAGATACCGAAGTCGGTGATCGACTTGATGGTACCGGTGATCTTGTCACCCTTGTTGAACTGGCCGGAGAAGTCTTCCCATGGGTTGGACTTGCACTGCTTGATGCCCAGGGAGATACGACGACGCTCTTCGTCGATGTCCAGAACCATGACTTCCACTTCGTCGCCAACCTGAACGACTTTCGACGGGTGGATGTTCTTGTTGGTCCAGTCCATTTCGGAAACGTGTACCAGACCTTCAACGCCTTCTTCCAGCTCAGCGAAGCAGCCGTAGTCGGTCAGGTTGGTAACGCGAGCCTGTACGCGAGTACCTTCTGGGTAACGGGCAGTGATAGCTACCCACGGATCTTCGCCCATCTGCTTCAGACCCAGCGAAACGCGGTTGCGCTCACGGTCGAACTTCAGAACGCGTACGTCGACTTCGTCGCCAACGTTAACGATTTCCGATGGGTGCTTGATGCGCTTCCAGGCCATGTCGGTGATGTGCAGCAGGCCGTCGATACCGCCCAGGTCCACGAATGCGCCGTAGTCGGTGAGGTTCTTGACGATACCTTTGACTTGCTGGCCTTCCTGCAGGGTTTCCAGCAGGGCTTCGCGCTCGGCGCTGTTCTCGGCTTCCAGCACGCTGCGACGGGAAACGACAACGTTGTTGCGCTTCTGGTCCAGCTTGATGACCTTGAATTCCAGCTCTTTGCCTTCAAGGTGGGTGGTGTCGCGCACTGGGCGGACATCAACCAGGGAGCCCGGCAGGAACGCACGGATGCCGTTAACGTCGACAGTGAAGCCGCCCTTAACCTTACCGTTGATAACGCCCTTGACCACTTCTTCGGCGGCGAAAGCTGCTTCCAGAACAATCCAGCACTCGGCGCGCTTGGCTTTTTCACGGGACAGTTTGGTTTCGCCAAAGCCGTCTTCGACCGCGTCCAGCGCAACGTGAACTTCGTCACCGACCTTGATGGTCAGCTCGCCAGCTTCGTTGTAGAACTGCTCGAGCGGGATGACGCCCTCGGACTTCAGGCCAGCGTGTACGGTAACCCAGTCGCCGTCGATGTCGACAACGATACCGGTGATGATCGCACCCGGCTGAAGATTGAGGGTTTTCAGGCTTTCTTCAAAGAGTTCTGCAAAGCTTTCGCTCATTTTAATTCCTGTAGATTCGGGCGAAACAAACGCCCATAACCACATTCCAGACAATGTGGGTTCGTTTTAAGTAAAGGAAAGCCGGCAGGACGTTGACTGGTGCCCCTGCCTGCTTTCCTGGCTATCAGATAAGGTCGCGCTGGGCGATCTCGCTTCTGATACGTTGCAACACCTGCTCGATGGACAACTCGGTAGAGTCCAACTGAATGGCATCGGCCGCTGGTTTCAGCGGGGCCACTGCACGTTGGGTGTCACGTTCATCACGTGCACGAATCTCATCCAGCAGACTCGACAGACTAACATCTTCACCCTTGCCCTTCAACTGCAGGTAGCGGCGACGTGCGCGCTCCTCCGCGCTGGCGGTGAGGAAGACCTTCAATGGCGCGTCCGGGAACACCACGGTACCCATGTCGCGACCGTCAGCAATCAGCCCCGGCACTTCGCGGAACTCACGCTGACGCACCAGCAGCGCATCACGCACCGCCGGCAGCGACGCCACCATCGATGCACCGGCACCGACGGTTTCGGTACGGATGACGTTGCTGACGTCCTCACCCTCAAGGATGATCTGCTGCAGCTTACCGGGCTCGGCAGCGATGAACTGCACATCCAGATGAGCGGCAAGCTTGGTCAGCAGCTCTTCGTTGGTCAGGTCGACGCCGTGGTTGCTCGCATTGAATGCCAGCAAGCGATACAGCGCGCCGGAGTCCAGCAGCTTCCAGCCCAGCTCGCGGGCCATCAGCCCGGCGACAGTGCCCTTGCCCGAGCCGCTTGGCCCGTCGATGGTAATAACCGGTGCCAGCGAATTCACGACTTGCCCTCTTCTGCCACGCGAATACCCACTTCGGCACACAGCGCCAGGAAGTTGGGGAACGAGGTGGCGACGTTGGCGCAGTCGTGAATGCGAATCGGTGCACTGGCGCGCAGCGAGGCCACGCTGAAGGCCATGGCGATGCGGTGATCACCATGCCCATGCACTTCGCCGCCGCCCAACTGGCCGCCGTCGATGATGATGCCGTCCGGGGTCGGCTCGCACTTGATGCCCAAGGTGATCAGGCCATCGGCCATCACCTGGATGCGGTCGGACTCCTTGACCCGCAGCTCTTCGGCGCCACGCAGCACGGTACGCCCTTCAGCGCAGGCAGCCGCCACGAACAATACCGGGAATTCGTCGATGGCCAGCGGCACCAATGCTTCAGGAATGTCGATACCCTTCAGCTTGGCACCGCGCACACGCAGGTCGGCCACAGGCTCGCCGCCCACCTCACGCTGGTTTTCCAGGGTGATGTCGCCGCCCATCAGGCGCAGGATGTCGATCACGCCGGTACGGGTCGGGTTGATGCCGACATGCTCCAGCACCAGCTCGGAGCCTTCAGCGATAGAGGCTGCCACCAGGAAGAACGCTGCCGAGGAAATGTCAGCCGGCACTTCGATCCGGGTAGCGGTCAGCTTGCCACCGGACTGCAGCGAGGCCACCGGGCCATTGCTGTCGACCGAGTAGCCAAAACCGCGCAGCATGCGCTCGGTGTGGTCACGGGTAGGCGCAGGCTCGGTGACAGTGGTCTTGCCTTCGGCGTACAGACCAGCCAGCAACAGGCAGGATTTGACCTGGGCGCTAGCCATCGGCAGCGTGTAGGTCAGCCCTTTGAGCTTGTGGCCACCACGAATGGTCAGCGGCGGGCGGCCGTCCGGGCCGGTTTCGACCACAGCACCCATTTCGCGCAGCGGGTTGGCCACACGGTTCATCGGGCGCTTGGACAGCGAGGCGTCGCCGGTCATGGTGACATCGAACGACTGACCGGCCAACAGGCCCGACAGCAGGCGCATCGAGGTACCGGAGTTACCCACGTACAGCGGCCCTGGTGGCGGCTTGAGGCCATGCAGGCCCACGCCGTGAATGGTCACGCGACCGTGGTTGGGGCCTTCGATGACCACACCCATGTCACGAAATGCCTGCAGGGTCGCCAGCGCGTCTTCGCCTTCGAGGAAGCCTTCGACCTCGGTAGTACCTTCGGCCAGCGAGCCGAGCATGATCGAGCGATGGGAAATCGACTTGTCGCCCGGTACACGGATCCGCCCGTTCAGGCGGCCACCCGGTTGGGCCTGGAAAATCAGATCGTTGGCGTTCATAGCGTCCACATAGGCCCGGCGGGCCAGGATTTTACTGAAATGCTCGCGGGCAGCCCGTGCGCGGGTGAATACACCCAGCAGCTGGTGCCCATCCCCTTCAGCGATCGCGTCGCGCAAGGCGTCGAGATCGCTGCGATATGTATCAAGTGTGCGCAGGACAGCGTCGCGGTTGGCGAGGAAGATGTCATGCCACATGGTCGGGTCGCTGCCGGCGATTCTTGTGAAATCGCGGAATCCACCCGCAGCGTACCGGAAGATCTCGAGGTTTTCATTGCGTTTGGCCAGCGAGTCGACCAGGCCAAAGGCCAGCAGGTGTGGCAGATGGCTGGTGGCGGCCAGTACTTCGTCATGGCGCTCGACCGACATGTGCTCCACATCGGCATCCAGCGCACGCCACAGGCGGTCAACCATGGCCAGCGCGGCGGGGTCGGTTTCGGCCAGCGGCGTGAGGATGACCTTGTGCCGACGGAACAAGGTGGCATTCGACGCCTCTACCCCGCTCTGCTCGGACCCGGCGATGGGGTGGCCCGGGACGAAGCGCGGCAGGCGTGCACCGAAGACGGCACGCGCCTCACGCACGACGTTGCCCTTGGCGCTGCCAACGTCGGTGATGGTCGCATCACCCAGGTCTAGCAGGGCCAGGCGCGCCAGGACTTTTTCCATGGCCAGGATCGGTACGGCCAGCTGGATGACATCGGCGCCCACACAAGCGGCGGCGAGGTCTTCTTCGCAGCGGTCGACCACCCCCAAGGCCACAGCCTGCTTGCGCGAGAGGGCATCCAGGTCGACACCGACCACTTCGCGGCACAGGCCGCTTTCACGCAGGCCCTTGGCGAACGAGCCGCCGATCAGGCCCAGGCCGACCACGACCAGGCGGTCGATGATGGGCGCGGGTTTGGTTTTTGCTGCATTTACCACTGGTGCGAACCCTGTTCAGAAATCTAGGTAGCCTGTGAGGGCCATTGGGGCCGCGGCGCGGCCCTTCGCGGGCTCGCCCGCTCCCACAGAGATCGGCATCACATGCTCACTGTGGGAGCGGGCATGCCCGCGAAGGGCTGCAAGGCAGCCCCAAGGCCCCTGAATCAAAGCACCGCCTTCGGATAAGAGCCCAGCACCTTCAGCGCCACAGCCTCCTGGCTGATCTGCTCGAGCACCGCCTTGATCAGCGGGTCGCGGTGGTGGCCGACGAAGTCGATGAAGAACACGTAGGTCCACTTGCCGCTGCGCGACGGGCGGGTCTCGATACGGGTCAGGTCGATGCCGTTCTGATAGAACGGCACCAGCAACTCATGCAAGGCTCCTGGCTTGTTGCTCATCGAAACGATGATCGAGGTCTTGTCGTCGCCGGTCGGCGGTACTTCCTGGTTGCCGATCATCAGGAAGCGCGTGGAGTTGTCCGGGCGGTCTTCGATCTTCTCGGCCAGACGGGTCAAACCGTACAGATTGGCCGCCATGTCACCGGCGATCGCCGCCGAATTCCACTCACCCTTGACCCGCTTGGCCGCTTCGGCATTGCTCGATACAGCCACGCGCTCCACGTTCGGGTAGTGCGCGTCCAGCCACTTGCGGCACTGGGCCAGCGACTGGGCGTGGGAGTAGATGCGGGTGATGCTGTCGGTCTTGGTGTTCTCGCCCACCAGCAGGTGGTGGTGAATACGCAGCTCGACCTCACCGCAAATCACCATGTCATGCTCGAGGAAGCTGTCCAGGGTGTGGCTGACCGCACCTTCAGTGGAGTTTTCCACCGGCACCACACCGAAGTTGACGGCACCGGCCGCCACCTCACGGAACACTTCGTCGATGGCCGCCATCGGGCGACTGATCACCGCGTGACCGAAGTGCTTCATGGCCGCCGCCTGGGTGAAGGTGCCTTCTGGGCCGAGGTAGGCGATTTTCAGCGGTTCTTCCAGGGCCAGGCACGACGACATGATTTCGCGGAACAGCCGCGCCATCTCTTCGTTGCCCAGCGGCCCCTTGTTGCGCTCCATCACGCGCTTGAGCACCGCAGCTTCACGCTCGGGACGGTAGAACACCGGCTTCTCGCCTTCCTTGAGCGAGGCAGTCTTGACCCGGGCTACTTCTTCGGCGCAGCGGGCGCGGTCGCTGATCAGCTCGAGGATTTTCTCGTCGAGGCTGTCGATGCGCACGCGCAGCGCCTTGAGCTCCTGTTCGGACATATCAGCCATGCTCCTTCTCGAATTCAGCCATGTAGCCTACCAGCGCTTCTACCGCTTCCAGGCCCAGGGCGTTGTAGATGGAGGCACGCATGCCGCCAACCGAACGGTGGCCCTTGAGGTTGAGCAGGCCACGCGCGTCGGCGCCCGCGAGGAAGGCCTTGTCCAGGCGCTCGTCAGCCAGGCGGAACGGCACGTTCATCCACGAACGGGCGTTGACGCTGATCGGGTTGGTATAGAACTCGCTGCGGTCGATGAAGCCGTAAAGGCGGTCTTTCTTGGCACGGTTGCGCTGCTCCATGGCATCAACGCCGCCCTGCTCCTTCAGCCACTCGAAGACCAGGCCCGAGAGGTACCAAGAGTAGGTGGCCGGGGTGTTGTACATCGACCCGTTGTCAGCCGAAACCTTGTAGTCGAGCATGGTCGGGCAGCTGCTGCGGGCATGACCCAACAGGTCTTCGCGCACGATCACCACCACCAGGCCGCTTGGGCCGATATTCTTCTGCGCGCCGGCGTAGATCAGGCCGTACTGCGACACATCGATCGGGCGCGAGAGGATGTCGGACGACATATCGACCACCAACGGCACGTCACCGGTTTGCGGCACCCAGTCAAACTGCAGGCCACCAATGGTCTCGTTGGACGCATAGTGCACGTAGGCAGCGTTTTGGGTCAGGTTCCACTCGTTCTGGCCGGGGATGGCCAGGTAGTCGTAAGGCTTGGCAGTGGCGGCGACGTTGACGTTGCCGAAACGGCGCGCTTCCTCGATGGCCTTTTTCGACCAGATGCCGGTTTCGATGTAGTCGGCTGTGCCGTTTTCCGGCAACAGGTTCAGCGGGATTTCAGCGAACTGCTGGCTGGCGCCCCCTTGCAGGAACAGCACCTTGTAGTTGGAGGGGACGGACAGCAGGTCACGCAGGTCCTGCTCGGCCTTTTCGGCGATGGCCACGTAATCGTCGCTGCGATGGCTCATTTCCATCACCGACAAGCCCTTACCACGCCAGTCCAGCATCTCGGCCTGTGCGCGCTGCAAGACAGCGTCAGGAAGCGCGGCAGGGCCTGCGCAGAAGTTAAAGGCTCGTTTGCTCACATCCACTCTCGCTCTGCCAAATAGAACAAAAACTATCACATGGGTTAGCAGCGACCCTGTGGGAGCGGGCGAGCCCGCGAACACCGGCAAAGCCGGTGCCATCTACCGCAGTGTCTGCTTCGCGGGCATGCCCGCTCCCACAAGGTCGGGCTTTGCCAGCTGTTATCAGTCAAACGGGGCGACCTTGGTCGCCCCGTTCGGGTTTCACGCTTGATTACTCTTGCGGGGCCTCTTCGGTACCCGCTGCTTCTTCATTTTCATTGTCTGGCGCTACAGCCTCGACACCCTCCTCGTCCGTCTCGATCACCTCATCGAGTTCGTCCTCGGACGGCTCCTGGATACGCTCCAGGCCCACCAGCGTCTCATCGGCCGCCAGCTTGATCAACGTAACCCCCTGGGTGTTGCGGCCCAGGCTGGATACCTCGCCAACCCGGGTGCGAACCAGCGTACCCTGGTCGGAAATCAGCATGATCTCCTCGCCTTCCTGCACCTGGATAGCACCGATCAGCAAGCCGTTGCGCCCCTTGGTACCCATGGCGATCACACCCTGGCCACCGCGGCCGCGACGTGGGAACTTGGACAGCGGGGTGCGCTTGCCAAAGCCACGCTCGGAGGCGGTGAGGATCTGCGAGCCGGACTCCGGGATAAGCATCGAAATGATCTGCTGACCTTTGCCCAGCTTCATACCGCGTACACCACGGGCGTTGCGACCCATTTCACGCACGACGCTCTCGGCAAAGCGGATGACCTTGCCAGCGTCGGAGAACATCATGACTTCCTTGGCACCATCGGTGATGGCCGCGGCAATCAGGGTGTCGCCTTCTTTCAGCTTCAGGGCGATCAGGCCGTTGGAACGCGGACGGGCGAACTGCACCAGCGGGGTCTTCTTGACGGTACCGGAAGCGGTCGCCATGAAGATGTACGCGCCGGTCGGCTCTGCAACCCACTCCGGGGTGTCACCGTCTTCTTCGTCGACTTCCTCGGCCTCTACCAGCTCACCCTCGAGCACGGTGTCTTCAGCTTCTTCCAGTTCTTCGTCGAGGTCGGCGTTCTGCTGCAGCGCTTCGAGGTCGATCTGCAGCATGGCGGTGATGCGCTCACCCTCCTCCAGCGGCAGCAGGTTGACCAGCGGGCGACCACGGGCAGCGCGGGACGCTTCGGGGATTTCGTAGGTCTTCTTCCAGTACACCTTGCCCTTGCTGGAGAACAGCAACAGGGTGGCGTGGCTGTTGGCGACCAGCAGGTGCTCGATGTAGTCCTCGTCCTTCACGCCGGTCGCCGACTTGCCTTTGCCACCGCGGCGCTGGGCCTGGTAGGCGGACAATGGCTGGGTCTTGGCATAACCACCATGGGAGATGGTGACCACGCGCTCTTCTTCCGGGATCATGTCGCCGTAGTTGAGGTCGTGGCTGGCATTGAGGATTTCGGTGCGACGGGCATCGCCGTACTCGGCACGGATGGCCTCCAGCTCCTCGCGAATCACTTCCATCAGGCGCTCGGCGCTGCTGAGGATGCGGATCAGCTCGCCGATCTGCTCGAGGATTTCCTGGTACTCGGCCAGCAGCTTCTCGTGCTCCAGGCCGGTCAGGCGGTGCAGGCGCAGGTCGAGAATGGCCTGGGCCTGTTCCGGCGACAGGAAGTACTTGCCGTCATGCAGACCGTACTGCTCCGGCAGGTCCTCAGGACGGCAGGAATCGGCGCCGGCGCGCTCGACCATGACCTGCACGGCACTGGATTCCCACGGCGTGGAAACCAGGGCTTCCTTGGCTTCGGACGGCGTCGGCGAAGCCTTGATCAGGGCAATGACCGGGTCGATGTTGGACAGCGCGACCGCCTGGCCTTCAAGGATATGGCCACGTTCACGGGCCTTGCGCAGCTCGAATACCGTACGACGGGTCACCACCTCACGGCGGTGACGCACGAACGCTTCGAGCAGGTCCTTGAGGTTGAGCAGGCGCGGACGGCCGTCGACCAGAGCCACCACGTTGATGCCAAACACGCTCTGCAGCTGGGTTTGCTGGTAGAGGTTGTTGAGCACCACCTCTGGCACCTCGCCGCGACGCAGCTCGATGACGATGCGCATGCCGTCCTTGTCGGACTCGTCGCGCAGCTCGGTGATGCCGTCGATCTTCTTCTCTTTGACCAGCTCGGCGATCTTTTCGATCAGGCGCGCCTTGTTCAGCTGGTACGGCAGCTCGGTGATCACGATCTGCTGGCGGCCGCCAACCTTGTCGATGTCTTCGATCTCGGAGCGGGCGCGCATGTAGATACGGCCACGCCCGGTGCGATAGGCCTCGATGATGCCCTGGCGACCGTTGATGATGCCGGCAGTCGGGAAGTCCGGGCCAGGGATGTGCTGCATCAGCTCATCGATGGTGACTTCCGGGTTGTCGATGAGCGCCAGGCAGCCATCGATGACCTCGCCGAGGTTATGCGGCGGAATATTGGTCGCCATGCCCACGGCGATACCGCTGGAACCGTTGACCAGCAGGTTGGGAATACGCGTCGGCATGACCGCCGGGATCTGCTCGGTGCCGTCGTAGTTGGGCACCCAATCGACGGTTTCCTTGTGCAGGTCGGCCAGCAGCTCGTGGGCCAGTTTGGTCATGCGCACTTCGGTGTATCGCATGGCTGCGGCGTTGTCGCCGTCCACCGAACCGAAGTTGCCCTGGCCGTCGACCAGCAGGTAGCGCAACGAGAACGGCTGGGCCATACGCACGATGGTGTCGTAGACCGCAGTGTCGCCGTGCGGGTGGTACTTACCGATCACGTCACCGACCACACGGGCGGATTTCTTGTACGGTTTGTTCCAGTCGTTGCCCAGTTCGCTCATCGCATAGAGAACGCGGCGATGCACGGGCTTCAAGCCGTCACGCGCATCGGGCAGCGCTCGCCCGACAATCACGCTCATCGCGTAGTCGAGGTAAGACTGTCTCAGTTCGTCTTCGATATTGACCGGGAGGATTTCTTTGGCCAGTTCGCCCATGAGAAGCCTGATTCCTTTTTCTGGTGAAACTTCGCAGCTCCATCAAGGGCCGAACGAAGCTCGCCGCCGCAGCGCATAAGGGTGCGACGACTTACGACAAATCAATGAGTTGTGCCATGGATCTGCGCAATGAAGGCCGCCGTGATGGGCGGTCTTGGAAACTGCCGGATGTTATCACAAACGCGGGGGCGGTGGGGAGAGGTGGCAGTTGGTCTCAGCCGCGTTTGAAACCTGGTTTTTGTATTGCCGGCACCGGCCTCTTCGCGGGCTCGCCCGCTCCCACAGGTTCACCACAGCCCTAAGGCCATGCGATATCCCTGTGGGAGCAGGCAAGCCCGCGAAGAGGCCGGTGAGGCGATACAAAATCAGTGCAGGCGCTTGCGGCAAATCAACTGGGCCAGTTTGGCGGTATCCGGGCGCTCGACAACACCCCGTTCGGTCACGATAACGTCAATCAGGTCGGCCGGGGTCACATCGAACACCGGGTTGAATACCTCGACACCCGGCGACACCCGGGTACCGCCGAAGTCCAGCCACTCGTCGGCGTCACGCTCCTCCAGCGGGATATCCTCGCCCGTGGCCAGGTTCAGGTCGATGCTGGTGCTCGGCGCCACCACCATGAAGCGCACGCCATGGTGCATGGCACTGACGGCCAGCTGATAGGTGCCGATCTTGCCGGCCATGTCGCCATTGGCAGCGATGCAGTCCGCCCCCACCACCACCCAGGTGATGCCTTTGGTCTTCATGAGGTGGGCCAGCGCAGAGTCGGCACAAAGGGTCACCGGGATGCCCTCGTTGGCCAGTTCCCAGCCGGTCAGACGGGAGCCCTGCAGCCAAGGGCGAGTTTCACCGGCATAAACCCGCTCGACCATGCCTTCCAGGTAGCCGGCACGGATCACCCCCAGCGCGGTGCCAAAGCCGCCAGTGGCAAGGGCGCCGGCATTGCCGAAGGTGAGCAGGGCCTGGGCATTGCCCTGATGGCGTCGGATCAGCTCGATACCCTGCTGGGCCATGGTCAGGTTGGCCTCACGGTCGCTCTCGTGAATGGCCGCCGCTTCAGCCTCCAGCGCTGCCAGAGCGTCTTCTTCCGGCCGCAGGCGCTGCAGGCGCTCGCGCATGCGGTTCAGCGCCCAGAACAAGTTGGCGGCGGTAGGACGCGCTTCGGCAAGGGTGAGAAAGTCGTCTTCCAGGTCCATTTCCCAATCGCCGCCTTCGGCCAGCCGCTCTTCAAGGGCCAGTACCAGGCCGTAAGCTGCGGCAATACCGATTGCCGAGGCGCCACGCACCGCCATGTCGCGGATGGCTGCGGCCACCTGCGCAACATTGTCGCAGGCCAGCCAACGCTCCTCCGACGGCAGCAGGCGCTGGTCGAGCAGGTGCAAGGCGCCGCCCTGCCAGCGGATCGCGGTCACCTTCTCCGCCGCCAAAAGTCGCTCGCGCATTGCCTCTCCCCGTCATTCGGATATCAAAAGCCGGCGATTATAGCGACCCTCGGGGCCGAGCGCTCGGGTATACTCCGACGCAATTTTGCGAAGTTTCAGAGGACTGTTCAATGAGCAACGTCGACCGCGCCGAAATCGCCAAGTTCGAAGCGCTGGCCCACCGCTGGTGGGACCGCGAAAGCGAGTTCAAGCCGCTGCACGAAATCAACCCGCTGCGCGTCAACTGGATCGACGAGCGCGCCAGCCTGGCCGGCAAGAAAGTGCTGGACGTGGGTTGCGGTGGCGGCATCCTCAGCGAAGCCATGGCCCTGCGCGGTGCCACGGTCACCGGTATCGACATGGGTGAAGCACCGCTGGCAGTGGCCCAGCTGCACCAGCTGGAGTCGGGCGTGCAGGTCGAATACCGGCAGATCACCGCCGAAGCCCTGGCCGAGGAAATGCCTGAACAGTTCGACGTGGTCACCTGCCTGGAAATGCTCGAGCACGTGCCCGACCCGTCTTCGGTGATTCGCGCCTGTTACCGCATGGTCAAGCCTGGTGGCCAGGTGTTCTTCTCCACCATCAACCGCAACCCCAAGGCCTACCTGCTGGCCATCGTCGGCGCCGAGTACATCCTGAAGATGCTGCCGCGCGGCACCCATGACTTCAAGAAGTTCATCCGCCCCTCCGAGCTGGGCGCCTGGAGCCGCGATGCCGGCCTGCAGGTGAAGGACATCATCGGCCTCACCTACAACCCGCTGACCAAGCACTACAAGCTCAACAGCGACGTCGACGTCAACTACATGATCCAGACCCTGCGCGAGGAATAAGCATGCGTTTGCGAGCAGTACTCTTCGACATGGACGGCACCTTGCTGGACACGGCGCCGGACTTCATCGCCATTTGCCAGGCCATGCTCGCCGAGCGCGGGCTGCCGGCCGTTGACGACAACCTGATCCGCGGCGTGATCTCGGGTGGCGCCCGCGCGATGGTTGCCACTGCGTTCGCCATGGACCCGGAGGCTGACGGCTTCGAGGCCCTGCGCCTGGAGTTCCTCGAGCGTTACCAGCGTGACTGCGCGGTGCACAGCAAGCTGTTCGAGGGCATGGCCGAGCTGCTGGCCGACATCGAGAAAGGCAACCTGCTGTGGGGCGTAGTCACCAACAAGCCGGTGCGCTTCGCCGAGCCGATCATGCAGCAACTGGGCCTGGCCGAGCGTTCGGCGCTGTTGATCTGCCCGGACCATGTGAAAAACAGCAAACCCGACCCCGAGCCAGTGATCCTGGCCTGCAAGACGCTGAACCTGGACCCGGCCAGTGTACTGTTCGTCGGCGACGACCTGCGCGACATCGAGTCTGGCCGCGACGCCGGCACCCGCACGGCGGCGGTGCGCTACGGCTATATTCATCCAGAGGACAACCCCAACAACTGGGGTGCCGACGTGGTGGTGGACCACCCGCTGGAACTGCGCAAAGTGATCGACAGCGCGCTGTGCGGCTGCTGAACCCAGACCGATGACCGGGCACCGCCTCTTTGTAGGAGCGGGTTCACCCGCGAATGCGCCAGCCCAGACAACACTGGCGCCTGATCGGACGCATTCGCGGGTAAACCCGCTCCTACGATAGCCCCAGGCCGCCCACACGAACTCGAAGGACAGAACCATGTTCGACTACACCGCCCGCCCCGACCTGCTGCAAGGCCGGGTCATCCTGGTTACCGGTGCCGGCCGTGGCATTGGTGCCGCGGCTGCCAAGGCCTATGCCGCACTAGGTGCCACCGTGCTGCTGCTGGGCAAGACCGAGGCCAACCTGAACGAGGTCTACGACCAGATCGAAGCTGCCGGTCACCCGCAGCCGGTGGTCATCCCGTTCAACCTGGAAACCGCCCTGCCACACCAGTACGACGAGCTGGCGGCGATGATCGAAGGCCAGTTCGGCCGCCTTGACGGCCTGCTCAACAACGCGTCGATCATCGGTCCGCGTACGCCGCTGGAACAGCTGTCAGGCGACAACTTCATGCGCGTGATGCACATCAACGTCAATGCCACCTTCATGCTCACCAGCACCCTGCTGCCGCTGCTGAAGCTGTCGGAAGACGCATCGGTGGTATTCACCAGCAGCAGCGTCGGGCGCAAGGGCCGGGCTTACTGGGGCGCCTATGGCGTGTCGAAGTTCGCCACCGAGGGCCTGATGCAGACCTTGGCCGATGAACTGGAAGGCGTGGCGCCGGTACGTTCCAACAGCATCAACCCAGGCGCCACGCGCACGGCGATGCGGGCCCAGGCCTACCCCGGCGAGAACCCGCAGAACAACCCGCTGCCCGAAGAAATCATGCCGGTGTACCTGTACCTGATGGGGCCGGACAGCACAGGGGTGAACGGGCAGGCGTTCAACGCCCAATAAACCTGCACTGGCCTCTTCGCGGGCTTGCCCGCTCCCACAGGCACTGCGCAGCCCTCAAGGACTGAGCCATACCTGTGGGAGCGGGCAAGCCCGCGAAGAGGCCGCTACAGGCGAACGATCAGCCGGCTGCCAACGCCGGCCGCATGCGGCCTTGCTGGCGCCCTTCCAGCTGCATGCAGCGCTCCAGGAACAGGAACATGCAGTCGTAACTCTTGCAGATCGCCCTGCGCAGCTCGGTCCGCAAGCCCAGGGTCGGGTTCTCACCGGCCAGGGTACAGATGATTTCCAGCGCCTCCCACGGGTGCGCATCGTCATACTGGGCATGCATCTTCAGCCACTTCATCGCCCGCTTGCGCCCTTCTTCAGGGAACCCCTGGGCATAGGTGTCGGTCGAGCACACCACCGCCGACCATTCACCGGTCGCGCCTTCGATGGCGTAGTTGGTCGCCGCCATCGAAATGGCCAGGTTCTCGGTGGCACACACCCGCCAGCACCAGTCGTTCAGGCCGTTCAGCTCGGGCGGCACTTCTTGCGCCTGCAACTCGTGCAGGTGCACACCGTGCGCCTGGCACCAGTTCACCCAGTAGTCGGCATGGTTGAGCTCGACGCGGATGTTGCGCATCAGCCAGCGCCGCGCCATGTCCTCGCCCTGGTGCCGGCCATAGCGGGTTTTGGTCAGGTTATGCGCCATGTACAACGAAAACTGCTCCACCACCGGCCAGCCACCGATCAGGTACTGACGGATGGTCGATTGCTTCAGCTGGCCATCGCGTAGACGGGCATAAAACTCATGCTCAACCACCCGGCGCTTGCTCTCGCGGCAGTCTTCAATCAGCTGCTGGGCCCATTGGGGGTAACTGGCGGGGTCCATCAAAGGCCCGATACGAACGAATGCATCAATCACTTTCAGCTCCTTGATCCTTGTGATTTCCAATTAGCGAAACGTGCCAGGTGCTCGCTGCAACAGAGGCCGGGCGGCTATCCGTTGGCGCTGCAGACTGTCACAGGTGAACACCTGGGGGCGTTCGATCAGGTAGCCCTGGGCGTAATCCACGCCTATTTCCTGCAAGGCCTGCTCGATCAAGGGTGTTTCGACGAACTCGGCAATAGTGCGTTTACCCATCACATGGCCGATATGGTTGATGACCTCGACCATGGCCCGATTGACCGGGTCGTCGAGCATGTCCTTGACGAAACTCCCGTCAATCTTCAGGTAGTCCACGGGCAAATGCTTGAGATAGGCGAACGACGACATGCCGGCGCAAAAATCATCAAGCGAGAAACGGCACCCCAGCCCTTTCAGCTCGTTGATGAAGCGAATAGCGCTGCCCAGGTTGGCAATGGCGCTGGTTTCGGTAATTTCAAAACAGATCATGCGCGGCGGAATGGCGTATTCGACGAACAACCGTTGGAGGTATTCAAGGAACTTGTCGTCGCCAATGCTGGACCCCGACAGGTTGATCGCACAGGTCGACAACGGACCTTCACGCCCTTCTTCCAGGCACTGGTGTATGACCATGAACACGTTGCGCACCACCCAGCGATCCAGCGCGGTCATCAGGCCGTAGCGCTCGGCCGCAGGGATGAAGCTGCTGGGCAGGATGGTGCGGCCGCTTTCGTCGTGCAGCCGCAACAGAATTTCGATATGACCCGGGCCCTCGAAGGTTTTAAGCGGGGCGATTTCCTGGGCGTAGAGGCAAAAGCGGTTTTCTTCCAGGGCCACATGCAAGCGCTGGATCCAGGCCATTTCGCCAAACCGCATGGACAGTTCGCTGTCGTCGGCGTGGTACACCTGCACCCGGTTACGGCCCTTTTCCTTGGCCATGTAGCAGGCCATGTCGGCGGCGCGCAGCGAGGCCTCCAGGGTGCCAGGGGCCTGGGCCATGTGCACCAGGCCGATGCTGACCGTGGTCACGAACGGCCGCCCTTTCCATACGAAGTGCAGGCTCTGCACCAGCTGACGCAGTTGTTCGGCAATGCGCTCAGCCTGGTCGGGCGGGCAGTTTTCCAGCAGTACGCCAAATTCATCGCCACCCAGCCGCGCCAGCGTATCGCCCTCACGCAGGCCGGATTGCAGCACAGCACAGATGTGTCGCAGCAACTCATCGCCGGCCGCGTGGCCACAGGTGTCGTTGACTAGCTTGAACTGGTCGAGGTCGAGGAACATCAGCGAATGCCGCCCAGCCTGGCGTGCCAGGTCGTTGAGCACCTGCTCCAGGCGGTATTCGAACTCGCGGCGGTTGGCCAGACCGGTCAGGGCATCGTGGGTCGCCTGCCAGGACAGATTGGCGATGTACTGGCGTTCCTGGGTCATATCGTGCAGCACCAGCACGATGCCACTGACCTGGCCATCACTGACAATCGGCGAGCCTACCAGGTTGATCGACACGGTACTGCCGTCCAGGCGCTGGATCAGCCGGGCATGCTCGGAGCCGCCCTTGAGGCTGCCGCTGAGCACCTGTTCGACCAGGCTGCGACCGTCATCCTCGGCGTGTTCATCCACCAGGCTGAACAGCGCCGACAGTGGCAGGCCCTGGGCCTGGCCGGATTGCCAGTGGGTCAATTGTTCGGCGGCCGGGTTCATATAGCCGATATTGCCCTCGACATCGGTGGTGATCACCGCATCACCGATGGCCTGCAGGGTAATCTGCGCACGCTCTTTTTCTTGCTGCAGGGCGCTGGCAAAGGCCTGGCGCTGGGCCAACAGCTTGCTGGAGCGGCCCCAGGCAATCGCAATCAGGAACATCGCGGTCAGCAGGTTGGTGATCAGCAGCACCCGCAGCACGACGCGCGAGCCCTCGCCCAAGGCATCACTGAAGGCCTTGGCCGCCGGGGTCACGCCTTCGTTGATGGCGACAATACGGGCCTTCCACTCGCTGACAGTGTCTGCATCCACCGGGCCACTGGCAAAACGCTGGCGCATTTCACCGGCCAGTACATCCAGCTTGGCCAGATAGTCGTCGCCGATGTCCCAGTAATCGATGGCTGTCTGCATATAGCTGACATGGCGGAAGTTGCGATAGAACCAGATGATACGCGTGACATCGTCAGGGTGGTTGCCACCTTGCAGTACCGCCTGTCGCGCGGCGTCCAGATCAGGGTTGGGGAGGTCGAGCACCTCGCGCAGGCGCTGGTCACCCTGAGGCACGGTAATGGCCTGGCGATAACGTTGGTAGGTGCTGTCGTCACGCGTCTCGCTGTATAGACTGAGGTAGTAGATGGCATCTTTCTGCGCCTTGGACCACAGGCTTTCGCCCGCGACATAGGCGCGCACGGCCGAGAGCGTGTAAAGGCTGAGGCTGCCCAACGCCACCTGAAGGACCACTACGGCGATGAAAGGCCATGTGATGCCGAGCAACTTTGGCGCTTCGAGTGTGCGATTTCCCTTCATGGAGTCCCTGTCACAGAGCAGATAAGGCGTAAATCGACCCAGACAAGCACAGCGTAGGCCATTTGCCATTGCTGTGGAGGGGATTTTTATGACAAGGAATCGGGGGGATTTATGCAGCGTATGCGCTGGCCATTGCAGGAGCGGGTTTACCCGCGAAGAAGACACCGCGGTGGATGGCACGGGCTTCGCCCGTGTTCGCGGGCAAGCCCGCTCCCACAGGGATCGCACCAGCTTTTAGAAATTGAGCAAGACGGTTGCTTCCACAAGTACGGTGAAGGCAACCAGATAATCAGCTCTGCTGCAGGTGCCCATAAAGCTTGGCATATAACCCACCCTCGGCAATCAGTTGCTGATGGTCGCCGTCTTCGGCCACGTGCCCGCCATCGAACACCAGCACTCGGTCGGCCTGTTTCACCGCTGACAACCGGTGGGCGATGATCAGCGTGGTGCGGCCGCTGAGAAAGCGCGCCAAGGCCTGATGCAGGTTGTACTCGGTTGCAGCATCCAGGGCTGAGGTGGCCTCGTCGAGGATCACCACCTTGGGCTCAGCCAGCACCATGCGGGCAATGGCCAGGCGCTGGCGCTGGCCACCGGACAAGCGCACGCCTGAACGCCCCACCACACTGTCCAGGCCCTGCGGCAAGGCGGCGATGGTGGCATCCAGCTGGGCGATGCGCAGCGCCTGCCAGCACGCATCATCGCTGCAGTCACGGCCCATGGTCAGGTTGGCACGCACGCTGTCGTTGAACAGCGACGGGTGCTGCAACACCACCGCGACGTTCTCGCGCAGGGTTTCCAGGCCGATTTCCTGCAGGCTGGCCCCGCCAAAGCGGATGGTCCCGGCCTGGGCGCTATAAAGGCCCAGCAATAGCTGCACCAACGTGCTCTTGCCGCCGCCGCTGGCACCGACAATCGCCACCTTCTCACCCGCAGCGATGGACAGGTCGAGGTGCTCGAGTACCGGCTCGTCGGCATAGGCAAAGCGCAGGTCGCGCACTTCAATGCCCACCGTTTCGCGCCCGGCGAACGGGTCGCTGGCGGCTGGGTATTGCGGCTCGTCGGCACGCGCCAGCAGCTCGTTGAGGCGGCTCAGCGCACCGCCTGCGGCGTAGTACGCATATTGCAGATTAAGCAGTTGCTCCACCGGGCCGATCATGAACCACAGGTAGCTGAACACCGCCAGCATCTGGCCGATCGACAGGTCGGAAAACAGCACGGTCAGCATGGCCGCCGCGCGGAAGATGTCGATGCCGAACTGGAACAGCAGGCCGCTGGCACGGCCACTGGCATCGCTTTTCCATTGCGAGTCCACGGCGTAATCGCGCACTTCGCGGGCACGCAGGCCCAGGCGGCCAAGGAAGTAGCCCTGGCGGTTGCCGGCGCGGATTTCCTGGATGGCATCGAGGGTTTCCGCCAGCGCCTGGGTAAAGCGCGCGGTGCTGTCGTTTTCGAGCTTTTTCAGGTGTTTGACGCGCTTGCCCAACTGCACGGTGAAGTAGATCACCAGCGGGTTGAACAGCAAGATCAGCAAGGCCAGCTGCCAGTGCATCCAGATCAGGATGGCCGCGGTGCCGGTCAAGGTCAGCATGGCCACCAGGAAGCGGCTTAGGGTTTCGCCAACGAACTTGTCCAGGGTGTCCAGGTCGGTGACCAGGTGGGTGGTCACCGTACCGCTGCCCAGGCTTTCGTATTCCTTCAGCGAAATACGCTTGAGCCGCTCGATCAGGCGGATGCGCAGGCGGTAGACAATATCCTTGGCCAGACCGGCGAACAGCTTGGACTGGATCACGTTGAACGCCAGCGCAGCCAGGCGCAGGCACAGGGTGAGCGCCAGCATCAGGCCGATGTAGCCGGCCGCCACCTGCCAGCCGGACGGCAGCAGGTGGTTCATCCACTTCAGCGCGGCATCGCCGTGGCCGAGCAGCACTTCGTCCACCAGCAGCGGCAGCAGCAGCGGAATGGGCACACTGCAACACGCCGCCAGTAACGCAATGAGGTTCGCGGACCAGAGGTTTTTCTTGTGATGCAGGGCCAGGCGGCGGATTTCCGCCCAGCTCAGTCGATCGCCCGCAGTGTATGGCTTGCCCGGTACCGGGTCGGGTGACCCAGGCACATCAAGCACAGGCGGCCTGCTGCAGCCAGCGGCCGAGCAAGGGTTGCAGGCGCTCCAGCGGCTGATAGCCGTTGGTCAGCAAGGCCAGTTGGCCATTGCGCTCGGCCAGCAGGGTCGGGAACCCGGCAATACCCAGGTCCTGGGCCCAGGCGAAGTCGGCTGCAGTGGCGGCGCGGGTATCGGCACGGGCGAAGGTTTCGGCGAACACGGCACGGTCGAAGCCACACTGCGAGGCTAGCTCGACCAGCTGCGGCGCGGTGGTCACATCGACGCCCTGCTCGTAGAACGAACGCTGAATCGACGCCAGCAGCGGCCAGACGCGCTCGGCATCCAGCTCGCGGGCCGTGACCAGGGCGCGGCAGGCCGGCTCGGTGTCGTAGACGAAGCCGTCAGGCATGGCCCCCTCGAAGCGGAACGGCTGGCCGGTAGCATCAGCCACTGCCTGCCAGTGTTCCAGGATGTACTTGCGAGTGGAGCTGTCCAGGGCGCTGCCGCCAGTGCGCAGCCCGCCCGGTACCAAGTGGGTGGGCACGCCTGCCTCACGCGCCTGGGCGATCAGGGCCGCGGCCACTGGCGCAAAACCCCAGCACCAGGAGCACATCGGGTCCATCACATAGATCAGGCGTGCAGACATGCTTCAAGCCTCGGCTTTGTAGTTGTAACCGATCGGGTGCGGCAGGTTGCGGGCCTTGGCCAGCTCTATCTGCTTCTGCCGGTCGATGGCACTGCGCCGGGTCTTCTCGCTCAGGCTGTCCCAGCAATGCGGGCAGCTGACACCTGGCGAATAGTGCTCGGACGCGCGCTCCTCTGCATTGATCGGGTGGCGGCAGGCGTGGCACTGGTCGTACTCGCCTTCGCTCAGGTCATGGCGCACCGTGACCCGGTTGTCGAAGACGAAGCAGTCGCCGTCCCACAGGCTTTCTTCCTGAGGCACTTCCTCGAAGTATTTCAGGATGCCGCCCTTAAGATGATAGACCGACTCGAAGCCTTCACCGAGCATGTAGCTGGAGGCCTTTTCGCAACGGATGCCGCCGGTGCAGAACATGGCGACCTTCTTGTGCTTGCTCGGGTCGAAATTGGCCTTGATGTACTCCGGGAACTCTCGGAAGGTTTCGGTCTTCGGGTCGATGGCGCCCTTGAATGTGCCGATGGCCACTTCGTAGTCGTTGCGGGTGTCGATCAGCAGCACTTCCGGGTCGCTGATCAGGGCGTTCCAGTCCTTGGGCTCGACATAGGTGCCAACGGCCTGGTTGGGGTCTACGCCCGGCACGCCGAGGGTGACGATCTCTTTCTTGAGTTTGACCTTGGTGCGGTAGAACGGCTGTTCGTCGCAGTACGACTCTTTATGGTCGATATCGACCAGACGCGGGTCATCGCGCAACCAGGCCAGCAGGCCATCAATGCCTTCCCGGGTGCCCGAAACGGTACCGTTGATGCCCTCCTGGGCCAGCAGCAGGGTGCCTTTGACGTTGTTGTCGAGCATGGTCTTGAGCAGCGGCTCGCGCAGCTCGACGTAGTCTTCCAGGGTGACGAACTTGTACAGCGCCGCGACGACGATGGCTTGAGACATGTAACGGAATCTCCAGGTGGTTGCCCTCGTAAGGGGCGGACCGGGTTTGACAGGTACAGAAAAAGCATGGGGGCGCTTTGCACCCCTTTCGCGACACAAGGCCGCTCTCACAGGGACCGCGTAACCCGATGGCTAGTGCGGTTCCTGTGGGAGCGGCCTTGTGTAGCGAAAGGGCCGCAAAGCGGCCCCCGGATTTTGCAGGATTCTACCAGAACAACAGAAAGGTTTCAGTGCCCGCCGCCGGCGCAAACGGGCGAGGCCGGTGCAACGCCGACCTTGGCCCACTCTTCGGCGGTGTAGGTATGGATGGCCAGGGCGTGGATCTCGCCCATCAGCTCACCCATGGTGGCGTACACCTTCTGGTGGCGCTTGACGCTGTTCAACCCGGCAAACTGCTCGCTGACGATCACCGCCTTGTAGTGGGTCTCCTGACCACGACTGTGCATGTGACTTTCGTTGAGCACTTCCAGATGTTGCGGCGCCAGGGCGGCCAGTTGCTGTTCGATTCGTTGTTGCATGGTCATTGCGGCGTACTCACTTCTTCGCTGGGGCGGCGGCCTTGCCTGCGTTCGGGTCCAGCTCTTTGGTCATGTCTTCCAGCAGCTTGTTCACCACCGGTACTGCTGGCTCCAGGCTCTGCTGGGTCAGCTGCGCCGACTGCTGAGTGACCTTGGGCATTTCACGCAGCACTTTCTTGCCCAGCGGCGATTCGTAGAACTTCACCAGGTCCTTCAGCTCCTGCTCGGTGAAGGTGCGGGTGTACAGGTCGACCATCTTCGGCTTCAGCTTTTTCCAGCCGATGGCGTTGTCCAGCGCGGCATTGGCCTTGGCCTGGTAGCTTTCCAGTACGGGCTGCTTGGCGGACGGGGCTTTGGTCTGGGCGAAACGCTGGGCGAACATCTGCTGCACTTGCATGTACACCGGGGTGCCCAGCTTGTCGGCGTTGGCCAGGGTCAGGAATTTCTCGGCAGCAGCGTTGTGGCTGGCGGTGGCAGCGAGTACCTGGCCGCTGGCGCAAGCCAGGGCAACGGCAGCACAAAGGACACGGAGACGGGTCATTGCATTTCCTTCAAAGAGAGGGTGGCGGGCACCTCAGGGTAGAGCATTCTGCGCCGTGGTGGCGAAGTGCTCAAGTGGCACGACGAGCGACGGAACCGCTCGGTCGAATCAGGGCCTAAACTGCGATTTCGAACTACACAGGAGTGAGTACAGAATGAGCCGTATCGAGACAGACAGCCTGGGCCCGGTCGAAGTTCCGGAGGACGCCTACTGGGGTGCGCAGACCCAGCGTTCGCTGATCAACTTCGCCATTGGCAAGGAACGCATGCCCCTCGCGGTATTGCACGCCCTGGCACTGATCAAGAAGGCCGCTGCGCGCGTCAACGACCGCAATGGCGACCTGCCGGCCGACATCGCCCGGCTGATCGAACAGGCCGCCGATGAAGTGCTGGATGGCCAGCACGACGATCAGTTCCCGCTCGTCGTCTGGCAGACGGGCAGCGGCACCCAGAGCAACATGAACGTCAACGAGGTGATCGCCGGGCGCGCCAACGAACTGGCCGGCAAAGGCCGTGGCGGCAAGGCGCCAGTACATCCCAATGACCACGTCAACCGCTCGCAGAGCTCCAACGACTGCTTCCCCACCGCCATGCACATTGCGGCAGCCCTGGCGGTGCATGAAAAGCTGCTGCCGGCCGTCACCGAATTGTCTTCGGGACTGGCCGAGCTGTCGATGCGTCACCACAAGCTGGTGAAAACCGGCCGCACGCACATGATGGACGCCACGCCGATTACCTTCGGCCAGGAAGTGTCGGCCTTCGTCGCCCAGCTCGATTACGCCCAGCGCGCCATACGCGCCACCCTGCCGGCGGTGTGCGAACTGGCTCAGGGCGGTACTGCCGTGGGTACCGGGCTCAACGCCCCGCAGGGTTTTGCTGAAGCCATCGCTGCCGAGTTGGCGGCGCTGTCCGGCCTGCCGCTCATCACCGCGCCCAACAAGTTCGCCGCCCTCGCCGGCCACGAACCGCTGACCAGCCTGGCGGGGGCCCTGAAGACCCTGGCCGTGGCCCTGATGAAAATCGCCAACGACCTGCGCCTGCTGGGATCCGGTCCGCGCGCCGGGCTGGCCGAGGTGCGCCTGCCCGCCAACGAGCCGGGCAGCTCGATCATGCCGGGCAAGGTCAACCCCACCCAGTGCGAGGCGCTGTCGATGCTGGCCTGCCAGGTACTGGGCAACGACGCGGCCATCGGCTTTGCCGCCAGCCAGGGGCATTTGCAGCTGAATGTGTTCAAGCCGGTGATCATCCATAACCTGCTGCAGTCCATCGAGTTGCTGGCCGATGGTTGCCGCAACTTCCAGCAGCATTGCGTGGCGGGTATCGAGCCGGATGCCGAGCAGATGGCCGCGCACCTGGAGCGCGGGTTGATGCTGGTGACCGCGCTGAACCCGCATATTGGTTATGACAAGGCGGCGGAAATTGCCAAGAAGGCTTACAGCGAGGGCAAGACCTTGCGCGAGGCGGCCTTGGCGTTGAAGTACCTGACCAATGAGCAGTTCGACCAGTGGGTGCGGCCGGAGAACATGCTGGCGCCGGGGGGCAAGGGCTGACTGCTCTGTAGCCTGTACCGGCCCTTTCGCGGGTAAACCCGCTCCTACACCGAGAGGCGATCCATTGTAGGAGCGGGTTTACCCGCGAAAGGGCCGGTACAGGCAATCGACAGACCTAGGCCAACCGCGCCCTGCGGGCCCGCCAACCCGCCACCAGCGAGGGCCCCAGCGCTACCAGCGCCGAACCGAACACCACCGTGACCGCCCCCACATAGCCCAGGGCGTTGATGTCCTCGGCATGCACATAGTCAGGCCACACCCATGCTGCCAGCGCCACCGCAACGAAGGTCACCAACGGGGTCAGCGCCAGCGTGGCACTTACCCGCGACGCCTCCCAGTGCGCCAGCGCTTCGGCGAACGCGCCGTACGCCACCAGGGTGTTCAGGCAACAGGCCAGCAGCAGCCAGCCTTGCACCGGGGTCAGTTGCAAGGCCTCCAGCGGGTGCACCCAAGGGGTCAGCAACCCAGCGCAGCTGAGGTAGATCACCATCATCACCTGCTGCGAGTGCCACACGGTCAGCAACTGCTTCTGGCTCAGGGCGTAGAACACCCAGATGCTGGTCGCCAGCAAGATGGTCAACACGCCGGTAGTATAGGCACCCAGTGAAGTCAGCAGCTCTTCCAGGCGCTGGTTGAAGAACAGGCCAAACCCTGCCAGCAGCACCAACAGCCCCATGCCCTGCCCCACACTGAAGCGCTCGCGGAACACGAACACGCTGGCCACCAGCAACAGCACCGGGCCGATCTGTACCACCAGTTGTGCGGTGCCCGGGCTAAGCAGTTTGAGACCGATCAGGTAGAGCACGTAGTTGCCCATCAGGCCGAGCACCGCAACCAGCACCAGGCCCTTGCCCCTGGGCGCCAGCTTGCGGATGGACGGCAATCGCCGCTGAGCCGCCAGCCAGGCGAACAGCAGGCCGCCGGAGACCAGCAGCCGGTACCAGGTGACAGTGATCGGGTCGACCACTTGCAGTACCTGCTTGAGCTTGATCGGCAGGATGCCCCAGAGCAGCGCTGTCAGAAGTGCCAGGAACAGCCCATAGCCCCAGCGGCCAGAAGTGGTGTGCATAAAATCCTCGATCAAGCCCGTAGTGGGGGTTGTTGAATTCTACGGGGTTGGAGGACGGGGACGGTGGAGAGTGCCGAGAAAAGAATTCATCAGGTCATTCTTTTGGGGCATGGCTGGGGGGAGGTGTTGCCTGTGCTGGCCTCTTCGCGGGTAAACCCGCTCCTACGGGAGCGTGAGCTGCGCCCCGGTGTTGGATTTTTTGTCCAACATCCGGGGCGCAGCTCAGCACGCGATCCCCGGTAGGAGCGGGTTTACCCGCGAAGAGGCCAGAACAGGCAACCTGACCTTCGGCTATTTCTTGTGCTTGGCAAACGCCGCCTCAAGCGCCTCGTTGATGGTGCGCACCACCTTCACCCGCGCCCAGCGCTTGTCATTGGCTTCCACCAGCGTCCATGGGGCAATCTCGTTGCTGGTGCGGTCGACCATGTCGCCCACAGCCTGGGAGTATTCGTCCCACTTGTCGCGGTTGCGCCAGTCATCCTCGGTGATCTTGTAGCGTTTGAACGGAATCTGCTCACGCTCTTCGAAACGCTCCAGTTGGGTTTGCTGATCGATCGCCAGCCAGAACTTCACCACCACCACGCCCGCATCCACCAACTGCTCTTCAAAGTCGTTGATCTCGCTGTAGGCACGCATCCAGTCGGCCGGGCTGCAGAAGCCTTCCACCCGCTCCACCAGCACCCGGCCATACCAGGAGCGGTCGAAGATGGTGAACTTGCCACGTGCCGGGATGTGCCGCCAGAACCGCCACAGGTAGGGCTGGGCGCGCTCTTCTTCAGTGGGTGCGGCAATCGGCACGATGCGGTACTGACGCGGATCCAGCGCCGCCGCCACGCGACGGATGGCGCCCCCCTTGCCGGCGGCGTCGTTGCCTTCGAACACCGCCACCAGCGCGTGCCGGCGCATGCGCTTGTCACGCAGCAGGCCGGCCAGGCGGGCCTGTTCGGTGATCAACTGTTCCTGGTAGTCGGCCTTGTCCAGCCGCAACGTCATGTCCAGGGCGCCAAGCAGGCTGCGGTCGTCGATGCTATGGCTCAATGGGGCCACGTTGCCCTGGTGCTTGCCCTTGGGGTTATTGGCCAGCGCGGCCTGCAGGCTTTCCAGCAGAATGCGCCCCACCGCCAGGCTGCGGTAATTCGGGTCTACCCCCTCGATGATGTGCCATGGCGCATAGTCGCGGCTGGTGCAGCGCAGCACGCGCTCACCGAAGCGCACGAAACGGTCGTAGGTTTGCGATTGCTGCCAATCCAGCGGGCTGATCTTCCAGCTGTGCAGCGGGTCGTCCTTGAGCGATTTCAGCCTCGCCTTCATCTGCTTCTTGGACAGGTGGAACCAGAACTTGATGATCAGCGCACCTTCATCGCAAAGCATCTCCTCCAGGCGTTCGGCACCGGTAATGGCCTGATCGAGGACGGCATCCTTGAACACCCCGTGCACACGCCCCTGCAGCATCTGGCTGTACCAGTTGCCAAAGAACACCCCCATCCGCCCCTTGGGCGGCAAGGCCCGCCAGTAACGCCAGGCGGGCGGGCGGGCCAGCTCTTCGTCGGTCTGCTGGTCGAAGGTGAGCACATCGATCATGCGCGGGTCCATCCACTCGTTGAGCAGTTTTACCGTCTCACCCTTGCCGGCGCCTTCAATGCCGTTGATCAGCACGATCACCGGAAAACGCGCTTGCTGCTTGAGTTCGTACTGGGCTTCGAGCAGGGCCTCGCGTAAAGCGGGTACCTCGGCGTCGTAAGCCTCCTTGTCGATGCTGTGGCCGATTTCGGCAGATTCGAACATGCACTGGCTCCTTCAATGGATAAGCAAGACTAGCGGATTTCATTTCTGCCTGTACGGGCCTCTTCACGAATGAACGCGCTCCCACAGCTCATCCGGATGGCATAAAATCCCGCCATCCGCTGCAACCGAGCCAACCATGCCCACCCTCCTCCAGCACGCCCAGATCGACTGGGATGAACAGGGCCGCCCCCATTCGCGGCACTATGACGACGTCTATTTCGCAGTCAACGAAGGCATCGAAGAAACCAAGCACGTGTTTCTCGGCCAGACCCGCCTGGCCGAACGTTTTGCAAACCTGGCGCCGCATGCTTGTACGGTGATCGGCGAAACCGGCTTTGGCACCGGCATGAATTTTTTCTGCGCCTGGCAGCTGTTTGACCAGCACGCACACAGCGACGCGCGCCTGCACTTCGTCAGCGTCGAAAAGTACCCCCTCGGCCACGCCGACATGGCCCGCGCAGTGAGCTTGTGGCCTGAACTGGCCGCCTATACCGAGCCGCTGCTGGAGCAGTACGTGGCGGTGCACCCGGGCTTTCAGCAGTTCACCTTCGCCGATGGCAGGGTCACCCTGACCCTGTTGATAGGCGATGTGCTGGAACAGCTGCCGCAGCTCGACGCGCAGGTCGATGTGTGGTTCCTCGACGGCTTCGCCCCCGCCAAGAACCCCGACATGTGGACCCCGGCGCTGTTTGCGCAACTGGCGCGGCTATCGCATCCGGACACGGTGCTGGGCACCTTCACCACCACCGGCTGGGTACGCCGCAGCCTGGTCGAAGCCGGCTTCGCCATGAAAAAGGTGCCTGGCATCGGCAAGAAGTGGGAAGTGATGAGCGGCGCCTACGTCGGCCCCCTGCCCGGCCCACACGCGCCGTGGTACGCACGCCCCGCTGCTGCACAGGGGCCGCGCGAGGCGCTGGTGATCGGTGCCGGTCTTGCCGGCAGCAGCAGCGCCGCCAGCCTGGCCCGGCGTGGCTGGCAGGTTACCGTGCTGGAGCGCCACGAAGCCCCAGCCCAGGAAGCTTCGGGCAACCCGCAAGGGGTGCTGTACCTCAAGCTGTCTGCCCATGGCACCGCGCTGTCGCAGATGATCCTGTCCGGGTTCGGCTACACCCGGCGCCAGCTGCAGCGCTTGCAGCGTGGCCGTGACTGGGATGCCTGCGGGGTGCTGCAACTGGCCTTCGACAGCAAGGAGGCCGAACGCCAGGGCAAGCTGGCTGCCGCCTTCGACCGCGGCTTGCTGCACCCGCTGGAGCGCACCGAGGCCGAAGCCATCGCCGGCGTGGCGTTGCCTGGCGGCGGGTTGTTCTACCCCGAAGGTGGCTGGGTGCACCCGCCGGCACTGTGTCAGCAGCAGTTGCAGCACCCAGGTATTCACCTGGTGACCCACCAGGAAGTGCTCGAACTGCGCAAAGTGGGTGAACAGTGGCAGGCCTGGGCTGGAGACCAGCTGTTAGCCAGCGCTCCAGTGGTGGTCCTGGCCGGTGCAGCGGATGTGCGGCGCTTCGCCCCTTGCGCGCAGTTACCACTCAAGCGCATCCGTGGGCAGATCACCCGCTTGCCGGCCACCGCCAGCAGCCAGGCACTGCGTACCGTGGTGTGCGCGGAAGGCTATGTGGCACCGCCGCGCGAGGGTGAACATACACTGGGGGCAAGTTTTGACTTCCACAGTGAGGACCTTGCGCCGACGCTGGCCGAGCACCAGGGCAACCTGGCACTGCTGGACGAAATTTCCGTCGATCTGGCGCAGCGGCTGGGCGTGGCTAAACTGGACGCTGAGCAACTGCAGGGGCGTGCAGCGTTCCGTTGCACCAGCCCGGATTACCTGCCGATCGTCGGGCCGGTCGCCGACGGGCAGGCGTTTGCCGAAGCCTACGCAGTGCTGGGCCGTGATGCACGGCAGGTACCGGATGTGCCCTGCCCTTGGTTGGGCGGGTTGTATGTGAACAGCGGGCACGGCTCACGCGGGTTGATCACGGCGCCGTTGAGTGGCGAGCTGGTGGCGGCCTGGGTATGTGGGGAACCGCTGCCATTGCCGCGGGCGGTGGTGGAGGCCTGCCATCCGAACCGGTTTGGGTTGCGCCGGTTGATTCGAGGGACGTGATAGCATCAAGCTGTATGCCCATCCACTTATAACCAAAAGGTCTAAAACTCTCAAAAAGCAAACATGTCAGTTCATTAAGGTGCCCTAATCCGGGGCATCACCTCCCCAACGGAAAAACCGGTAAGGACTTATGTGCGGATTAGCAGGAGAATTGCGTTTCACCCCCATCGACCAAGCCCCTCGCCCAGCCGACCTGGCTGCGGTAGAGCGCATTACCCATCACCTGGCCCCGCGTGGCCCGGATGCCTGGGGCTTCCATAGCCAGGGCCCGATCGCCCTGGGCCACCGGCGTCTGAAGATCATGGACCTGTCCGACGGCTCGGCGCAGCCGATGGTCGACAACACCCTGGGCCTGTCGTTGGCCTTCAACGGTGCCATCTACAACTTCCCCGAACTGCGCGAGGAACTGCAGGCGCTGGGCTACAGCTTCTGGTCCGACGGCGACACCGAGGTGCTGCTCAAGGGCTACCACGCCTGGGGCGCGGCCCTGCTGCCCAAGCTCAACGGCATGTTTGCCCTGGCCATCTGGGAGCGCGACAACCAGCGCCTGTTCCTGGCCCGCGACCGCCTCGGCGTCAAACCCCTGTACCTGTCGCGCAACGGTGAGCGCCTGCGCTTTGCCTCGACCCTGCCGGCGCTGCTCAAGGGCGGCGACATCGACCCGATGCTCGACCCGGTGGCTCTCAACCACTACCTGAACTTCCATGCCGTGGTACCGGCACCGCGTACCCTGCTGGCCAACGTGCAGAAGCTGGAGCCTGGCACCTGGATGCGCATCGACCAGCATGGCGAAGTGGAACGCCAGGTCTGGTGGCAACTGCACTACGGCCCCCACCCCGACGAGCATGAACTGGACCTGGAAGGCTGGACCACCCGCGTGCTCGACGCTACCCGGGACGCCGTGGCCATCCGCCAACGGGCTGCTGTGGATGTTGGCGTGTTGCTGTCCGGCGGGGTCGATTCCAGCCTGCTGGTCGGCCTGCTGCGCGAAGTGGGGGTGGAAGACCTGTCGACCTTCTCCATCGGCTTCGAGGATGCCGGCGGAGAGCGCGGCGATGAGTTCCAGTACTCCGACCTGATCGCCAGGCACTACGGCACCCGCCATCACCAACTGCGCATTGCCGAACACGAGATCATCGACCAGTTGCCGGCTGCGTTCCGCGCCATGAGCGAGCCGATGGTCAGCCACGACTGCATCGCGTTCTACCTGCTGTCGCGGGAAGTGGCCAAGCACTGCAAGGGCGTACAGAGCGGCCAGGGTGCCGACGAACTGTTCGCCGGTTACCACTGGTACCCGCAGGTGGACGGCGCCGACGATGCCTATGCGGCCTATCGTGATGCGTTCTTCGACCGCAGCCACGCCGAGTACCGCGACACCGTGCAGGCCCCCTGGCTGCTGGAAACCGATGCCGCCGGCGACTTCGTACGCGAACACTTCGCGCGCCCGGGCGCACCGGCTGCCGTGGACAAGGCCCTGCGCCTGGACAGCACCGTGATGCTGGTCGACGACCCGGTCAAGCGGGTGGACAACATGACCATGGCCTGGGGCCTGGAGGCGCGCACGCCGTTCCTTGATTACCGCCTGGTGGAACTGTCGGCACGCATACCCGCACGCTTCAAGCTGCCCGACGGCGGCAAGCAGGTGCTCAAGCAGGCGGCGCGACGGGTGATCCCGCATGAGGTGATCGACCGCAAGAAGGGTTACTTCCCGGTACCGGGCCTGAAGCATCTGGAAGGTGCCACCCTGGGCTGGGTACGTGAGCTGTTGACCGACCCCAGCCAGGACCGAGGGTTGTTCAACCCGGCCATGCTCGACCGCCTGCTGAGCAACCCGCACGGTCAACTGACGCCATTGCGCGGTTCCAAGCTGTGGCAACTGGCAGCGCTTAACCTGTGGTTGAGCGAACAAGGAATCTGACCGATGAAAGCCCATGAAATCGCTTATGGTCAGCGCCTGCTGCGCGGCCAGGCGCCGTCCTACGAGCGCCTGCAAGCGCGCCTGGCCGGCGACGGCAGCCAGCCCCACGACCAACCGCGTGCCGTGCACTGCGGCTGGGGCCGGCTGCTGATAGGCCACACCTACCCCGACCCGGTTTCCCTGGCCGAGGATTTGCTCGACGAGCACCCGGGCGAACGCGACATCGCCCTGTACGTGGCCGCACCGCAGCAGGTGCTGGCCCAGGCCCCACAGCAGCTGTTCCTCGACCCGTCCGACACCCTGCGCCTGTGGTTCACCGACTATCGCCCGGCGCAGCGGGTATTTCGCGGCTTTCGCGTGCGCCGGGCACAGAACCCCGCCGACTGGCAGGCGATCAACACCCTGTACCAGGCGCGCGGGATGCTCCCCGTCGACGCCGAACTGCTTACCCCCCGGCACTTGGGTGGCCCGGTGTACTGGCTGGCAGAGGACGAAGACAGCGGCTCGGTGATCGGCAGCGTCATGGGCCTGAACCACACCAAGGCGTTCGATGACCCCGAGCACGGCAGCAGCCTGTGGTGCCTGGCGGTGGACCCACACTGCACCCGCCCCGGCGTGGGCGAGGTGCTGGTGCGCCACCTGATCGAACACTTCATGAGCCGTGGCCTGGCCTACCTGGACCTGTCGGTGCTGCACGACAACCGCCAGGCCAAGCGCCTGTACCAGAAACTGGGTTTTCGCAACCTGTCCACCTTCGCCGTCAAGCGCAAGAACGGTATCAACGAGCAGCTGTTCCTCGGGCCCGGCCCGCAGGCCGACCTCAACCCCTACGCACGCATCATCGTTGACGAGGCCCTGCGCCGGGGCATCGAAGTGCAGGTGGACGACGCCGCTGGCGGCCTGTTCACCCTGAGCCTGGGCGGGCGGCGCATTCGCTGTCGGGAATCGCTCAGCGACCTGACCAGTGCCGTGACCATGACCCTGTGCCAGGACAAACGCCTGACCCAGCACGCCCTGCACAACGCCGGGCTGCAGGTGCCCGCGCAACAGCTGGCGGGCAATGCCGATGACAACCTGGCGTTTCTCGACGAGCATGGCGCGGTGGTGGTCAAGCCAGTCGATGGCGAGCAAGGCCAGGGGGTGGCGGTGAACCTGACCTGTATCGACGACATCACCCGTGCCGTGGCGCACGCCCGCCAGTTCGACAGCCGCGTGCTGCTGGAAAGCTTTCATGCCGGGTTCGACCTGCGCATCGTGGTGATCGGCTACGAGGTGGTGGCCGCCGCCATCCGTCACCCGGCGCAGGTGCTGGGCGACGGCAAACACAGCGTGCGCCAGTTGATCGAAGCCCAGAGCCGTCGCCGCCAGGCCGCCACAGGTGGCGAAAGCCGCATTCCGCTGGACGACGAAACCGAGCGCACCTTGCGCGCAGCGAGCGTTGGTTATGACGACGTGCTGCCAGCCGGCCAGCGCCTGGCCGTGCGACGTACGGCCAACCTGCACACCGGCGGCACCCTGGAAGACGTCACCGAACGCCTGCACCCGGTGCTGGCCGATGCTGCCGTGCGCGCGGCACGCGCATTGGAAATTCCGGTGGTGGGGCTGGACTTCATGGTGCGTGATGCCGGGCAGCCGGAGTACGTGATCATCGAGGCCAACGAACGTGCCGGCCTGGCCAACCATGAACCGCAGCCCACGGCCGAGCGTTTTATCGACCTGCTGTTTCCCCATAGCCGGCCTTTGGCGTAAACCCGTGCCGGCCTCTTCGCGGGCAAGCCCGCTCCCACAGGGATATCACCGCCCTTGAAGGTGGCGCTGTACCTGTAGGAGCGGGTTTACCCGCGAAGGCAGCGCTGTACCTGTAGGAGCGGGCTTGCCCGCGAAGGCAGCGCTGTACCTGTAGGAGCGGGCTTGCCCGCGAAGAGGCCAGCACAGGAGTAAAGGAGTCCCCAACATGTCCGAGCGACACCCCGAACCCGATCTCGACTACCTCAAGCGCGTGCTACTGGAAATGCTCGCCATCCCCAGCCCCACCGGCTTCACCGACACCATCGTGCGCTACGTGGCCGAACGCCTTGACGAACTGGGCATCCCCTTCGAGCTGACCCGCCGCGGCACCATTCGCGCCACCCTCAAAGGCCGGCAGGCCACCCCCGACCGCGCCGTCTCTGCCCACCTGGATACCATCGGCGCCAGCGTGCGCCAGTTGCAGGACAATGGCCGCCTGGCCCTGGCCCCCGTCGGCTGCTGGTCCAGCCGTTTTGCCGAAGGCAGCCGGGTTAGCGTGTTCACCGATACCGGGGTATTCCGTGGCAGCGTGCTGCCGCTGATGGCCAGCGGGCATGCCTTCAACACGGCCATCGACCAGATGCCGATCAGCTGGGATCACGTGGAAGTGCGCCTGGATGCCTACTGCGCCACGCGCGCCGACTGTGAGGCACTGGGCGTGAGCATTGGGGATTTCGTGGCCTTCGACCCCTTGCCCGAGTTCACCGAAAGCGGCCACATCAGCGCCCGTCACCTGGACGACAAGGCTGGCGTGGCCGCATTGCTGGCGGCATTGAAGGCGGTGGTGGAAAGCGGTCGCCAGCCGCTGATCGACTGCCACCCGCTGTTCACCATCACCGAGGAGACCGGCTCGGGAGCAGCCGGCGCCCTGCCCTGGGACGTCAGCGAGTTCGTCGGCATCGACATCGCCCCGGTGGCGCCTGGGCAGGCTTCCAGCGAGCATGCGGTCAGTGTGGCCATGCAGGACTCGTCGGGGCCTTACGACTACCACCTGTCCCGGCACCTGCTGAAACTGGCCGGTGACCACGACTTGCCGGTGCGGCGCGACCTGTTCCGCTATTACTTCAGCGATGCCCATTCGGCGGTGACTGCCGGGCACGACATTCGTACCGCGCTGGTGGCCTTTGGTTGCGATGCCACCCATGGTTACGAACGCACCCATATCGACAGCCTGGCAGCGCTGAGCCGGTTGTTGTCAGCCTACCTGCTGAGCCCGCCAGTGTTTGCCAGCGACTCGCAGCCGGCCAATGCATCGCTCGAGCGCTTCAGCCACCAACTGGAGCATGATGCGCAGATGGAAAGCGACACGCGGGTACCGGCGGTGGACAGCCTGATCGGAAACAAAGGCTAAACGCCCACGGGGCTGCAAAGCGGCCCCTACACCTCGAATGTTTCGCGTAGCATGCCCATACCTATTTCAGACACCACCCGACCATGCTGATCCCCTACGACCAATTGCAAGCCGAAACCCTGACCCGCCTGATCGAGGACTTCGTCACCCGCGACGGCACTGACAACGGCGACGACACCCCGCTGGAAACCCGCGTGCTGCGGGTACGCCAGGCGTTGGCCAAAGGCCAGGCTTTCATCCTTTTCGACCTGGAAAGCCAGCAATGCCAGTTGCTGGCCAAGCATGATGTGCCCCGCGAGCTGCTCGAATAGCAGGCAAGGCCTGTTCAGGCCTTGCTCTGCTTGGACGCCTTGATGCGCTTGTGAACTTCGGCTCGATGCACCGGCACCTCACGCGGAGCATCCACACCAAAGCGCACCACGCCGTCCCGGGTCTCCACCACGACGATCCGGATATCATCGCCAATCATGATGACCTCCCCCACTTCGCGCCCAATTACCAGCATGTTCCGATCCTCCTGCGAAAGGGAAAACCGGAGCCTGCCCCGTAGGTATTCAGCTACTCAATAGCTCCACTGCGATTCAGAAGCCCCTTACGCTTTTGAGTAACTTCTCCTACAGACCAATCATCGCGACTGGGCTTTTGCCCGCATTTTCACTGCCATTTCGGCCATCTCGTCATACAGCCGCTCAGGGGCCTGGCGTTTCAGTTGCCAGGCCTGGCGCCCTGCCTCATGGGGCAGGATGAGGAACTCGCCTGCAGCGACCTGCTGATGGATATAATCGGCAATGTCCGCCGCACTGATCGGCGAACCTTCAAGCAGCTTGCCAACCTGTGCCTTCATCGCCGGGTTCGGCCCGCGGAACGAGTCCAGCAGGTTGGTCTGGAAGAACGACGGGCACACCACGTGCACCGCCACCTCAATCTGGCGCAACTCCACCAGCAGGCTTTCCGACAATGCCAGCACGCCGGCCTTGGCCACGTTGTAGTTGCTCATGCCCGGGCCCTGCATCAGTGCAGCCATCGAGGCGATGTTGATAATGCGCCCCTTGCTGCGCTCCAGCAGCGGCAGGAACGCCTTGCAACCCTTGACCACGCCCATCAGATTGACGGCGATCTGCCAGTCCCAGTCTTCCAGCGACAGCTCGGCGAAGAACCCGCCCGAAGCGATGCCGGCGTTGTTGACGATCACATCGACCCCACCAAACTTCTCTTCGCAGGCCTGGGCAAGGGCCGTCAGCTGGCTATAGTCGCGCACATCGCAGCGCTGGACGAAGCCGTCGCCACCGGCCTGGTGAACCTGCTCCAGCGTTTCGCGCAAGCCGGTTTCGTTGACATCGGCCAGTGCCAGGCGCCAGCCCTCACGCGCCCAGCGCAGGGCGATCTCGCGGCCGAGGCCAGACCCGGCGCCGGTGATCATGATGCGTTTTTGCATGGTCGCAGGCCTTGTTCTGACAAGTAGTCCGGTGAGTCTAATCAAGGCGTCGCCATCCGGCAGGATTCATCAGGGTAGTGAATGGGCGGGCATGACCGGGTAGGCGGCTGCACGGGGATGGAATCTTTACCAACCCGCACCGGTCCGAATTATCGAGAGGCCAGCATTCTCAGGCTCTTGCCCCCTAATCACGCAAGGACTTTGACATGACCACGATCCTTATCATCATCCTGATTCTGCTGCTGATCGGTGGCTTACCGGTCTTCCCCCACTCGCGCAGCTGGGGCTATGGCCCTTCCGGCATAATCGGCGTGGTGTTGGTGATTCTGCTGGTACTACTGTTGCTTGGGATGATATGACGCGCTGCGGACAGCCACTTCAGACAATCACTTGAGGCGAATGGCAAGCGAGTCACCTGCATAAAATAAAAAACGCCCCGACTGGCGGGGCGTTTTTCAGTGCAGGTTAATGACGTTAGTGCGAGACCGCCCCGCTGGCACCCAGGCCAGTCTGTGAACGCACGAACTGCGGGAAGAACAGCGCGCGCTCATCCTCAGCCGCCTTGGACTTGTCGGTGACCGAGAAGAACCAGATGCTGACGAAGGCAATGGCCATCGAGAACAGCGCCGGGTACTCGTACGGGTAGATTGGCTTCTCGTGGCCGAGAATCTGTACCCAGATGGTCGGGCCAAGGATCATCAGCGTCACCGCACTCACCAGGCCCAGCCAGCCGCCGATCATGGCGCCGCGGGTGGTCAGCTTCTTCCAGTACATCGAAAGCAGCAGTACCGGGAAGTTGCAGCTGGCCGCAATGGAGAACGCCAGGCCGACCATGAAGGCGATGTTCTGCTTCTCGAACAGAATCCCCAGGCCGATCGCCAGCACACCCAGGGCGACAGTGGTGATCTTCGATACGCGGATCTCGTCCTTGTCGTTGGCTTTGCCCTTGCGCCAGACGCTGGCGTACAGGTCGTGGGACACCGCCGAGGCACCGGCCAGGGTCAGGCCAGCCACCACCGCCAGGATGGTGGCGAAGGCCACCGCCGAGATGAAGCCGAGGAACACACTGCCACCCACCGCATTGGCCAGGTGCACCGCGGCCATGTTGTTGCCGCCCAGCAGGGCGCCTGCGGCGTCCTTGAAGTCCGGGTTGGTGCTGACCAGCAGGATCGCGCCAAAGCCGATGATGAAGGTGAGGATGTAGAAGTAGCCGATGAAGCCTGTGGCGTACAGCACGCTCTTGCGCGCTTCCTTGGCGTCACTGACGGTGAAGAAGCGCATCAGGATGTGCGGCAGGCCGGCAGTACCGAACATCAGTGCCAGGCCCAGGGAGAACGCCGAGATCGGGTCCTTGACCAGGCCGCCGGGGCTCATGATCGCCTCACCCTTGGCGTGTACCTTGATCGCTTCGGTGAACAGCGTGTTGAAGTCAAAGCCCACGTGCTTCATCACCATCAGCGCCATGAAACTGGCACCGGACAGCAGCAGCACAGCCTTGATGATCTGTACCCACGTGGTGGCCAGCATACCGCCGAACAGCACGTACAGGCACATCAGGATACCCACCAGAACCACTGCCACATGGTAGTCCAGGCCGAACAGCAGCTCGATCAGCTTGCCGGCACCGACCATTTGCGCGATCAGGTAGAACGCCACCACCACCAGCGAACCGGAGGCAGACAGGGTGCGGATTTCCTTTTGCCCGAGGCGGTACGAGGCCACGTCGGCGAAGGTGTACTTGCCCAGGTTGCGCAAGCGTTCGGCAATCAGGAAAAGAATGATCGGCCAGCCGACCAGGAAGCCGATCGAGTAGATCAGGCCGTCGTAACCAGAGGTGAACACCAGTGCGGAAATACCCAGGAACGAGGCGGCTGACATGTAGTCGCCAGCAATCGCCAGACCGTTCTGGAAGCCGGTGATCTTGCCGCCGGCAGCGTAATAGTCCGATGCCGACTTGTTGCGTTTGGAGGCCCAGTAGGTGATGCCGAGCGTGAAGGCGACGAAGGCCACGAACATGGCGATGGCGGAAACGTTCAGCGGTTGTTTCTGCACCTCGCCGGTCAGGGCATCGGCGGCCCACACGGCGGGTGCAAAAGCTCCGCAGGCCAGTACGGCCAGGGCTTTGACAGGGCGAATCATTGTTGCGCCTCCTTCAGGATTTCCTTGTTCAGCTCATCGAATTCGCCGTTGGCGCGGCGCACGTAGATGGCGGTCAGGACGAATGCCGAAACGATCAGACCGACGCCCAGGGGAATGCCCCAGGTAATCGATGACTCAGGGCTGAGCTTGGCGCCCAGCACATGGGGACCGTAGGCGATCAGGAGGATGAAGGCGCAATACAGGCCGAGCATGATCGCCGAGAGAATCCAGGCGAACCGCTCGCGTTTGGTGACCAGCTCCTTGAAACGGGGGCTGTTTTGTATCGAGAGGTAAATGCTGTCGTTCATTGTTTTTGTCCTAGCAGCACAGATACGGGATGGAACCCACGCCCTTACTTTATGCTGCCGATGGACGCCAACCAGACGACCTTAGTCTTAGATGCAACGGTGTTTTACCGATTGCGTAACAACGTGAAAACCTGTTCGCGGGTAAACCCGCTCCTACAAGGGCTTGCACAGGCCTGTAGGAGCGGGTTTACCCGCGAAGAAACAACATTGGCCCTGGAAGGCTTTTACTTGCCAGTCCACTCCTTCACACGATCAGGGTGCTTGGCTACCCAGTCCTTGGCCGCCGCTTCAGGCTTGGCCCCTTCCTGGATCGCCAGCATCACCTCGCCAATCTCGTCCTTGGACTGCCAGTTGAACTTCTTCAGGAACTCCGCCACTTCCGGTGCCTTGGCTGCCAGTTCCTTGCTGCCGATGCTGTTCACGGTTTCTGCCGCGCCATACACGCCTTTCGGGTCTTCGAGGAACTTCAGCTTCCACTTGGCGAACATCCAGTGCGGAACCCAACCGGTCACCGCAATCGACTGCTGCTTGGCATAGGCACGGCCCAGCTCCGCAGTCATCGCCGCGCCCGAGCTGGCCTGCAACTTGTAACCCGTCAGGTCATAGTCCTTGATCGCCTGGTCGGTCTTGAGCATCACACCGGAGCCTGCGTCGATGCCGACAATTCTGTCCTTGAAGGTATTGTCGGTCTTGAGGTCGGCGATGCTCACTGCCTTGACGTATTCGGGGACGATCAGGCCGATCTTGGCGTCCTTGAAGTTAGGGCCGTAGTCGACCACGTTGTCCTTGTTCTTGGCCCAGTACTCACCATGGGTCACCGGCAACCAGGCCGACAACATGGCATCGAGTTTTCCAGTTGCCACACCCTGCCACATGATCCCCGTGGCCACGGCCTGCAACTTCACGTCGTAGCCGAGTTTTTGCTTGATTACTTCGGCGGCCACGTTGGTGGTCGCCACGCTGTCGGCCCAACCATCCACGTAACCAATGCTTACTTCTTTGGCCATAGCCTGTGCAGCGCTCATGGCCATTACCAGGGCGGTGCCCACACCCAGTAAACGTCGCATTTTCTTCAAAGTTGCCATCAAAGCATCCCCTCGTCAGGTCTTGGAGATTGCATCATCGTCCTGCAACACAAGTCGACCTGATCCAGCTGCGACCTATACCCGCCCCATATGCGACAGCACTATGCCATTAGCGCCATCGGTCGGCATCGGTCTGCGCGATCCTTGCATGCCAAAGGTTTGGCGCCGGGCTACTATCCAGCCTTTTGTACCAGACGATGGACCGCCCGATGCCCAGTTGTAGCCGCCTGTTGTTACCGTTGTACCTGCTTGCCTGCCTGCTGGCCCTGCTCGGGCTGGGGGGGCTCTGGTACGGGCTGGGCAAGCCGGTGCACCTGCCCGATGCGGCCAGCCCTGCGCACAAACTGCAATGCGCCTCGTACACGCCGTTCGACAAAGATCAGTCGCCTTATGACCAGCCGTTTCGCCTGCGACCGACGCGGATGGACGCCGACCTGGCGTTACTGGCCGAGCGGTTTCAGTGCATCCGTACCTATTCCATGAGCGGTCTTGAGGCAATCCCGGCGCTGGCACGCAAGCATGGCCTGAAGGTGATGCTGGGCGCCTGGGTGAACGCACACCCGGCCGACACCGAGAAGGAAATCAACCTGCTGATCGCCGCTGCCAACGCCAACTCTGACGTGGTCAGCGCGGTGATCGTCGGCAATGAGACACTGTTGCGCAAGGAGGTGACCGGTGCCCACCTGGCCAAATTGATCGCGCGGGTGAAGCGCCAGGTCAAGGTGCCCGTGACCTACGCCGATGTCTGGGAGTTCTGGCTGCAGCACCCGCAGGTGGCCCCGGCAGTGGACTTCCTGACCATCCATCTGCTGCCCTACTGGGAGGACGACCCGCGTGGCATCGACGATGCCTTGGCCCACGTTGCCGATGTGCGCCGTGTGTTCGGCACACGCTTCGCGCCCAAGGACATACTGATTGGCGAAACCGGCTGGCCCAGCGAAGGCCGCCAGCGTGAAACCGCGGTGCCCAGCCGGGTCAATGAGGCGCGCTTCATCCGTGGCTTTGTGGCCATGGCCGAGCGCAATGGCTGGCACTACAACCTGATCGAAGCCTTCGATCAACCTTGGAAACGCGTCAATGAGGGCGCAGTGGGGGGTTACTGGGGGCTATACGATGCGGACCGGCAGGACAAGGGCGTGCTCGAAGGGCCAGTGAGCAACCTGCATGACTGGCCGCAGTGGCTGCTGGCCAGCGCCGTGCTGATGGTGATCATGCTGGCGCTGGCCGGGCGCCCCGCTACACCGATGGCGGCCTTGCTGCTGCCATTGCTGGCGGCGTTTGGCGCCGCTTGCCTGGGCCTGTGGGGCGAGTTGATGCGTACTCATGCGCGCTTTGCCGGGGAATGGTTGTGGGCACTGATGCTGGCCGGGCTGAACCTGCTGGTGCTGGCCCATGCGTTGTTGGCGCTGGCGCGGCGGGCCGGCTGGCGTGAGCGCTTGTTCACCTGGCTTCAGGTGCGAGCCGGCTGGCTGTTGCTGACGGCGGGCTTTGCTGCGGCGGTGAGCATGCTGGCAATGGTGTTCGACCCGCGCTACCGCAGCTTCCCCAGTGCGGCCCTGGCGTTGCCGGCGCTGGTGTATGTGCTGTGGCCGGTGCGGGCACGGCGGGCGGAGGTGGCGTTGCTGGCATTCATCGTCGGCGCCGGAGTGGCGCCGCAGTTGTTCGTGGAAGGGCTGGAGAACCAGCAGGCCTGGGGCTGGGCGGTGGTGAGTGTGCTGATGACGGCGGCGTTGTGGCGCAGCTTGCGGATGCGCCAGGCTTGATACTGCATATCCCTCAAGCCCAGCGCGGACCTTGTGTGGCCTTGTGTCGCGAAAGGGGCGCGCAGCGGCCCCAGCAATTTTTGCTGTGAAGCTTTAACCCTGCCTTTCGCGACACAAGGCCGCTCCCACAGGTACGCGCAGCTGCTTACAATGGCGGTTGCCTGACCAGGCGCAACCCCGCCAGTACCAGCGCAAACACCGCAATGCTGGCGGTGTACAGCACCAGCGCCGGCACCGCGAACACCAACGCCAACACTGCCAGCCACCAGCCGGCACGCGCGGAAACGAACTGGGCCAGTAATGCAAGGCCCAGCCCGCCCCAGGCCATTACCTGATAGTGAATGCCCAACCCCAGCAGCGAACGCACCTCGCACTGCCAGTACGCCGTCGGCACTGCGCACAGCCCTACCCACTGGCCATCCTCCATGAGGCCGTAACGCACGCCATAACTGGCCGCAAGCCAGAGCCCCAGAAACAGCACCAGCAACGCCGTCGGCAGCGAGCGAGACATCCTGTTCTCCAATAGCGGTAATCGAAAGCATCCATGATCGCTTATGCCCGGTTGTAAGGCAAAATCACACACCGGCAGCTATGTTGCAGATAGCAAGTACGCCAAAGACCACCGCAGCGGGCAACTTTGCCCGCCTGGTTGTGGTCCTAGCCTGCACACTGCTCGACCTTGCGTTCTTTTGGGGGATTACATGCTTCGATCTTTGCGCCTCGCTGCCCTGCTCGGTAGCCTGCTCATGGCTGTGGCCGCTTCAGCGCGGGATATCGACGCTGCCAGCTATGGCTACCCTTTGACCAACCCGTTCGAGGCGACCATCGCCACCACCCCGCCGGACAAGCGCCCTGACTTGCCCAGCGACGATGAAATCAATCAGTCCGATTACAGCCTGAACTTGCGCCCGGAACGTGAGTTCACGTTGCCCGACAACTTCTGGGCAGTGAAGAAGCTCAGGTACCGCCTGGCTCGCCAGGATCGCGAAGCGCCGCTGATCTTCATCATCGCCGGCACCGGCGCGCCCTACAGCAGCAGCATCAATGAATACCTGAAAAAGCTGTTCTACCAGGCCGGCTTCCACGTGGTGCAACTGTCATCGCCCACCAGCTATGACTTCATGAGTGCAGCCTCACGCTTTGCCACCCCCGGTATCAGCCAGGAAGACGCCGAAGACATGTACCGGGTGATGCAGGCCGTGCGCGCCCAGCATCCACGCCTGCCGGTCAGTGACTTCTACCTCACCGGTTACAGCCTGGGTGCGCTCGACGCCGCCTTCGTCAGCCACCTGGACGAGACCCGCCGCAGCTTCAACTTCAAGCGTGTGCTGCTGCTCAACCCACCGGTCAACCTCTACACCTCGATCAACAACCTCGACAAGCTGGTGCAAACCCAGGTCAAGGGCATCGACCGCAGCACCACGTTCTATGAGCTGATGCTGGAAAAACTCACCCGCTACTTCCAGGACAAGGGCTACATCGACCTGAACGACGCCTTGCTGTACGACTTCCAGCAGTCGCGCCAGCACCTGTCCAACGAACAGATGGCCATGCTGATCGGCACCTCGTTCCGCTTCTCGGCAGCCGACATCGCCTTCACTTCCGACCTGATCAACCGCCGCGGCCTGATCATTCCGCCGAAATTCCCGATCACCGAAGGCAGCAGCCTCACGCCGTTCTTCAAGCGCGCCCTGCAGTGCGACTTCGACTGCTACATGACCGAACAGGTGATTCCGATGTGGCGCGCCCGCACCGACGGCAACAGCATCCTGCAATTGGTCAACCAAGTCAGCCTGTATGCCCTGGAAGACTACCTGCGCAGCAGTGACAAGATCGCCGTGATGCACAACGCCGACGACGTCATTCTCGGCCCGGGCGACATTGGCTTTTTGCGCAAGGTGTTCGGTGACCGGCTGACGCTCTACCCCCATGGCGGCCATTGCGGCAACCTCAACTACCGCGTCAACAGTGACGCCATGCTGGAGTTCTTCCGTGGTTAACAAACTCCTCTTCGCCACTGCCCTGCTTGCCGCTGGCCACACCCTGGCCGCCGAAACCGCCCCACGAGCCAGCGTGGTCGAAGCCGACCCACAGGTGAGCAGTACCGCGCCCCTGGCGCCCGAAGCCGATGGCTTCCTCGACCCGCTGCGTGAGCTGAAATTCAACCCTGGGCTGGACCAGCGCGAATTCGAGCGCTCAACCTTGGCGGCGCTTAACGTGTACGACCCGCTGGAGTCGATCAACCGGCGCATCTATCACTTCAACTACCGACTGGACCAATGGGTGCTGCTGCCGCTGGTGAATGGCTACCAGTATGTCACTCCAAGTTTCGTGCGCACGGGGGTGAGCAACTTCTTCAACAACCTTGGCGATGTGCCGAACCTGTTCAACAGCGTGTTGCAGCTCAAAGCCAAGCGCTCTGCAGAAATCACTGCGCGACTGATGTTCAACACGATTATCGGCGTGGGTGGGCTGTGGGATCCGGCGACCAGCATGGGCCTGCCGCGCCAGAGCGAAGACTTTGGCCAGACCCTGGGCTTCTATGGCGTGCCGGATGGGCCGTACCTGATGCTGCCGGTGCTAGGCCCATCGAACCTGCGCGATACCACCGGGCTGGTGGTGGACTATGCGGGAGAGCAGGCAGTCAACTACCTGAACGTGGCTGAAGTCAGCAGCGACCACCCGGAAATCTTCGCCTTGCGCGTGGTGGACAAGCGCTATACGACCAAATTCCGCTATGGCCAGCTCAACTCGCCGTTCGAATATGAAAAGGTGCGGTATGTGTATACCCAGGCGCGCAAGTTGCAGATAGCCGAATAAGCCTGCTGCGGCCCTTTCGCTCCTGCACAGGTATTACACAAACTTGTAGGAGCGGGTTCACCCGCGAAAGGGCCCACACAAGCAACATCACCCCCCCAGGAACTCGCAAAGCTCGCGCTTCTTGGCCAGGGCATCGCGCCGCCCCAACTCGATCAGTTCACTGCAATAGCTGGCCTCGAACAGCAAATAGCTCAGCACCCCCGCCCCGCTGGTGCGCGTCGCCCCCGGCCCACGTAAAAACAGGCGTAACGCCGCCGGCAACTCGCGGCGGTGCCGAGCGGCAATCTCGTCCAGCGGCTGACTGGGTGCCACCACCAGTACGTCAATCGGGGCCAGCCCCAGGCGCCGGGCATCCAGGTGCGCTGGCAACAGCCCGCTCAAGTGGTTGAGGCGCTGCAGCAGTTCGATATCGTCTTCCAGGCTGTCAATGAACGTACTGTTGAGCATGTGCCCGCCGATCTGCGCCAGGCTCGGCTGCTGCCCGCTGAACACACGCTGGGGCGGCAACGGTGGCGCTGGCCGCTGCGGGTTTCCGCTGACCCCGACCACCAGCACGCGGCTGGCCCCCAGGTGCAAGGCCGGACTGATCGGCGCCGATTGGCGCACTGCACCGTCGCCGTAATATTCACCGCCTAGTTGCACCGGGGCGAACAGCAGCGGGATCGCCGCGCTGGCCAGCAGGTGGTCGATGGTCAACGGTGCAGGTACGCCAATACGCCGGTGACGCAACCAGGCCTCGATGGTGCCGCGGCCTTGGTAGAAGGTCACCGCCTGGCCAGACTCGTAGCCAAAGGCGGTCACTGCCACGGCGCGCAGTTGCTCGGCGGCCAAGGCGTGGCCGATGCCATCCAGGTTCAGGTGCGTTTGCAGCAGGCTGCGCAAAGGGCTGCTGTCGAGCAACGCCACGGGGGCCTGGCCACCCAGCCCCAGCAGGTTGTGGCCGACGAAACGGCTGGCCTGGCGCACGACCCCGGGCCAGTCGCTGCGGATGACCAGATGGCTGCGGAAATTCTGCCAGAAGGCAGTGAGCCGCTGCACGGCGTCGTTGAAGTGCACGGCACCACTGGCCAGGGTGACCGCGTTGATGGCCCCGGCGGAGGTGCCGACGATGACCGGGAACGGGTTGTGCGCGCCGGCGGGCAGCAACTCGGCGATGCCCGCCAGCACGCCAACCTGGTAGGCGGCGCGGGCGCCGCCGCCAGACAGGATGAGACCGGTTACCGGGGGTGGAGCCATGGAGTCCTTCCTGGGGTCAAGGTGCTTTCATGCCCGGCCTCTTCGCGGGTAAACCCGCTCCCACAGGGCAATATGCAGAACCTGTGGTAATCCTGCAGGAGCGGGTTTACCCGCGAAGAGGCCAGGCCTGCTTACAAGGTTCAGCGCTTTTTCTTGTCATACAGCCGCGGCGCCCCTTCGGGCCGCGACTTGAACCGACGGTGCGCCCACAGGTACTGCTCGGGGCACTCGCGCAACACGCTCTCGACCCACCGGTTGATGCGCAGGCAATCGGCCTCTTCGCTTTCACCGGGGAAATCCGCCAGCGGCGGGTGGATGACCAGCCGATAGCCGCTGCCATCCTCCAGACGCTTCTGGGTGAACGGGATCACTTGCGCCTTCCCCAACCGGGCGAACTTGGTAGTGGCCGTTACCGTCGCTGCCGGGATGCCGAACAGCGGCACGAAGATACTTTGCTTGGCGCCGTAGTCCTGGTCCGGTGCGTACCAGATCGCCCGGCCCGAACGCAGCAGCTTGAGCATGCCGCGCACGTCTTCGCGCTCCACCGCCAGCGAGTCGAGGTTGTGCCGCTCGCGGCCGCTGCGCTGGATGAAGTCGAACAGTGCATTGCCGTGTTCGCGGTACATGCCGTCGATGGTGTGCTGCTGACCGAGCAGCGCGGCGCCGATTTCCAGGGTCGTGAAGTGCACCGCCATGAGGATCGCGCCCTGCCCCGCCTGCTGGGCGGCCTGCAGGTGCTCAAGGCCCTCGATATGGGCCAGGCGCGCCAGCCTTGCCTTGGGCCACCACCAGCTCATGGCCATTTCGAAGAAGGCGATGCCGGTTGAAGCGAAGTTGGCCTTGAGCAAACGCTGCCGTTCGTCGACAGACAGCTCCGGGAAGCACAGCTCCAGGTTACGCGCGGCGATGCGTCGACGTTCACCGGCGACGTGATACATGACGGCGCCCAGCACGGCACCGATCTTCAGCAGCACCCGGTACGGCAACTGGACTACCAGCCACAGCAGGCCCAGGCCCAGCCACAGGCCCCAGAACTTGGGGTGAAGGTAATAGAGACGAAAACGCGGGCGTTCCATTGAAGCATCCGGAAAGACAAAGGCCGCGCATTCTACAACGGATCAGCGCATGTTGCGGGCAACCGGTGTTCTCGTTATAAGTCAGGGCACTTTTTTCGCAACAAGCCGTCTATGCAGACCATGAGCCCAAACCACACACCCGACACCGCCTCCGTGTTCCAGCTCAAGGGCAGCATGCTCGCCATTACGGTACTGGAACTGGCACGCAATGACCTTGAAGCCCTCGACCGCCAGTTGGCGGCCAAAGTCGCCCAGGCCCCTAACTTCTTCAGCAATACACCGCTGGTGCTGGCGCTGGACAAGCTGCCGGCCGACGAAGGGGCGGTCGACCTGCCCGGCTTGATGCGGATTTGCCGACACCACGGCCTGCGTACCCTGGCCATCCGCGCCAACCGCATCGAGGACATCGCCGCTGCCATCGCCATCGACCTGCCGGTGCTGCCGCCGTCAGGGGCCCGCGAACGGCCGCTGGAGCCCGAGCCCGAGGTGGTCAAAAAGCCCGAACCGGCCCCGGCGCCACCACCGCCCCCCGAACCCGAGGTGCGCCCGACCCGCATCATTACTTCGCCAGTACGCGGTGGCCAACAGATCTATGCTCAGGGGGGGGACCTGATTGTTACCGCCTCGGTCAGCCCAGGTGCGGAACTTCTGGCCGATGGCAACATCCATGTGTACGGCGCCATGCGTGGCCGCGCCTTGGCCGGCATCAAAGGCAACACCAAGGCGCGTATCTTCTGCCAGCAGATGACCGCCGAAATGGTCTCGATCGCCGGCCAGTACAAGGTTTGCGAAGACCTGCGCCGGGATCCACTGTGGGGGACCAGCGTGCAAGTCAGCCTGTCTGGTGACGTGTTGAACATCACCCGTCTTTAACGGATACTTGCCAGCATTTTTAGAGCAACTTTTTTACCGTTGCCTTTATTTAGCTATTTCAGTTTTTTGCAGGGACAAGTGTCCCGACTATTTTTAGGGGTGAAACACCTTGGCCAAGATTCTCGTGGTTACTTCCGGCAAGGGGGGTGTGGGCAAGACCACTACCAGCGCCGCCATTGGTACCGGCCTCGCACTGCGCGGCCACAAGACCGTCATTGTCGACTTCGACGTGGGCCTGCGTAACCTCGACCTGATCATGGGCTGCGAACGCCGCGTGGTGTACGACTTCGTCAACGTGGTCAACGGTGAAGCCAACCTGCAACAGGCCCTGATCAAGGACAAGCGCCTCGAGAACCTGTACGTGCTGGCCGCCAGCCAGACCCGTGACAAGGACGCGCTGACCCAGGAAGGCGTGGAAAAGGTACTGATGGACCTGAAAAAGGACTTCGAGTACGTCATCTGCGACTCGCCGGCCGGTATCGAAAAAGGTGCTCACCTGGCCATGTACTTCGCTGACGAAGCCATCGTGGTCACCAACCCGGAAGTGTCGTCGGTACGTGACTCCGACCGCATGCTGGGCATTCTGTCGAGCAAGTCGCGCCGCTCCGAAAACGGTGAAGAGCCGATCAAGGAGCATCTGCTGATCACCCGCTACCACCCAGAGCGCGTCGTCAAAGGCGAAATGCTGAGCGTGGCCGACGTGGAAGAAATCCTGTCGATCAAGCTCAAGGGTGTGATCCCGGAGTCGCAGGCCGTCCTCAAGGCGTCCAACCAAGGTATCCCGGTCATTCTCGATGACCAGAGCGATGCCGGCCAGGCCTACAGTGATGCGGTCGACCGCCTGCTGGGCAAAGAGAAGCCGATGCGCTTCATCGATGTACAGAAGAAGGGATTCTTCGAGCGCATTTTCGGGAGCAAATAAACCATGAACCTTTTTGACTTCTTTCGTGGCAGACAGAAACAGACCAGCGCGTCGGTAGCGAAAGAGCGTCTACAGATCATCGTGGCGCACGAGCGCGGCCAACGCAGCGAACCGGACTACCTGCCCGCACTGCAGAAAGAACTGCTGGAAGTGATCCGCAAATATGTGAACATCGGCAACGATGATGTGCATATCGAGCTGGAAAACCAGGGCAGCTGCTCGATTCTCGAGCTGAACATCACCCTGCCGGATCGCTGATCCGCGTAGTCGACAACTTGGGGCTGCCTTGCAGCCCTTCGCGGGCAAGCCCGCTCCTACAGGGGAACGCATATCCTTTGTAGGAGCGGGCTTGCCCGCGAAGGGCCGCAAAGCGGCCCCAGCGTTTAACGCTATTTTCGTGAGACCTGCAATGCCGCTGTCGAATGTCCAGATCCTCTTCGAAGACGCTGCCATCCTGGTGATCAACAAACCGACCCTGCTGCTGTCGGTCCCTGGCCGTGCCGAGGACAACAAGGACTGCCTGATCACCCGCCTGCAGGAAAACGGCTACCCCGATGCGCTGATCGTGCACCGTCTGGACTGGGAAACCTCCGGCATCATCCTGCTGGCCCGCGATGCCGACAGCCACCGCGAGCTGTCGCGCCAGTTTCACGACCGTGAAACGGAGAAAGCCTACACCGCACTGTGCTGGGGCCAGCCGGCGCTGGACAGCGGCAGCATCGACCTGCCGCTGCGCTACGACCCACCGACCAAACCACGGCATGTGGTGGACCACGAGCAGGGCAAGCACGCCCTGACCTTCTGGCGTATCGTCGAGCGCTGCGGCGATTACTGTCGGGTGGAGTTGACACCGATTACCGGGCGTTCGCACCAGTTGCGCGTGCACATGCTGTCGATCGGGCACCCGCTGCTGGGTGATCGGCTGTATGCCAACCCGCAAGCCCTGGCGGCCCATGAGCGGCTGTGCCTGCATGCCTCGATGCTGAGCTTCACCCACCCGGTGTCCGGGCAGCGGTTGAAGTTCGAGTGCCCGGCGCCGTTCTGATTTCGCAGGGCCTGTACCGGCCTCTTCGCGGCTAAAGCCGCTCCCACAGGGACCGCGCTGCTCTCAGGGGCTGTGTAATACCTGTGGGAGCGGCTTTAGCCGCGAAGATGCAGACACAAATTGTCGACATTCTGCGTTAAACTCGCGCCACTGCTGTCTGGAGTGAGCTATGCGCGATGCACTGAATACCGGCCTTATCGACTTTCTCAAGGCCTCCCCCACGCCCTTCCATGCCACCGCCAGCCTGGTCCAGCGCCTTGAAGCGGCCGGCTACAAGCGCCTGGACGAGCGCGACAGTTGGGACCCCGAGGGTGGCGGCCGCTACTACGTCACCCGCAACGATTCTTCAATCATCGCCATCAAACTGGGCAAGCAGTCGCCGCTGCTCAATGGCATCCGCATGGTCGGCGCCCACACTGACAGCCCGTGCTTGCGGGTCAAGCCTCAGCCCGAGCTACAGCGCCAAGGTTTCCTGCAACTGGGCGTGGAAGTGTATGGCGGCGCGTTGCTGGCACCCTGGTTCGACCGCGACCTGTCGCTGGCCGGCCGCGTCACCTACCGCCGTGACGGCAAGGTCGAAAGCCAGCTGATCGACTTCAAGCTGCCAATCGCGATCATCCCCAACCTGGCGATCCACCTGAACCGCACCGCCAACGAAGGCTGGGCAATCAACCCGCAGAACGAGCTGCCCCCCATCCTCGCCCAAGTGGCCGGTGACGAACGCATTGACTTCCGCGCCCTGCTCACCGAGCAACTGGCCCGCGAGCACGAATTGATCGCCGACGTGGTGCTGGACTACGAGCTCAGCTTTTACGACACGCAGGACGCCGCGCTGATCGGCCTGAATGGTGACTTCATCGCCGGCGCCCGCCTGGACAACCTGCTGTCGTGCTACGCCGGTTTGCAGGCCCTGCTGGCCGCCGACAGCGACGAAACCTGTGTACTGGTGTGCAACGACCACGAAGAAGTCGGCAGTTGCTCGGCCTGCGGTGCCGATGGCCCGATGCTGGAGCAGACCCTGCAGCGCCTGCTGCCCGGTGGCGACACCTATGTGCGCACCCTCCAGCGCTCGCTGATGGTGTCGGCCGACAACGCTCACGGCGTGCACCCCAACTACGCCGACAAGCATGACGGCAACCACGGGCCGAAGCTCAACGCCGGGCCCGTGATCAAAGTGAACAACAACCAGCGTTACGCCACCAACAGCGAGACGGCCGGGTTCTTCCGCCACTTGTGCATGGCCGAGGAAGTACCGGTGCAGAGCTTTGTGGTGCGCAGCGACATGGGCTGTGGCTCGACCATCGGGCCGATCACCGCCAGCCACCTGGGTGTGCGCACGGTGGATATCGGTTTGCCGACCTTTGCCATGCACTCCATTCGCGAGCTGTGCGGCAGCCATGACCTGGCGCACCTGGTGAAGGTACTGACCGCGTTCTACCGTAGCCGCGAGCTGCCTTGATGTAAGCAGGCCTGGCCTCTTCGCGGGTGAACCCGCTCCTACGGGGTTGTGCGGTCCCCGTAGGAGCGGGTTCACCCGCGAAGAGGCCAGGCCTGCTTGCACATGCTCAAGGTCAATCACGCCTCGTTTGCCAAGCGCTATGCTTGTTATATGGCCCCACTGCAAAAGGATTGCTGTCCATGTCCCCGTTCCTGTCTCTGTTCGTGCCGGTGTTCCTGTTCCTGATGCTGCTGACCATCGGCTTCAGCATGCGCGAACGCAACATCGGTGTACTGATGATGTGGATCGGCACCTTGGGTATTTTCGGCCTCACCTGCTGGAAGATCCTCGAGAAACTGCCGACATAAACCTCTACACTCGGTCAATCGTTTGACCTGAGGTAGATTTTCCAGTGCCTGCCCTCCTGCGTTACCTGTTCCTGCTGCTGTTGCTTTTCATTGCCCCGGCACAAGCGGCGGGCCTGCCTGGCCTGCTGGGCGGCAGCGCGCCCGCCCAGCCAGAGGCCACCGAGCCGCTGGGCAAATCGCTGGACGAGGTGATCAAGAACCTCGAAAACGACCAGCAACGGGCCAAGCTGCTGGCCGACCTGAAAAAACTGCGCGACGCCACCCGGCAATCGCAACCCAGTGTTGAACAGGGTGTGCTCGGCCTGATCGGCGGTGCCCTGCATGACTTTGAAAAACAGTTCAGCGGCGATGCCAGTCCATTCCACCGCTGGGCTGCGGAAATCGAACAGGCCCAGGCCGAACTGACCGAACTGATGGTGCCCGTGCACCAGTGGCCGGCGATCCTGTTCGGTTTTGCTGCAGTGATTGCCGTGTGGAGCGTGCTGGCCTACGCCTTCAACTGGGTCGGCCATCGGGTACGCCTGCGCTTTGGCCTGAGCGAAGAACTGCCACAGCACCCGCGTACCTGGGACCTGGTGCGCTTTGCCTTGCGCAAGCTCGGCCCATGGTTGGTCGCGCTGGTGTTCACGGTGTACCTGAGTTTCGTGCTGCCGCCATCGCTGGGCAAATCCCTGGCCATGGTGCTGGCCTACGCCCTGGTGGTCGGTACCTGCTTTTCGGCCATTTGCGTCATCGCCTTTTCCTTGCTGGACGGCCCACACCGCCACCGTGCCCTGCACATCCTGCGGCGCCAGGCGTTTCGCCCGTTGTGGCTGATCGGCAGCTTCGCCGCGTTTGGCGAGGCGATGAGCGATCCACGCATGCTGGTGGCCCTCGGTACCCACCTGGCCCACGCCCTGGCGACCTTGGCCAATGTGATTGCGGCGCTGTGCACCGGGTTGTTCATCCTGCGCTTCCGCCGCCCGATCGCCCACCTGATCCGCAACCAGCCACTGTCGAGGCGCCTGACCCGACGCACCCTCAGCGATACCATCGAGATCCTCGGCAGCTTCTGGTTCATTCCAGCGCTGATCCTTGTAGCCATTTCGCTGTTCGCCACCTTCGTCTCCGCCGGCGACACCAGCACCGCCCTACGCCAGTCGCTGATGTGCACGGTGCTGGTGGTGGTGTGCATGGTGCTCAACGGCCTGGTGCGCCGCCATACTGCCAACCCCAAGCGGGCCAGCAAGCGCCAGGCGGTGTACACCGAGCGCCTGCGCAACTTCGGCTACCTGCTGGTGCACCTGTTCATCTGGCTGGTGTTTATCGAGTTGGGCCTGCGCGTGTGGGGCGTGTCGATGATCAGCTTCGCCGAGGGCAACGGCCATGACGTCAGCCTGCGCCTGCTGGGCCTGGCCGGTACGCTGATGGTGGCCTGGCTGGTGTGGATCCTTGCCGACACCGCCGTACACCATGCCCTGGTGGGCTCGCGCCGGGGGCTGGCCAACGCCCGCGCGCAAACCATGATGCCGTTGATCCGCAACGTGATGTTCGTGGTCATCTTCATCATCGCGGTCATCGTCGCACTGGCCAACATGGGCATGAACGTCACCCCGCTGCTGGCCGGTGCCGGTGTGATCGGCCTGGCCATCGGTTTTGGCGCGCAGTCGCTGGTGGCCGACCTGATCACCGGCCTGTTCATCATCATCGAGGATTCGCTGGCCATCGACGACTACGTGGATGTCGGCGGCCACCTGGGCACGGTGGAAGGGTTGACCATTCGTACCGTGCGCCTGCGCGACATCGACGGCATTGTGCATACCATCCCGTTCAGCGAGATCAAGAGCATCAAGAACTACTCGCGGGAGTTCGGCTACGCGATCTTCCGCGTGGCAATCCCGCACAGCATGAACATCGACCAAGCGATCACGCTGATTCGCGAAGTGGGGCAGAAGCTGCGCAATGACCCGCTGATGCGCCGCAACATCTGGTCGCCGCTGGAGCTGCAGGGGGTGGAGAGCTTCGAGTCAGGCTCGGCGATCTTGCGGGCGCGCTTCAAGACCGCGCCGATCAAGCAGTGGGAGGTGTCGCGGGCGTTCAACCTGGCCTTGAAGCGGCAGCTGGACGAGGCCGGGCTTGACCTGGCGACGCCGCGATTGTCGGTGCAAGTGGTGACAGCCGGTGGGGGTGGGATGACGGAGGCCAGTTCGTAGGAGCGGGTTTACCCGCGAAGAAGGCAACACCTCATCCAGCCTGGGCACGAATGCGGATCGCATCATGCCGCCAATACTCGAGGTCGCAGTCGATCAAGTGCCCATGCTGGTCACTGTTGACCCGGGTAATGTGCAAGCCCGGGCTGCCCGCCGACACTTTCAAGGCACTGGCCGCCTCCACCGGCAACGCTGTCGGCAGGATCTCGAAGCACACCTGCCCGTATTCGATGCCATACACGCGCCCATAAACCTCGGTCAGTGACTGCGCCAGGTCGTGTTCGAGAATGCCGGGAAAGTACCGGGGGTTGAGGTAGTGCTCGGCATACAGCACCGCCCGCCCGTCAATCCGCCGTAACCGGCAGACGCGCACCACGCTGGACAACGCCGGCAGCTGCAAGCGTGCACAGATGGCAGCCGAAGCCGGCTGCAGCCTCGCCGACAGCAGTTCGGTGCTGGCCACCCGCCCCTGATCGCGCACCATGGCATGGAAGTGGCTGCGCTCGATCAGGTCATAGGTCAAGCGCTGCGGCGCAACGAACCAGCCTCGGCGCTCTTCGCGGTAGATCAAGCCTTGGGCCTCAAGCTGCACCAACGCCTCACGCAGGGTAATGCGCGTGGTGTCGAACACCTCGCTGAGCCGCCGCTCGGCCGGCAGCTTGCCTCCCGGCGCCAGCAGGCCATGCTCGATCTGCTCCTGCAGGGCATGGCAGATGGCTGTTACCGCACGCGGGGGCGTCGACTGCATCAAAAGGTTACCTATCTGGACTAGTCCAGCCCCATCACAGGGCAGATTGAGAATAGTGCAAGCCTATGCAGGGCTGATGAACATCCTGTGACAAAGGCTTGTGCCAGGTACTGCCAGAAACGCGCCAAGCCAGAAGAACCGGGGCGATTACCTGGTCTACGCTGTAGCTTCAGGGCCCTCACCGGCCCCCTCCCTACATCAAACTGTCACGCAAGCGGCCTACCTTGGCTCAAGGTTTGCTGACCTAGACCAAAGGTGCCAGTCAAAGGCTTGCAACGGCTTTACCCAGAACAACGATCGTAAAGGCACCCACCCAAAGGAGCTTCGGATGAAAAAGTTCTTCATGGCGTCACTGCTCGGTTCGGCCATCGCGTTGTGTACCACGGCCATGGCCGCTGGCACTGACCTCAAGGCCCTGGAAGACGCCGCCCGCAAGGAAGGCACTGTCAACAGCGTGGGCATGCCCGACGCCTGGGCCAACTGGAAAGGCACCTGGGAAGACCTGGCCAGCAAGTACGGACTCAAGCACAGCGACACCGACATGAGTTCGGCCCAGGAACTGGCCAAGTTCGAAGCCGAGAAGGACAACGCCAGCGCCGACATCGGTGACGTGGGGGCCGCCTTCGGCCCGATCGCGGTGACCAAGGGCGTCAGCCAGCCTTACAAGCCAAGCACCTGGGACCAGGTGCCGGAATGGGCCAAGGACAAGGACGGCCACTGGGCGCTGGCCTATACCGGGACCATCGCCTTCATCATCAACAAGGACCTGGTCAAGGAAGAGGAACGGCCGAAAACCTGGCATGACCTGGAAAAAGGCAAGTACAAGGTCGCCATCGGTGACGTCGGCACCGCCGCCCAGGCCGCCAACGGCGTGCTGGCTGCGGCCATCGCCTACAAAGGTGACGAGCAGAACATCCAGCCAGGCCTGCAGTTGTTCACCAAGCTGGCGCAGCAGAAGCGCCTGTCACTGGCCAACCCGACCATCCAGACCCTGGAAAAGGGCGAAGTGGAAGTTGGCGTAGTGTGGGACTTCAACGGCCTGAGCTACCGTGAACAGATCGACCCCAAGCGTTTTGAAGTGCTGATCCCGTCGGACGGAACGGTGATCTCCGGCTATACCACCATCATCAACAAGTATGCCAAGCACCCCAATGCGGCCAAGCTGACCCGTGAATACATCTTCAGCGACGCCGGGCAGATCAACCTGGCCAAGGGCCATGCGCGGCCGATCCGGGCCGAGCACCTGAAGCTGCCGGCGGATGTGCAGGCCAAGCTGCTGCCCAACGACCAGTACGCTGCCGCCCAGCCGATCAAGAATGCCGAAGCCTGGGAAGCCACCTCGAAGAAACTGCCGCAGATGTGGCAGGAGCAGGTGATCATCGAGATGGAGTAAGGGGCTGGGCTTTGTAGCGCCTGATCCGGCCCTTTCGCGGGTAAACCCGCTCCTACACAGGGATACGCGATACATGTAGGAGCGGGTTTACCCGCGAAGATGCCAACGCGGTTCATGACTGGAGAAAACATGCAACACAACGTCATCCTGGTCCTGCTCGACGGCCTCAACTACCAGGTCGCCCACCATGCGATGGGCCACCTGCACGCCTACGTCGAGGCCGACCGTGCCGCGCTGTACCGCGTGGAATGCGAGCTGCCATCGCTGTCGCGGCCGCTGTACGAATGCATCCTCACCGGCGTGCCGCCAATCGACAGCGGCATCGTGCACAACAACATCAACCGCCTGTCCAACCAGCGCAGCGTGTTTCACTACGCCCGCGAGGCCAACCTGGGCACCGCGGCGGCGGCCTATCACTGGATGAGCGAGCTGTACAATCGCTCGCCCTTCGACCCGCAGCGCGACCGCCACACCCACGCGCCGAAGCTGCCGATCCAGCACGGGCTGTTCTACTGGGACGACCGTTACCCCGATTCGCACCTTCTGGCCGATGGCGAGTACCTGCGCCGCCGTCACGCCCCCAACTTCCTGCTGGTGCACCCGATGAGCGTTGACGACGTGGGTCACCGCCACGGCCTGGACAGCAGCCAGTATCGCAATGCTGCACGCAGCGTCGACATCCTGCTGGCCGACTACCTGCCCGGTTGGCTCGAAGAGGGCTACCAGGTATTGGTCACCGCCGACCACGGCATGAACAACGACCGTTCGCACAACGGCCTGCTGGCTGAAGAACGTGAAGTGCCGCTGTTCGTCTTCGGCGACGCCTTCAGCCTGGACCCGGCCGCCAAACCACTGCAGACCGAACTGTGCGGCACCATCTGCGAGCTGCTGGGCGCCGCGCACGACAAGACGGTTTGCCGGGAGCTACTGAAGTGAGTGGCGGCATACGTGGCCGCTACCTGGCCCTGCTCTGCCTGCTGCCGTTCGCCGTGTTCTTCGTCATCTTCCAGGTCGCCCCACTGGCCTGGGTGGCGATCAACAGCCTGCAATCGGAAGCCGGCTGGGGCATCGACAACTTCAGCAAGGTGTTCGCCTCCAAGTTCTACCTGCAGGCGTTGCAACGCAGCCTGGAAATCAGCTTCTGGTCGAGCGTGTTCGGCATCGTCATTGCGACCCTCGGCGCCTACTCGCTGCGCCAGGTGGACTCGAAGCTGCGCGACTTCGTCAGCGCCTTCGCCAACATGACCAGCAACTTTGCCGGTGTGCCGCTGGCCTTTGCCTTCATCATCCTGCTCGGCTTCAACGGCGCGCTGACCCTGCTGCTGAAGCAAGTTGGCCTGCTGGAGGACTTCAGTATCTATTCCAAAAGCGGGTTGATCCTGGTGTACACCTACTTCCAGATCCCGCTGGGCGTATTGCTGCTCTACCCCGCCTTCGACGCCCTGCGCGAAGACTGGCGCGAGTCAGCCGCGCTGCTGGGCGCCAACCACTGGCAGTACTGGCGGCACATCGGCCTGCCGGTGCTGGCCCCGGCGCTGCTGGGCACTTTCGTCATCCTGCTGGCCAATGCCCTCGGCGCCTACGCCACCGTGTACGCACTGACCACCGGCAACTTCAACGTACTGCCGATCCGCATCGCCGGCCTGGTGGCGGGCGACATCAGCCTCGATCCGAACCTGGCCAGCGCCCTGGCAATGGTGCTGGTGGGGCTGATGACGCTGGTCACGGTGGTGCATCAATGGCTGCTGAAAAGGAGCTACCATGCGCGCTGACATCCGTTCCGGCGGCTGGTACCACCGCCTCGTGGTCTACCTGCTGTTCCTGATCCTGCTGCTGCCCCTGGCCGGCACCCTCCTCTACTCGCTGGCCACCAGCTGGTCGGCGACCCTGCTGCCCAGCGGCCTGACCCTCAAGTGGTATGCGGCGCTGTGGAGCGAGCCGCGCTTCCTTGCGGCCTTCGGCCAGTCGCTGCTGGTGTGCGTAGGTGCACTGCTGCTGTCGGTGGTGCTGATCTTGCCACTGCTGTTCGTGGTGCATTACCACTTCCCGCGGCTCGACGCGCTGATGAACATCCTCATCCTGCTGCCATTCGCGGTGCCGCCAGTGGTGTCGTCGGTGGGGCTGCTGCAGCTGTATGGCAGCGGGCCGATGGCCATGGTCGGCACACCGTGGATCCTGATCGGCTGCTACTTCACCATCGCCCTGCCGTTCATGTACCGGGCCATCACCAACAACCTGCAGGCCATCAACCTGCGCGACCTGATGGACGCCGCGCAGCTGCTCGGCGCCAGCACCTGGCAGGCCGCACTGCTGGTGGTGCTGCCGAACCTGCGCCAGGGCCTGATGGTGGCAGTGCTGCTGTCGTTCTCGTTCCTGTTCGGCGAATTCGTGTTTGCCAACCTGCTGGTCGGCACCCGCTACGAGACCCTGCAGGTGTACCTGAACAACATGCGCAACAGCAGCGGCCACTTCAACAGCGCGCTGGTGATCTCCTACTTCGCCTTCGTGCTGGTACTGACCTGGGTCGCCAACCGCCTGAACAAGGACAAGACCTGACATGAGCTTCGTCAGCGTACAGAAACTACAGAAAAGCTACGCCGGCAGCCCGGTGTTCGAGAGTATCGACTGCCACATCGAACGCGGCGAATTCGTCACCCTGCTCGGCCCGTCCGGCTGCGGCAAGTCCACCCTGCTGCGTTGCATTGCCGGGCTGACCCCGGTGGACAGCGGGCAGATACTGCTCGACGGCCAAGACATCGTGCCGCTAAGCCCGCAAAAGCGTGGCATCGGCATGGTGTTCCAGAGCTACGCGCTGTTCCCTAACATGACCGTGGAGCAGAATGTTGCCTTTGGCCTGCGCATGCAGAAGGTCAAGGCCGACGAAAGCCAACTGCGGGTACACGAGGTGCTGGCGCTGGTGGAGCTGGGCAAGTTCGCCGGGCGCTACCCGCACCAGCTTTCCGGTGGCCAGTGCCAGCGCGTGGCCCTGGCACGCTCACTGGTCACCCGCCCGCGCCTGCTGCTGCTCGACGAACCGTTGTCGGCGCTGGATGCGCGTATCCGCAAGCACCTGCGCGAGCAGATTCGCGCCATCCAGCGCGAACTGGGGCTGACCACCATATTCGTCACTCACGATCAGGAGGAAGCGCTAACCATGTCCGACCGCATCTTCCTGATGAACCAGGGGCGCATCGTCCAGAGCGGCGATGCCGAAACCCTCTACACCGCTCCCGTGGACCTGTTTGCCGCCGGCTTTATCGGCAACTACAACCTGCTCGACGCCGACAGCGCCAGCCGCCTGCTGCAGCGCCCGGTGGCCAGCCGCCTGGCGATCCGCCCGGAGTCGATCACCCTTGGCGAGCACGGCGAGCTGGACGCCGAGGTGCGCAGCCACAGCCTGCTGGGCAACGTGATCCGCTACCGGGTGCGGGTGCGCGAAGTGGAGCTGGTGGTCGATGTGCTCAACCGCTCGCCGGCCGACCTGCACGCGGACGGGAAACGGGTAAGCGTGTCGATCGACCCCACTGCGCTGCGGGAAGTGGCTTAAGGAGACTCAACACCATGGCACTGGCAATTTTCGATCTGGATGAAACCCTGATCCACGGCGACTGCGCCTCACTGTGGAGCGAGCAGATGGCCCGGTTGGGCTGGGTCGACGGCAAGGATTTCCTGCGCCGCGACCATGAACTGATGGAAGCTTATGGCAGGGGCCACCTGCAGATGGAGGACTACATGGCCTTCAGCCTGGAGCCGATTGCCGGGCGTACCCTGGAAGAAGTCGAGCACCTGGTGGCACCGTGGGTCGAAGAAGTGATCGAACCGATCATCTACGGTGACGCCTGCCGCTGCATTGCCGAGCACCGCAAGCGTGGGGATCGCATCCTGATCATTTCCGCTTCGGGTACGCATCTGGTCGGGCCGATTGCCGCGAGACTGGGCGTGGATGAATACCTGGCCATCGAGCTGGAGGCAGTGAACGGGGTGTACACCGGCAAGACCCTCGGGGTGCTGACCTATCGTGAGGGCAAGATCACTCGCTTGCTGGAGTGGCTGGATCAGGAGCAGGAAAACCTGGAAGGCGCGAGTTTCTATTCCGATTCGAGGAATGACTTGCCGTTGCTATTGAAGGTGGATCATCCGCATGTGGTGAACCCGGATGCGGTGTTGCGCGAGCATGCCGAGATCAATGGGTGGCCGATTCTGAGCTGGAGCTGAAGGTTTTTGTGGGTTGTGCCGGCTTCTTCGCGGGTAAACCCGCTCCTACATCGCACAGTGTTCAAATTGTGGCGATCTCAATGCAGGTGCGGGTTTACCCGTGAAGGGGCCTGGCCGGCTTACACCAGGCTAGGGTCGATCACCATCACCAGCTTGCCCGACACCTGATTGGTCTCCAGCTCGGCATACGCCGCCTGGGCAAACTCCACCGGATAGGTATCGACCAGCTGCGGCGACAAACGCCCCTCGGCAAACAGTGGCCATACGTGCTGCTGCAGTTCGCTCAGCAGCTCGGCCTTGAAGCCGTCGTCACGGTTGCGCAGGGTGGAACCGGTGATTTCCAGGCGCTTGCCCAGCACTTGGGCCAGGTCCAGCTCAAACTTGCGTCCGCCCATCAGGCCGATGATCACCCAGCGACCGTCGCGGGCCAGCAGTTTGAGGTTCAGCTCACCGTAGCTAGCGCCCACCGGGTCGAGAATCACGTCGAACGGGCCAAAACCTTCCAGCTCGTCCAGGTTCTCGTTACGGACCACACCACCCGCAGCGCCCAGCGCTTGGCAGTAGGCCAGACGATCCTGCGAACCGACGCTGACCCATACCGGGCTGCCGAACGCCTTGCACAGCTGGATGGCGGCCGAGCCAACGCCACTGGCGCCGGCGTGCACCAGCACCTTCTCGCCAGCCTTCACCGCACCGAGCTGGAAGATGTTCAGCCAGGCGGTGGCATACACCTCCGGCAGCGCTGCCGCCTCATGCAGGCCAAGGCCTTCGGGTACCGGCAGGACGTGACGGGCATCGACCACCACTTCCTCGGCCATGGCGCCGCTGGCCAGCAGGGCGCAAACGCGGTCACCCACGCGCCAATCGGCACCAGCCCCCACCTCTTCAATCACCCCGGAACACTCCAGTCCCATGTACGGGCTGGCACCTGGTGGTGGCGGGTACAAACCTTTCATCTGCAGCAGGTCGGCGCGGTTCAGCCCCGCTGCGGCCACGCGAATGCGCACTTGGCCCGCGTCACAGGTCGGGCGCTCGGCCTCGACCCACTCCACATGTCCGTCAACGCCTTGCAATGCCTTCACAGTGCCTCCATAGTTGAATCATGACTGGGCCTGAGGTCGCTTACCTCAGGCCTTTTGCAGTATTTGCCCGGCTCCATGGAACCGGCAACGGAAAAGACGGCCTACTATGCGTGATCAATTGCCTCCACGTCGAATCAGCATGAAGCATTTCCTTCCAAGCACCGCACTGGCTGTGATGATCGGCCTGGGCAGCCTCACGCTCGGCGGCAATGCGGCGGCCGCCAACAAGTGGGACAGCCTGCAGCCCGACCGCGACGAGATCGTCGCCAGCCTCAACGTGGTGGAATTGCTCAAGCGCCACCACTACAGCAAGCCACCTCTGGACGATGCCCGTTCGGTCATTATCTACGACAGCTACATCAAGCTGCTGGACCCGGCGCGCAGCTACTTCACCGCTGCCGACATTGCCGAATTCGATAAATGGAAAAGGCAATTCGACGATTTCCTCAAGAGCGGCAACCTGGACCCGGGCTTCACCATCTACAAACGCTACCTCGACCGCGTCAAGCAACGCCTGGACTTCGCCCTGGCCGAGCTGAACAAGGGCGTGGACAAGATGGACTTCACCACCAAGGAAACCTTGCTGATCGATCGCAAGGACGCACCGTGGATGAAGAACCAGGCCGAGCTCGACGACTTGTGGCGCAAACGCGTGAAAGACGAAGTGCTGCGCCAGAAGATCGCCGGCAAGGAACCCAAGCAGATCCAGGAAACCCTGATCAAGCGTTACAAGAACCAGCTCGCGCGCCTGGATCAGACCCGTGCCGAGGACATCTTCCAGGCCTACATCAACACCTTCGCCCAGTCCTACGACCCACACACCAACTACCTGTCGCCGGACAACGCCGAGAACTTCGACATCAACATGAGCCTGTCGCTCGAAGGCATCGGTGCGGTGCTGCAAAGCGACAACGACCAGGTCAAGATCGTGCGCCTGGTGCCGGCAGGCCCGGCAGCCAAGACCAAGCAGGTGGCCCCGGCCGACAAAATCATCGGCGTAGCCCAGGGCAACAAGGAAATGGTCGACGTGGTGGGCTGGCGCCTGGACGAAGTGGTCAAGCTGATCCGTGGCCCAAAAGGCTCGGTGGTGCGCCTGGAAATCATCCCGGCCAGCAATGCACCTAGCGACCAGACCAGCAAGATTGTGTCGATCACCCGTGAAGCGGTGAAGCTTGAAGAGCAGGCGGCGAAGAAGTCGGTGCTCAAGCTCAAGCAGGACGGGCGTGACTACAAGCTGGGCATCATCGAGATTCCAGCCTTCTACCTGGACTTCAAGGCCTACCGTGCGGGCGACCCGGAGTACAAGAGCACCACGCGTGACGTGAAGAAGCTGCTCACCGAACTGCAAAAAGAAAAAGTCGATGGCGTGGTCATCGACCTGCGCAACAACGGCGGCGGCTCGCTGCAGGAAGCCACCGAGCTGACCAGCCTGTTCATCGAAAAAGGCCCGACCGTGCTGGTGCGCAATAGTGACGGCCGCGTCGACGTGCTGGAAGACGAAAACCCGGGGGCCTTCTACAAGGGCCCGCTGGCACTGCTGGTCAACCGCCTGTCGGCCTCGGCATCGGAGATCTTCGCCGGTGCCATGCAGGACTACCACCGCGCGCTGATCATCGGTGGCCAGACCTTCGGCAAAGGCACCGTGCAGACCATCCAGCCGCTCAACCATGGCGAGCTGAAGCTGACCCTGGCCAAGTTCTACCGCGTTTCCGGGCAGAGCACCCAGCATCAGGGGGTACTGCCGGACATCGACTACCCATCGATCATCGACACCAAGGAAATCGGCGAGAGCGCCCTGCCAGAGGCCATGCCGTGGGACACTATCCGCCCGGTGGTCAAGCCTGTGGCCGATCCGTTCAGGCCGTTCCTGGCCCAGCTCAAGGCGCAGCATGAGGCACGCAGCGACAAGGATGCCGAGTTCACCTACATCCGCGACCGCCTGGCCCTGACCCAGAAGCTGATGAACGAGAAAACCGTCAGCCTCAACGAACAGGAACGCCGCGCCCGCCACGACAGCATCGAGACCAAGCAACTGGCGCTGGAAAACATCCGCCGCAAGGCCAAGGGTGAAGAACCGCTGAAAGAGCTGAAGAAAGAGGACGAAGACGCTCTGCCGGTCGAGGATGAAAACACCAAGCCGGAAGACGACGCTTACCTTGCGGAAACCGGTCGCATCCTGATCGACTACCTCAGTGCCAGCACCAAGGTGGCCAAGAAGTAAGGCACCTCAGCAATGATGGCAGAATAATGCGACCTGTCATCAAACAGTCATCGTGCTGTCGTGAAATATGGGGGCCGGGCATGTAGATGCCCGGCCTTTTCATTTTCAGGAATACATCATGACCGTTGCCGAACAGCTCAGTGCCTTGAGTGCCATCCTGGCTCAACGCAGTATTCACAGTCTGTTCCAGCCTATCGTGTGCCTGAGTGAACATAGGGTGTTCGGCCATGAGGCGCTGAGCCGTGGTCCGTCCAACAGCCCGCTGCATGCGCCGCTCAACCTGTTTACCATCGCCCGCCAGGCCGGCCGCCTGACCGAGCTGGAAGCCGCTTGCCGAGAAAGCGCCTGCCGACGCTTCAGCGAGCAGCAACTGCAGGGCAAACTGTTTCTCAACATCTCGCCCGAATCGCTGCTGGAGCCGCACTACCCTTCTGGCCTGACCCTGAAACTGCTCGAACAGGTTGGCCTGCCGCCCAGCCGGGTGGTGATCGAGTTGACCGAGCACACGCCCACCGACGATTTCCAGCTGCTGTCCAATGCCCTGCACCACTATCGCGACATGGGCTTCTCGATTGCCATCGACGACCTGGGCGCGGGATATTCCAGCCTGCGCCTGTGGTCGGAGCTGCGCCCCGAATACGTGAAGATCGACCGGCACTTCATTGACGGCATCCACCGTGACCCGCTCAAGCGCGAGTTTGTTGGCTCCATTCTGCAGATCGCCCGAGCGTCGAAGGCACAGGTGATTGCCGAGGGCATCGAGCTGGCGGAAGAGCTGGCGGTGCTGGTGGAGATGGGCGTGGACCTGGTGCAGGGCTACTTGTTAGGGCGGCCACAGGAGATGGGGGTACGCGACAGCGGGCTTTTACCAGCACTGACGCAGGTGCCACTGGCTGAACAACCGACAGTGCACTTGAATGCCACGATCGGGCAGCTGCTGGAGCTATTTGGCCGATACCAGCACCTGGAGGCATTGGAAGTGGTGGATGCCGATGGCAGGGGGTGCGGGTTGATTCACAGGGATGCGCTGCCTGTGCCGGCCTATTCGCGGGTGAACCCGCTCCTACAACAGCCTGATTCCAACCCCCGATGTGTGCCCACCACCGTGGTAGGAGCGGGTTTACCCGCGAATACGGTGGCGGCGGCAACGGTGAACGGCGGATGGATATTGGCCAGCAGGACCGGCCTCTTCGCGGGTGAACCCGCTCCTACACGACGGCCTGAGTCCGACCCCAGATGCGTGTCCACCACCGATCTGCGTAGGAGCGGGTTTACCCGCGAATACGGTGGCGGCGGCAACGGTGAACGGCGGGTGGATATTGGCCAGCAGGGCCGGCCTCTTCGCGGGTGAACCCGCTCCTACACGACGGCCTGAGT
>NZ_JBTRAR010000015.1:0-164408 GCF_054611535.1 Pseudomonas sp. VEM90 | reverse complement strand
ACCGAAGGCGGCGAGATCACCTACACCATCACGCTGACCAACCAAGATGGTCTGCCAATCAACAACCACAGTGCCTTGACCTTCACGCTGAGCGACGGCAAGACCGTTATCACCGTGCCGGCCAATGGCACCGTGGGCACTGCGACCGTGGCCGCTCCGGACAACGTCTACGTCGGTAGCAATGACCCTGTCGTGATGTCGATCGCTACCGTTGAAGGCGCGGACGTTGGCAAGTTCGAACAGCTGACGCTGGATAAAACCTCGGTCAGCACGACTGTCACCGACGAGCCAGGCACCCCAGGTAATCCGGGCGGCAACAACGAAGGCGACCTGGTCAAGGTCACCATCACGGCCGACCAGACCTCGGTAGCCGAGAACGTCAAACCGACGTTCACCGTGCACATCAATACCGCCCTGGCCCACGACCTGGTCGTGACCCTGAGCAACAACGCTCAGGTCACCATCAAGGCTGGCGACACCAGCGCGCCTTACGAGCACACGGCACAAGGCGATGACGTCTACAACGACGCTGGCCAGATCAGCCTGGGCATCACGTCTGCTGCGGATGTAGACGGTCGCACCTTCGAAAACCTGGAGTTGGGCGGTGCCGCGAAGGTGGATGTCACCGACACCACCGACGAAGTGGTGGCCAAGCTGACCGCGACCCCTTCGGTCACCGAAGGCGGCGAGATCACCTACACCATCACGCTGACCAACCAAGATGGTCTGCCAATCAACAACCACAGTGCCTTGACCTTCACGCTGAGCGACGGCAAGACCGTCATCACCGTGCCGGCCAATGGCACCGTGGGTACTGCCACTGTCACTGCCCCGGATAACGTCTACGTCGGTAGCAACGACCCTGTCGTGATGTCGATCGCTACCGTTGAAGGCGCGGACGTTGGCAAGTTCGAACAGCTGACACTCGACAAGACTTCGGTCAGCACCGCCGTGACCGACGAACCAGGTTCGGGTACTCCGGGCACCGGCAATCAGGGCGACGCCACCACGGTCGGTATTACCGGCACGACTTCGCTGACCGAGGGCGAGACCGGCCAGTACACGCTAGCCCTCAGTAACGCGTCCAAGTCCGAAGTCACTATCACCCTAAGCTACAGCGGTACCGCCAACAACGGTGAGGACTTCACCGGTGTCGCGACCGTGAAGATCCCGGCCAACAGCACAGGCACGACGTTCAACATCGCTACCATCAACGACAAACTGGTCGAAGGTACCGAGAACTTCGTTGTGAAGATCGAAACCGCCACGGGTGGTAGCTTCGAGAACCTGCAGATCGATAGCAGCAAATCGAGCGTGACGACCACCATCCTCGACAACGACCATCTGCCCGTTTCGCCTGGCAGCGCGGTATTTGGCGTGGAGGACACCGATTACGTGTTTGCCTGGGGTGATTTCAAAGTCACTGATGCCGATGGCAACACTAACCTGTCCGTGACCATCACCTCGCTCCCGGCCGCCGGCAACTTGCAGTTCTTCAACGGTACTGCATGGGTGAATGTGGTCGCTGGCCAGGTGGTCAGCCAGGCAGATATCACCGCCAAGAACCTGAAGTTCGTTCCGGCCCTGAACCAGTCGGGTGCGGACAACTACGGTGGTAATGGTGTGGGTAACCAGAAGGCTGACTACGCCCAGTTCAAGTTCAAGCCGAACGATGGCACCAACCTGGGCAGTGAAGTGACCATGAAGGTCGATATCAGCCCGATTGCCGACAAACCGACCCTGAGTTTCGGCAGCGCCGATATCGAGTCCAAAGGGCTGACGAAGGAGGTCTGGACCAGCCTCCAAGGCCTGGGTACAGGCGGTAACGGCATTACCGGCGAGGATCTGAAGACGGTCTTCGCCAACTCCGGCAGTTCCAATTTCAGCAGCACCACTACCAACGTACAATCCGATGGTAGCGTCACCGCTGGCACCGGTTCGAAAACGTCGGGCCTGATCTACCTGGAAGCCGGCAAGGTCTATACCTTCAGCGGTTCGGCCGACGACAGCTTCGTGGTCACCATCGGTGGCAAGACTGTAGTCACGGCCACCTGGGGAGCCGGTGGCGGGGTGTCGGGGACCTTTACCCCGAATACCAGCGGCTACTACCCGATCGAGGTCTACCATGCCAACCAGTCCGGCCCAGGCAGCTATGACCTGAACATCCAGGTAGGCTCCGGTGCCGTTACCGACCTGAGCAGCTCGAACGTCAAGATGTACCAGAACGTTACCGAGATGGCCAACGCCGGCCTGGGCGTGTCCGATCTGCACACTGTGAACGGTCAAAGCTACTACGACGGCTACAAGCTCAACGAAGGGCCTGAGGGTGGCTCGGTGAAGCTGGTGGGCATTTCCACCGCCCTGACCGACACCGACGGCTCCGAAAGCCTGAACGTGACACTCAGCGGTATCCCGAAAGGTACCGTGTTGAGCGATGGTGCAGGCCACACGGTTACGGTTGGTACTGCCCCGGTCGACGTGACAGGCTGGAAACTCAGTAGCCTGACGCTGACCCCGCCGGCCTATTACAAAGGCTCGTTCGACATCACGGTTACCTCGACTTCCACCGAAAGCCTTGGCGGCTCGGCCATCACCACCGGCAATATCCCGGTGACGGTGTACGCCGCGACCTACAAGGCCAGTGTGGGCACCTCGGGCAATGACACGATGACCGGTAGTGAAGGCAACGACATCATCGTCGCTGACGTATCCGGGCTGAACGTGGTTCAGGGCAAGAACTACAACATCGCCTTCATGGTCGACAGTTCGGGCAGTATGAGCGACAAGTCGATTGCTGACGCCAAGACGCAGTTGGCTTCGGTGTTCAATTCGCTCAAGGCCAGCTTGGGCTCGGACACCTCGGGTACCGTGAACATCTTCCTGGTCGACTTCGATACCCAGGTAAACAAGAACGTAGCAGTGAACCTTGCCGACCCGGACGCTTTGAGCAAGTTGCAAGCGGTATTGAACTCGATGGTAGGCGGCTACTACGGTGGCGGTACCAACTATGAAGACGCGTTCAAGACCACGTCCAACTTCTTCAACAGCACCATGGCCACCAGCAACCAAGGTGCGGAGAACCTGACTTACTTCATTACCGACGGTAAGCCAACCTATTATCAGAGCGGTGAGTCCACCAACCCTAGCCTGTGGAAGAATGGCAAGAGCCTGGACGATGTAGTCAACGTCAACAATTACAAGATGGGTGACACGTTCAGCGCGTGGGCCGACGCGACTCACAAGGTCGAGATCAGCAGCAATGGTGTGGTCAAAGTGCTGACCTATACCGAGAACCGCCGAGGTGAGTTGGTGCTTGACTCCACCAAGACGGTCGGCACCCTTCATGCACAAGGTGATGGTACCTATGAACTCTCCAGCCTGGGCGGTACCGGCTACGCGGATTACTGGAACTACGTCTACTCGGCCGCAGGTTCTACTGAAAGTTTCGCAGTCTTGGGCGGCACCAATGGCTTGAGCAAAGTCCAGGCTATCGGCCTGAACAGCGATGTCACGCTGAACGATCTGAAACCTTATGACAGTGCCGGCAAGCCACAGACCAATATCGACCCGTCCGATTTGGCCAAGGCGATTCTCGGTCACTCCGAAGCAACGGTGCCAGGTGCCGATACCATCGATGGCGGTAACGGCAACGACATCATCTTCGGTGACCTGATCACCCTCAACGGTGTGGTCAGCGAGGGCTACCAGGCCCTGCAGACGTACGTTGCACAGAAGAGTGGTGTTGAAGTCAGCGCTGTCACTACCAGCAATGTTCACCAGTACATCACCGAGCACTACACCGAGTTCGATATCTCCGGTGCCAAAGACGGCATCGACATCCTGTCGGGCGGCAATGGCAATGACATCCTCTTCGGCCAAGGTGGTAACGACACGCTAAGTGGTGGCAAAGGTAACGACATCCTGCTGGGCGGTACTGGCAATGACACCCTGATCGGTGGCCAGGGCGACGATATCCTGATCGGTGGCAGCGGTGCCGACACCTTCGTGTGGAAGGCTGGCGACATCGGTAACGACGTGATCAAGGACTTCAACAAGGCCGAGGGTGACCGTATCGACCTGAAGGATCTGCTCCAGGGCGAGAAGGGCAGCACCATCGATAACTACCTCAAGCTCACCACGGTGGAGGGTACGACCACGTTGCAAGTCAGCAGCGAAGGCAAGCTCAACGCCGAAGGTGGTATCGCCAACGCCGACGTGACCATCAAGCTGGAAGGGGTTAACTGGTCCAACCAGACGATCAACTCGTTGATCAGCGGTGCCGACCCGACCATCATCATCCACAACAAGGACAGCTGATAGACCACCGGGGCCGCATAGCGGCCCCGGCTCTTTCCTGTCACCCGCCAACAGCGCATACTCTGGCGCCGGGCCTGCGCGCCCGGCGATCTTTGCCTATGCTGCTGTCTACCAACAAGGAACCAACGTGACGAGGGACATCGCCATGTTCTACGTGCAACGCAACGCCGCCGGCCAGTTGCTGCGGGTGGAAGCAGCCGCGTTTGATCAGTTCACCGAAATACTCCCTTCAGACCATGCCGATATCCAGGAATGGTTTGCCGATGATGTTGTGGAAAACAGCCTCAACCAGCTCAAGCAAAGCGACCTTGACATGATCCGCGTGCTCGAGGACCTGATCGACGTGCTGACCGCCAAGGGCGTGTTCAAGATCACCGACCTGCCCGCCGGCGCGCAGGCCAAGCTGCTCAACCGTTCCACGGCGCGCAAGGCGCTCAGCAGTCTCAATAACCTGATTGACGAAGAAGAGCAGGGCGGGCTGATCTAACAGCGAGCTGGTTCACGCGACAGTCGCCGCCGGGTTGGTGTTCGGAGCCAGCGAAGAGGCCGGTACAGGCTACAAATTCTGGTACTGAGCCGCCGCATTGCTCAGAATTTTGCCAATCTCTTCCCGCAAGCCGGCAGGCTGCTCTACCACCACCCCGTCCCCATGGCTCAACAGCCACCAGCGTAATGGCCAGCCGTCACTTACCGTGCCGCGTAACCGATGCCCATGCTCCAGTGCCGTCAGCTGCATGTCGCTGCTCAACGGCGCATCCCGCAACTGCCGCGCCAGTGCATCGCTGATTCGCGCAACCAGCTCCACGCCCTCACCCTGCGATGGCTGCAAGGCATCCCCGCGCAGATGCGTCAGCAAGTCGAAATTACCGCGCAATTCGCCCACGGCACTGGCCGACCAGTGCCAACCGAACGGAATGCTCTTGTCATTGCGCTCCAGTGGGAATATCAGAGAAAGCTCGTTGAGGTCACGCTCGACAGTGCGTTTGCTGACCGTGAAGCCCACGTCGCGCAGGCGCCAGACCAGCTCGGCGCTGGTGATGCCTGGGGAACGGCTGGGCAACTGGCGCAGCAGCGCCCACTGTCGGCTGAGGGTGGCGCGAGTGGTGGCGAACGGCAAAAGATAACGTCCTTGTCTAGGCTTGCCGCAATAGGATGGCGGCATGCGAGGGGCATGGCAATTGGCCACAGCCTGCTCAGATCAAGGAAGTCGCATTTGGTTGCCTCGTGCCGAATCGTTCGCGACAGGTTTTGACGTGACGTCGCGCAGAATCACGCCTCATCACAGCCGAAGGTTGGGGTTGTGCGTCGTTCAATGAGGATGAACATGTCTGTTGCCAGCAATATCCATTCGCTACTTGCACGCCTTCTGCCCGAGCGGGTCATCGCCCCACCTGCCCCTGCAGGAAGGCGACAGCGGCTGTTTTCCGGTGTGGGCTTGCCCAGCCAGCGATCGCTGCTGGTCAACCGCCTGGATGAGGCCAACGACTTGCAGGCGGTGTATGTCGACCTGCGCCGCCAGGCATTGCAAGGCAGCGTGTCCGCATTGAACGACCTCGGCTGGATCTGGCTCAACGGCAAGTACTGGCGGGCCGACACCGTGCTGGCCGGGCACCTGTTGCGCATGGCGGCCCTGCAGGGCAATGCTGCTGCCTGGTTCAACCTTGGGCAGCAGCACTACTTCGGCAAAGGCATTGACCCTTCATATGTGCAGGCGGCGGAGTGTTACCGGCAGGCCTTCGACCGGGGCATGCTGCATGCTGCCGCCGCATTGGGTGACCTGTATGAGGAGGAGGTGTGCGACGGTGACCTGAAGTGGCAGGTTGACCTGGTGCAGGCCTATCAGTGGTTCTTGCGTGGAGCCGAACAGGGCGAGGCGCGTTGTCGTTTTGAAGTGGGTTACCGGTTGATGCATGGGCTGCACGTAGAGGCCAACCTCAAGGCAGCGCTGTACTGGCTTGAGCTGGCGGCAGCGGCGGGGGTGGTGCAAGCGGCGGAGGAACTGGCGGTGCATTTCAGCAGCCGTGACGCGCTACGGTATCAGGAGTGGCGGGACCGGGCGGTGCAGATGGGCAGCACATTGGCGCTGACCATGAAGCTGGAAGACCAGATCCAACCCTGAGTATTTCTCTCCAGTGCTGGCTGAAAATGAACAACATTCAACCCAGGCTATTCGTCGCCCCCTGTTGACGACAGGGGGATGTCGGGGCGTATATTGATAGTTAGCAAACTATGAATATATTTGGTTCTCTTCATGTCCCTTGATCTCCTGCGGCTGCAAGTCAGCAGTGGCCTGGTAGTCGCTGCCCGTCACTGGCGGCGCATCTGTCATACCGCCTTGACCGGCTACGGCATTTCCGAGGCCTGCGCTGCGCCGCTGCTGATGATCGTGCGCCTGGGCGACGGCGTGCACCAAGTGGCTGTGGCCCAGGCCGCCGGCCTGGAAAGCCCGTCGCTGGTACGCCTGCTTGACCAACTGTGCAAAGCTGGCCTGGTGTGCCGTAGCGAGGACCCACTGGATCGCCGCGCCAAGGCACTGAGCCTGACTGCCGAAGGCCGTGCCTTGGCCGAAGCCATCGAAGCCGAACTGGTGCGCTTGCGCCGCGATGTGCTCGGCGGTATCGACCAGGCCGACCTGGGCGCTGCCTTGCGTGTGCTTCGTGCCTTCGAGGCTGCCGGCCTGGGCAGCGCAGGCGGGCTGGCATGAACGGCTTCTTCAGCTCCGTTCCTCCGGCCCGTGACTGGTTCTACGGTGTGCGTACCTTCGGCGCCTCCATGATTGCCCTGTACATTGCCCTGCTCATGCAGTTGCCGCGTCCCTACTGGGCCATGGCTACGGTGTACATCGTCTCCAGCCCGTTCGTCGGCCCGACCAGCTCCAAGGCGTTGTACCGTGCCGTGGGCACGTTGCTCGGCGCTGGCGGGGCAATCTTCCTGGTGCCGCCGCTGGTGCAGTCACCGTTGCTGTTGAGCATCGCCATTGCCCTGTGGACCGGCACCTTGCTGTTCCTTTCGCTGAACCTGCGCACGGCCAACAACTATGTGCTGATGCTGGCCGGGTATACCCTGCCGATGATTGCCCTGGCCGTGGTCGACAATCCGCTGGCAGTGTTCGACGTGGCCTCTTCTCGCGCGCAGGAAATCTGTTTGGGGATTGTCTGCGCGGCGGTAGTCGGGGCTATCTTCTGGCCACGCCGACTGGCGCCGGTGGTAGTCGGTGCCACCGGAAACTGGTTCACTGAGGCCATTCGCTACAGCGACACCTACCTGGCCCGAGATGCCAGTGCCGACAAGGTCGGCGGGATGCGCGGTGCGATGGTGACCACCTTCAACTCGTTGGAGCTGATGATTGGTCAACTCGGCCACGAAGGCGCCGGCCCGCATACCCTGAAGAACGCTCGCGAACTGCGCGGGCGGATGATCCATCTGCTGCCGGTGATCGACGCCCTCGACGATGCACTGGTAGCCTTGGAAAGCCGCGCCCCGGCCCAGTTCGCCCAGCTTCAACCCGTGCTTGAAGCCGCTCGTGAATGGCTCAAAGGCACTGCCGAAAGCGCTTCAGTAGCGCACTGGGCCATGTTGCACGAGCAGATCGGCCGCCTGCAGCCCGCCACAGCCGCCCTCGACCAGCGCGCCGAGCTGCTGTTGTCCAACGCCCTGTATCGCCTGACCGAATGGGCCGACCTGTGGCAGGACTGCTGCACCCTGCAGCACGCCCTGCGTACCGATGATGCCAAGCCTTGGCGTGCGGTGTATCGCCATTGGCGCCTGGGCCGCCTGACAGCGTTTTTCGACCGTGGCCTGATGCTCTACTCGGTAGCCTCCACGGTCCTGGCGATCGTGGTCGCCTGCGGCCTATGGATCGGCCTGGGCTGGAACGACGGCGCCAGTGCGGTAATCCTCGCGGCAGTAGCGTGCAGCTTCTTCGCTGCCATGGATGACCCAGCACCGCAGATCTACCGGTTTTTCTTCTGGACGCTGATGTCGGTCATCTTCTCCAGTCTGTACCTGTTCTTGGTACTGCCCAACCTGCACGACTTCCCGATGCTGGTGCTGGCCTTTGCCGTGCCGTTCATCTGCATAGGCACGCTGACCGTGCAGCCGCGCTTCTACCTGGGCACCTTGCTGACCATCGTCAACACGTCGACCTTCATCAGCATCCAGGGTGCCTACGACGCCGATTTCTTCACCTTCCTCAACTCCAACCTGGCCGGTCCCGTGGGCCTTCTGTTCGCCTTTATCTGGACCCTGGTGATGCGCCCGTTCGGCGTGGAGCTGGCGGCCAAGCGCATGACCCGCTTCGCCTGGCGTGACATCGTTGAAATGACCGAGCCTGCGACCTTGGCCGTACACCGTCAGGTTGGCGTACAGATGCTCGACCGCCTGATGCAGCACCTGCCACGTCTGTCGCAAACCGGCCAGGACAGTGGTGTGGCGCTGCGCGACCTGCGCGTGGGGTTGAACCTGCTCGACCTGCTGGCGTACATGCCGCGCGCCGGCCAGCAGGCTCGCGAGCGCCTGAACACTGTGGTCGAGGAAGTCGGCGCGCACTACGCGGCCTGCCTGCGTGCCGGCGAACGCCTGCATGCCCCGGTCGCACTGCTGCGCAACATGGAGCGCGCGCGCCTGGCGCTGAACCTGGACGAGCTGTACGAGCGTGGCGATGCCCGCACCCACTTGCTGCACGCCCTGAGCGGCTTGCGCCTGGCGCTACTGCCGGGGGTGGAGGTGATGCTCGAACCTGCCGAACAACCACAACTGCCCCCTGGGCTCGACGGAGCGCCCTTGTGATTGGTGAACTGGATATCAGCGGGGTGTTTCTGCCCACGCTGCTGGTGATGATGCTTGGCACCTACCTGCTGTTCCTGGGGGTGCACGCGGTGCTGGTGCGCCTGCATTTCTACCGCCTGGTCTGGCACCGGGCGTTATTCAACGTTGCCCTGTATGCCGTGCTGCTCGGCGGGGTGGACCACTTTTGTCGAAACCTGATGCTGCCATGAAAAAACCTATACTGACCCTGGGCCGTGTGGTCCTGACCTTGCTGGTAGTGACCTTCGCCGCCGTGCTCGTGTGGCAGATGGTGGTCTACTACATGTTTGCCCCTTGGACCCGTGACGGCCATATCCGCGCTGACGTGATCCAGATCGCCCCCGATGTGTCGGGATTGATCCAGAAGGTCGAGGTGCGCGACAACCAGACCGTCAAACGCGGCGACGTACTGTTCACCATCGACCAGGACCGCTTCACCCTGGCGCTGCGTCAAGCCAAGGCAACCCTCGGCGAGCGCCAGGAGACCCTGGCCCAGGCTTCCCGCGAAGCGCAGCGCAACCGCAAGCTGGGCAACCTGGTGGCCGCCGAGCAACTGGAAGAAAGCCAGTCCCGCGAGTCCCGTGCCCGTTCGGCCGTCAGCGAGGCGCAAGTGGCTGTCGATACCGCCCAGCTCAACCTTGACCGCTCGGTGGTGCGCAGCCCGGTAGACGGCTACCTCAACGACCGCGCGCCGCGTAACCACGAGTTCGTCACCGCTGGCCGCCCGGTGCTTTCGGTGGTCGACAGTGCCTCCTACCACGTCGACGGCTACTTCGAGGAAACCAAGCTGGGGGGTATCCATATTGGTGACGCCGTGGATATCCGCGTGATGGGCGACAACACCCGCCTGCGTGGCCATGTGCAGAGCTTCGCCGCTGGTATCGAAGACCGCGACCGCAGCAGTGGCGCCAACTTGCTGCCCAACGTCAACCCGGCGTTCAGCTGGGTACGCCTGGCCCAGCGCATTCCGGTGCGCATCGCCTTTGACGAAGTGCCGCAAGACTTCCGCATGATCGCCGGGCGTACTGCCACGGTGTCGATCATCGAGGGCCAGCGCCCATGAAACAGCTGATCCTGGCTGGCCTGTGCCTGTCGCTGGGGGCCTGCATGATGGTGGGCCCCGACTATGAGGTGCCTGGGGATGCGGCCGTGCAACGCAATGACCTGAACGGCCCGCTGCGCCAGGATGCCGACAGCGTCGTGTCGGCGCCGGTCCCCGAGGACTGGTGGCAGCTGTATCAGGATCAGCGGCTGAACGAGCTGGTGCGTCAGGCGCTGAGTGCCAACACCGAACTGCGCGTGGCGGCGGCCAACATCGCCAAAGCTCGCGCCCAGGTGGAGGTGGCTGAATCGCAAGGCGGCTTCAACGGTGGCGTCAAACTCGGCGCTCAGCGGTTGCAGGAGTCGGGCGAAGCCTTCCTGCAGCCTGAGAAGGTGCCGGTAGCCAACATCGGGGAGGCCATCATCAGTGCCTCGTACCAGTTCGACCTGTGGGGCACCTTCAAGCGTGGTACCGAGGCTGCCAAGGCAAATGCCGACGCGATGCAGGCCGCTGCCGACACTGCCCGCATCACCCTTGTGGCGGACGTGGTCAAGGCTTATACCCAGGTGTGCTCGGCTAACGAGGAATACCATATTGCCCGTGAGTCGCTCGATTTGCAGGAGCAAAGCGTGAAACTCAACCAGCGCCTGCGCGATGCTGGGCGTGGCGATGAAACCCAGGTCACCCGCTCGCAGACCCAGTTCAAATCCCTGCGTGCCGAACTGCCACGTTTCAAGGCCGAGCGCGAGACGGGTATGTACACCCTGGCTGCGCTGCTGGCCAAACCGGTCGACCAACTGCCTGCCGGAACCGCCGATTGTGCCGAGTTGCCGCACCTGAACCAGCTGGTTCCTGTGGGCGATGGTGCGGCCCTGCTCAAGCGCCGCCCCGACGTGCGACAGGCCGAACGCCAACTGGCTGCCGCCACCGCCTATATTGGCGTGGCTACCGGCGCGTTGTACCCGGACATCAGCATTGGCGCGCAGGTTGGCACCATCGGTATCCTGGAGAACCTTGGCGAGCCTTCGACCAACCGCTGGGGCTTTGGCCCGCAGATCAGCTGGACCATCCCCACCAATGGCACCCGTGCCCGCATTCGCATGGCCGAGGCCTCGACCCAGGCGGCACTGGCGCACTTCGATGGCGTGGTGCTGAACGCCATTCGCGAGACCCAGACCCGGCTGGCACAGTACAGCGCCTTGCTCGATCGGCGCGATGCGCTGGCCGAGGCGGAGAAGTCGGCCAAGGAAGCGGCGGACCAGACGCACCGGTATTACCAGGCGGGGCGTGAGTCGTTCCTGGCGGATTTGCAGGCGACGCGGACGTATACCGATATGCGTGCGCAGTTGGCTGCGGCCAATAGCCAAGTGGCGCAGGGGCAAATTGCCTTGTTCCTGGCGTTGGGTGGTGGTTGGAAGGGGATCGCCAAGCCCTGACGCGATCCTTGAGGTCTGGTCCTCTATGCCACCCACTTGATCTGATTTGTAGCAAGATTTTTCATGAAATCTGTCCAGCACCCTTGAGTGAAGCAAAGTGGAAGTGAACAATGTTCTCTTTCGCATTCACCTTCGAGACTGGCCATGAATACCCGTTCCCGTCTGCTTGCCTGGCTGCCGGCTTTGCTGCTTGGCCCGGTGCTGGTGCTGTGCAGCACCTTGGCGCTGGCCGAGTCCCCCGCCGAGGCTGCCAAAGCCCAGCACCTGCTGGATTACATTGGCGCCGACTACCCGCCGACCGTACAAGACGGCAAGGTGATCGACGAGGGCGAATACCGCGAGCAACAGGAGTTCAGCGCGGTATTGGCTGACCTGGTCAAAGGCCTGCCCGCAAATACTGAACAAGCGGCTTTGGAGCAGGGCGTCCAGGCGCTGCGCCAGGCCATCGACCAGCGTCAGGAAGGTACCGCGGTCGCCAAGCAGGCCCGGCAGCTGGGTGCGCGACTGGCGGTGGCCTACGAGGTCAGCCAGGCCCCGGTGATTACCCCGGACCCAGCCCGCGGCGCTGCGCTGTACGCACAAAACTGCTCGGTCTGCCACGGCGACACCGGCGCCGGCGATGGCCCGGCTGGCGTGGGCCTGGAGCCTGCACCCGCCAACCTGCGCGATGTCTCGCGCCTGGACCAGTTAAGCCTGTTCGACCTCTATAACACCCTGGCCCTGGGTATCGACGGCACCGAAATGCCGTCGTTTGCCGACCAGCTGGACGACCGCCAACGCTGGGATGTGGCCGCGTATATCGCCAGCTTCACCGCCAAGCCGGAAGCGGGCAAAGGTGACAAGACCTGGAACCTCGCCGACCTGGCTCGCCAGACGCCGGCCGAAGTCGCCGCCAACGAAGGCACTGCGGCCGTCGAGGCATTCCGTGCCCAGCGTGCCCAACCGCCGCAAGTAAAGCGCGGCCCGGCGCAATTGCTCGAATACACGGCCAGCACACTGGACAAGAGCCTGGCGGCCTACCGCGCAGGCGACCACGATCAGGCTTATGACCTGTCGGTGGCGGCCTACCTGGAGGGTTTCGAGCTGGTGGAAAGCTCGCTGGACAACATTGACACCCAGGCGCGCAAGAACACCGAAAAATCGCTGATGGCCTACCGTCAATCCCTGCAGGACGGTCTACCCGTGGCCCAGGTCGAACAGCGTCTGGCCGAAGCCAGAACCAAGCTCGAGCAGGCGGCCAAGTTGCTGGGAAGCGATGGTCTGAGCTGGTCGCTGAGTTATATCTCCGGTTTGCTGATCCTGCTGCGCGAAGGCCTTGAGGCGATTCTGGTGCTGGCGGCGATCCTGGCCTTCCTGCGCAATACCGGGCAGCAGTCGGCAGTACGCAGCGTCAACATCGGCTGGGGCCTGGCGCTGGTTGCCGGCTTCGCCACCTGGGCGCTGGCGGCCTATGTGATCGATGTGGGGGGGGCCCAGCGCGAGCTGCTGGAAGGCTGCACAGCACTGTTCGCTGCAGTGATGGTGCTATGGCTGGGTGTGTGGATGCATGACCGCCGCCACGCAGCCGCCTGGAAGGACTACATCAAGAGCAGCCTGGTCAGCGGCGGCGGGCGCTTCGGCTTTGCTGTGCTGGCATTCTTCTCGGTATACCGCGAATTGTTCGAGGTGATCCTGTTCTACGAGACCCTCTGGCTGCAGGCAGGCCCTGCCGGGCATCAGGCGGTGCTGGCGGGTGGCGCGACGGCACTGGTGCTGCTGGTGGGCCTGGCCTGGGTGATTCTGCGGGGTTCGGCCAAGTTGCCGCTAACGCTGTTCTTCAGCATCAACGCCGCGCTGCTGTGCGCGCTGTCGGTAGTGTTCGCCGGGCATGGCGTGAAGGCGCTGCAAGAGGCCGGTGTGCTGGGCACACGGCCGGTGGCGTTCTTTGAGTTCGACTGGCTGGGGATTCATGCCGATGCCTACTCGCTGTCGGCGCAGGCGGTGGCCTTGCTGGCCATCGTGTTCCTTTACGGCCGCTCGTGGCTGGCGGAAAGGCGCAGTGCTGCGGCCAACTGACTGGAACCTGCGCGGTCCCACAGGGGCCGCGCTAGGTCTCAGATCTTGCGCAAGCCTGATGCTCAGGCCGGCTGTGGCGCCTTGAGAATGTTCTGCAGCAGTTGGACACTTTCAACGGCGTCATGACCCAGACTGGTCAGGTAGCCGCCATCCGGTTGATCGGTCAGCCCCTTCTCATGCAGGCGTTGTGCAGCCGCGATCAGGGCGGGGGATGCGGTGCTGGTTATCTTGATGCCTTCCTGGCTGCTGTCGTGTTTGAACAGCGCGAGTACTTCCAGTTCGTCGATCAGATCGGGGGTAAAAGGCATGGCAGCTCCTGACTTCCAGACAAGGATGGCGGCACCGTCAGCGGTGCCTGATCTTCGAGTGTAGCCGGGTTATTCGTCGTCGCCTTGATCCATCTCAGGCGGCAGCTCCGGCAGTGCCCGCAGAGCGTTCTCATACCACTCGCCGTTGAACGCACGGTCCTCTACCAGCATGTTGTCAATTTCGAAGGCCAGCACATGCGCCATCAGGTTGAGAATGTCTTCACGCTCATAGCCGACCAGCGTCAGCTTGTTGAAAGTGGCCTTGGCCGCAGGCGGCTCGCCGCTCTCGATCTGGTTTTCGATGGCTTGGGTCAGCGTGGCCTCGGCGAAGGCTTCGTCGTCGTCATTGCCGATGTCGGTGGGCTCGCTCATGGCGGTACTCCTAGGATGGGATGCAACAGTGTGCCATGCCTATGGCGGCAATGCCCGAGCATTGACGCGGTGCATGACGCTGGTCAGCGGCAGGCGTTCAGTCTATAAAAGCCAGGCCAACCCCTTACGGCCTGGAGGCTGTTACCTCATGCTCAAGCTTCATGGATTCTCGGTCAGCAACTACTACAACATGGTCAAGTTGGCCCTACTGGAAAAAGGTCTGTCCTTCGAGGAAGTCACCTTCTATGGCGGCCAGGCGCCACAGGCGCTGGAAGTGAGCCCGCGGGGCAAGGTTCCGGTGCTGCAGACCGAGCAGGGCTTCCTCAGCGAAACCAGTGTGATCCTCGACTACATCGAACAAACCCAAAGCGGCAAGGCACTGCTGCCGGCCGATCCGTTCGAGCAGGCCAAGGTGCGTGAGCTGCTCAAGGAAATCGAGCTGTACATCGAACTGCCGGCGCGTACCTGCTATGCCGAGTCGTTCTTTGGCATGTCGGTCGAACCACTGATCAAGGAGAAAGCGCGTGCGGACCTGCTGGCCGGTTTTGCCACGCTCAAGCGCAACGGGCGTTTTGCACCCTATGTTGCGGGCGAGCAGATGACGCTGGCAGACCTGATGTTCTGCTTCTCGGTCGACCTGGCCAACGCGGTGGGCAAGAAGGTGCTGAACATCGACTTCCTGGCGGACTTCCCGCAGGCCAAGGCGTTGCTGCAGCTGATGGGCGAGAACCCGCACATGGCGCGGATCTTGGCGGACAAGGAAGCGTCGATGCCGGCCTTCATGGAGATGATTCGCAGCGGTAAACGCTAAGAGTCTTGTTGGGTCATTCGCGGGTAAACCCGCTCCTACAGGTACAGCACAACCGTTGTAGGAGCGGGTTTACCCGCGAACGAGGGCGAAGCCCTCGCCCCGGGAGTTAGCGAGACGCCAACAGGGCTTTGCCGCGCACTACGGCAGCGCGCACCTGCGCCGGCGCCGTACCACCAATGTGGTCACGTGCGTTCACCGAGCCTTCCAGAGTCAGCACGGCAAACACGTCCTGCTCGATCTGGTCGCTGAACTGGCGCAGTTCGTCCAGGCTCATCTCGGCCAGGTCCTTGCCAGTGTCCACACCATACTTCACCGCGTGGCCAACGATTTCGTGGCAGTCACGGAACGGCAGGCCACGGCGAACCAGGTAGTCGGCCAGGTCGGTAGCGGTGGAGAAACCGCGCAGGGCCGCTTCACGCATGATGGCGTGCTTGGGCTTGATCGCCGGGATCATGTCAGCGAAGGCCCGCAGCGAGTCGCGCAGGGTGTCGGCGGCGTCGAACAGCGGTTCCTTGTCCTCCTGGTTGTCCTTGTTGTAGGCCAGCGGTTGGCCTTTCATCAGGGTCAGCAGGCCGGTCAGGGCGCCGAACACGCGGCCGCTCTTGCCGCGTACCAGCTCTGGCACGTCCGGGTTCTTTTTCTGCGGCATGATCGAGCTGCCGGTGCAGAAGCGGTCCGGAAGGTCGATGAACTGGAACTGTGCGCTGGTCCACAGCACCAGCTCTTCGGAGAAGCGCGAAAGGTGCATCATCGCCACGCTGGCCGCAGCGCAGAATTCGATGGCGAAGTCACGGTCCGACACGCCGTCCAGCGAGTTGCCGGCCACGGCTTCAAAGCCCAGCAGCTTGCAGGTCAGTTCGCGATCGATCGGGTAAGTGGTGCCGGCCAGTGCGGCGCTGCCCAGAGGCATGCGGTTGGTGCGCTTGCGGCAGTCGACCAGGCGCTCATAGTCGCGGCTGAGCATTTCGAACCAGGCTAGCAGGTGGTGGCCAAAGGTGACTGGCTGCGCCGTCTGCAGGTGGGTGAAACCAGGCATGATGGTTTCGGCTTCACGCTCTGCCTGCTCCAGCAGGCCCTGCTGCAGGCGAGTGATTTCAGCCAGGATCAGGTCGATCTCGTCGCGCAGCCAAAGGCGGATGTCGGTGGCCACCTGGTCGTTGCGGCTACGGCCGGTGTGCAGCTTCTTGCCGGTGATGCCGATGCGGTCGGTCAGGCGTGCTTCGATGTTCATGTGCACGTCTTCGAGGTCGACACGCCAGTCGAAGTTGCCGGCTTCAATCTCGCCCTGGATGGTTTTCAGACCATCGATGATGGTGTCGCGCTCGGCATCACTGAGCACGCCGACCTGCGCCAGCATGGTGGCATGGGCGATCGAACCCATGATGTCGTGACGGTACAGGCGCTTGTCGAAATCTACCGAGGCGGTGAAACGGGCGACGAAGGCGTCGACGGGCTCACTGAAGCGGCCGCCCCAGGACTGATTGGTCTTGTCGGTGCTCATGGATTCACTCATTGCAGGCGTGAACGAAAAAGTGGCGTCGATGATAGCAGGGTTGGGCTGGCTGCCGCAGGGCGCCGGTCGAGAGAAATACCCGGAAGATCGCAGAGAAGGATTTCAAGGAATGAACGGCAGTGTTCCACGGACCGTCTACAGTTGGACAAAGGACTGGCAGTGAATCTGCCGGGCCGAGTGAATCTTTGGCCATCGCACCGGTCTAGAGCGTGACCGCAGTGTCGCTCGAACCACACCTGTCTACGCTATACCTGTGCGAGACTCATTCAGGAATCCAGCGCAATTATGAATGTCCTGATCGTTGATGACGAACCTCAAGGCCGTGAACGCCTCAGCCGGCTGCTCGGCGAACTGGAGGGTTACACTGTGCTGGAGCCCAGCGCCACCAACGGCGATGAGGCCTTGGCGCTGATTGAAAGCCTCAAGCCCGATGTGGTCCTGCTGGACATCGGCATGCCAGGCCTGGATGGCCTGCAGGTGGCCGCTCGCCTGTGCGAGCGCGAGACGCCGCCAGCGGTGGTGTTCTGCTCCGGGGATGATGAATACGGTGCAGAGGCATTCAAGGACAGTACCCTCAGCCATGTCACCAAGCCCTTCCAGGCCCAGGCCTTGCGCGATGCCTTGCGCAAGGCCGAAAAACCCAACCGCGCCCAACTGGCGGCACTTACCCGGCCGGCCAATGAAGGCGGTGGCCCACGCAGCCATATAAGCGCCCGCACGCGTAAAGGTATTGAACTGATCCCGTTACCCCAGGTGATCTATTTCATTGCCGACCACAAGTATGTGACTTTGCGTCACGAAGCCGGGGAGGTGCTGCTTGACGAGCCACTCAAAGCCCTGGAAGACGAATTTGGCGAACGCTTCGTGCGCATCCACCGCAATGCATTGGTCGCCCGCGAGCGCATCGAACGCTTGCAGCGCACCCCGCTGGGGCACTTTCAGCTGTATCTGAAAGGCCTGGACGGCGATGCCTTGACCGTCAGCCGTCGGCATGTGGCTGGTGTGCGCAAGATGATGCAGACCCTCTGAGGCCCTCGGATCCGGGCCGCTCCTGCACCTGGCTGCGTATGACCTGTTGATCCGTATCTGCAAGCGATACCGGCGATGCTGTTATCATCGGCGGTATTTCTCTGGATCGGGGCGTTTCATGTCCACTCGCGAAATCCGCATTGCCACCCGTAAAAGTGCTTTGGCCCTGTGGCAGGCCGAATACGTCAAGGCCCGCCTCGAGCAGGCCCACGCCGGTCTGCAGGTGACCCTGGTACCCATGGTCAGCCGTGGTGACAAGTTGCTCGACGCGCCGCTGGCAAAAATCGGCGGGAAGGGGCTGTTCGTCAAGGAACTGGAAACCGCGCTGTTGGACAACGAAGCCGACATCGCCGTGCATTCGATGAAAGACGTGCCCATGGACTTCCCTGAGGGCTTGGGCCTGTACTGCATCTGCGAGCGTGAAGACCCGCGTGATGCCTTCGTTTCCAATACCTTTGACAGCCTCGAAGCGCTGCCTGCCGGCAGCATCGTCGGCACCTCAAGCCTGCGCCGTCAAGCCCAGTTACTGGCGCGCCGCCCGGACCTGCAAATCCGTTTTCTGCGCGGCAACGTCAACACCCGCCTGGCGAAGCTGGATGCCGGCGAGTACGACGCCATCATCCTCGCCGCCGCGGGCCTGATCCGTCTGGGCTTCGAAGATCGCATCACCTCCACCATCAGCGTCGATGACAGCCTGCCGGCAGGTGGTCAGGGCGCGGTGGGCATCGAGTGCCGCAGTGCCGACGTTGAGATCCATGCACTGCTGGCGCCACTGCACCATGTTGACACCGCTGACAGGGTAATGGCCGAGCGCGCGCTGAACAAACGCCTGAATGGTGGCTGCCAAGTGCCGATTGCCTGTTACGCGGTACTTGAAGGTGACCAGTTGTGGCTGCGTGGCCTGGTCGGCCAGCCTAGTGGCGGGACCTTGCTGGTGGCCGATGCCCGTGCCCCCCGTACTGCTGCCGAGCCCTTGGGCGTACAGGTGGCCGAAGAGCTGCTGGCTCAGGGCGCCGAGGCCATTCTCAAGGAAGTCTACGGCGAGGCCGGCCACCCGTGAGCCAATGGCGCCTGTTGCTGACCCGGCCTGCCGAGGACTGCGCGGCGCTGGCGCAAAGCCTGGCGGCAGCGGGAGTGGGCAGCAGTTGCCTGCCACTGCTGGCGATTGAACCCATTATCGTGCAAGCCCCGCAGCGACGGTCGCTGGAAGGCTTGCATGACTTCCAGGCGATCATTGTGGTCAGCAAGCCGGCCGCCCGGCTGTTGCTTGAACATCTGGCCGAGAGCAGTATCCAGCCTCCACAGCGAGGCTGGTTCACCGTGGGCGAGGCAACGGCTGGGGTGCTGCAGGGTGCTGGGCTGGAGGTAAGCTCTCCGCCGCGTGGCGATGACAGCGAAGCCTTGCTGGCGCTGCCGGCCCTGCGCCAGGCCGTTTCCGTGCCGGCACCGCGTGTCTTGATCGTTCGCGGCGTCGGAGGTCGCGAACTGCTGGCAGAGCGTCTTGCAGAGCAAGGTGCTAGTGTCGAATATCTGGAACTGTATCGTCGCTGCCTGCCGGCCTACCCGGCGGGTACGCTGATGCGCTGCATTGAAGCGGAACGCCTCAATGGCCTGGTGGTCAGCAGTGGGCAGGGTTTTGAACATTTGCAGCAGATGGCCGGTGCCGATTGGCTGCGGTTGGCCCAGTTGCCGCTGTTCGTGCCCAGCCCGCGGGTCGCCGAGCAGGCCAAGGCCGCCGGGGCCCAACAGGTTGTGGATTGCCGTGGCGCCAGTGCCACGGCCTTGCTGGCAGCCGTGCAGCGTAGCGCTGCACCTGCCTCTTAAGGCGCTAAGCTGAATGCGGTGCGCCCCCATGCAAAGGATGGATACGTGAGCGAGACTGTCTTGTCCAATAACGATCAACCGTCGGCACAGGCGCCTACGGAACCCGTTACCACCCCACCTGCCAAACGCTCCGGCAGTGGCCTGGCAGCGCTGGCCTTGCTGCTTGGTGCGGCCGGGGTGGCGGTAGGTGGGTGGGGTGTCTGGCAGGTGCGTCAACTGCAGGGCAGTGAGTTCAACCAGGGCCAGCACATCGAGGCGCTGAATCAGCGCGCCGAGGCGCTGCAGCAACGTGAGCAGCAGATCAGTGCGCAACTGGCCAGTCTGCCAGCCGCCAGCGAGCTGGAAGACCGCCGGCGTCTGGTAGCCCAGCTACAGGGCGACCAGCAGCGTCTCAGTCAGCGCCTGGAAACCGTGCTGGGAGAAAGCCGCAAAGAGTGGCGCCTGGCCGAAGCCGAGCACCTGCTGCGCCTGGCTACCCTGCGCCTTTCAGCGTTGCAGGACATCACCAGTGCCAAAGCCCTGGTCGAAGGCGCCGACGAGATCCTGCGCGAGCAGAGCGACCCGGGTGCCTTCGCCGCCCGCGAGCAACTGGCACGCAGCCTGGCCATGCTCAACAGCACTGAGCAACCCGACCGAACCGGCCTGTTCTTGAAACTGGCTGCCCAGCGTGAGCTGGTACAGCAGCTGAGCGCCCAGTCACCCGAGTTCGACAGCAACGCCGATGCGCTTGGTGCCCTGACCGCCGACGGTGATGGAGCCAGCAGGCTGTCGCAATGGTGGGCAGAAATATCCAAGTACTTCCAGATCGACTTCAACGCCGATGAAAACGTGCGTCCGTTGCTGGCCGGGCAGCAGTTGAACCAGCTGCGCCTGGCCCTGAGCCTGACTATCGAGCAGGCCCAGTGGGCGGCGCTCAATGGCGATGCCAAGGTTTACACGCAGGCGCTGGACGACGCCCGCAGCGTACTGCTGGCCAACTTCAACGCAGACAACCCGCAAAGCAAGGCCATGCTCGACAGCCTCAATGCCTTGGCTGATCAGCCGGTGTCGGTGGTTACCCCTGACCTGAGTGAAAGCCTGGCGGCAGTGCAGGCCTATATTCAGCGTCGTCACCTGCCGACCGAGGCTGAAGGGGGCAAGCCATGAAGCGTGTCTACCTGTTGGCCGTGCTTGCGATCGTGGTTGCAGCGGCACTGGGCATCGCGGTCGCCAAGCACAGCGGCTATGTACTGATTTCCTATGGTGGCTTCCGCTACCAGTCGGGGCTATGGGCAGCCTTGGCCGGTGTTTTGGCGGTCGTCCTGTTGCTGTGGTTGCTGCGCTATCTGGTCGGCCTGGTGCTGACTTCCAGTGGTGTGGTCAACCCGTGGTCACGGCGTAACCGCAGCCGGCGTATCCGCCTGGCGATCGAACAGGGCCAGCTTGATCTCGCCGAAGGCCGCTGGGCCAGTGCCCAACGGCACTTGCACCGTGCCGCCGAGGCTGAGCGCCAACCGTTGTTGTACTACCTTGGTGCCGCGCGCGCGGCCAACGAGCAAGGCCGCACCGAAGACAGCGACAACCTGCTGGAGCGTGCCCTGGAGCGCCAGCCACAAGCGGAGCTGGCCATTGCCCTGACCCATGCCCAACTGCAGATGGACCGAGGCGAAAGCGATGGAGCCCTGGAAACCCTGCTGGCCATGCAGGAACGCCACCCGCACAACGGCCAGGTGCTGCGCTTGCTGCAAAGCCTGTACCTGGAGCGCGGCGACTGGTCTGCACTGATTCGTCTGCTGCCAGACCTGCGCAAGGGCAAGGTGCTGCCGGCCGCCGAGCTGGCTGCTCTGGAACAACGTGCCTGGGGCCAGAACCTGAGCCTGGCTACCACCCGTGGCGAAGACGCGCAAAGTGCACGTCAATCCTTGGAGCGCGCCTGGCAGCAGCTGACCGCAGCCCAGCGCCAGGAGCCACAACTGGTGCTGGCGTACGCCGAGCAGTTGCGCCAGGTAGGTGCCCAGAACGAGGCCGAACAAGTGCTGCGTACTGCCCTCAAGCGCGACTACGAAAGCCACCTGGCCCGCCTTTACGGCCTGGTGCGTGGTGATGACCCGGCGCGTCAGCTGCAAACCGCTGAAGGTTGGCTCAAGGCTCACCCGCAAGACGCCAGCCTGCTGCTGACCCTGGGCCGTCTGAGCCTGCAGAACCGCCTGTGGGGCAAGGCGCGTGACTACCTGGAAAGCAGCCTGCGCATGGAGCGCAACCCCGAGGCCTGTGCTGAGCTGGCCCGCCTGCTCGCTGGGCTGGGCGAGACCGAGCGCAGCAACCAGCTATTCCAGGAGGGCCTTGGCCTGCTGGACGAACGCCTGCTGGCGCTGCCTTTGCCAGAAGGCGTACGCGCCTGACCCACCCTAAGGCCCGCGCCAAGGTGCGGGCTTTGGGGGCAGGTAATTTATCTTTTGCTGTCAGTTAGATCTGAAGTCCATTTCTTCCGTCGCCTCCTACCGCATATCTAGAAATTTCCTACGCGATTCAGCGACTTGTCGTTGCTGTCGTGCCTTGAAACAAAGCGTGTCTTTCCTCTACCGTTTCAAGCCCCTACTTTTTCCCCGGGACCTTCACTGCCCATGCTGCCGGCCCGTTTGCGCACCTTTTTTCTTCCTGCCTGCCTGCTCGCACTGGCGGTACTGGTTGCGTCTTTCCGTCTGGAAAACACAGTGGGGCTGAAGCCGTGCCCATTGTGCCTCAGCCAACGGTTGCTGCTTGGCGTGTACGCGCTGCTGTGCTTCGCAGCCGTGCTGCAGGCGCCGGGCACGCAGGGCATCCTTCGTTACGCTCGGCTGGCGCTGGGCTGCTCGATGGCCGGCGCATTGCTGGCCGCTCGGCATGTCTGGTTGCAGGGTGCTGAGGGAGGAAATGAAGTATGCCCGGTGCCGATCGGGCGCGTGTTCGCGCACTCCTGGGGTGAGGCGGCACGGCAACTGTTGCTGGGTGGCCCGGATTGCCGTTCGCTTGCCTGGAGCTTTCTTGATCTGACACTGCCGGAATGGAGCCTGTTGGCCTTCCTGCTGCTGGCGGTTCTGCCCTTGAGTTGCCTGCTGGCGTATCGTTTCCGCACCCTGGCAAGAACATGACCTGGCGCAAGGTTGCGCCATTAGCGCGACCAATGGTGATGTAACAGGGTATTAAACGCTTGTATGAACTTTGTGTGCTGCGTACCTTGAAGGGCAGCACGCGCGGGAATAATCTCCCAGCACGCATACCGGAAAAACAACTGCTCGATGCCGTCCTGCTGATGTCACCTTTGTGCTGCGCGGTCGTAGTACGAGGTGCAGCGGCATCTACCCAGAAGGGAAGAGATCGCCATGCTCGATAGTTGTCAGAACGCCCAGGAACGCTGGGGTGGGGTTCACAAGCTGATCGACCGTTGGCTGGAGGAGCGCCAGGAACTGGTGCAAGCTTTTCGCGCCCTGCGCGATGTGAAGCCAGCCTTCGCCGACAAGGACACCAACGGGGACTTTTGCTCACTTCTGGTCGACTACGTTTCGGCGTGGCACTTCGAAGTCTGCGAGCAACTGGTCAGCGAGGCCAAGGCGTTCGGAGACGAGAAGGCGCTGAAGCTGGCCGAAGAGATCAACCCACGGATCAACGACAGCACTCAGATCGCACTGGCCTTCAATGACCATTGCGCCAAGGGGGAGTGCAAGGACACCGAACGCTTTGCCGAGAAGCTGGCCAAGTTGGGCGGGCTGTTGCATGAGCGCTTCGAGCTCGAAGACTGCCTGATCGAAGTGCTGCACAACGCGCACAAGGAAGAGGGTGCAGTGCAAGCCTGAAGGTTGGCGTCAGTCGCCAACCGCCAGCAGTTCGATCTCGAATACCAAGGGGGTGTAGGGTGCAATCAGGTCTCCCGCCCCCTCGGCGCCATAGGCTTGCGCAGAAGGAATCACCAGGCGCCATTTGGCGCCAGCGTGCATTTTCGGCAAGGCGACCTGCCAGCCTTCGATAACCGAATCCAGGTTGAACCATTGGGGGGTCTGGTTCTGGTCGAATATCGAGCCATCCGGCAATCTGCCCACGTAGCGCACCTGCACTTTGCTGCCTGCTTTCGGCTGAGCACCCGTGCCTGCCTGCAGTTCGCTGTACAGCACACCTTCCGTTAGTTCGTGCACCCCATAACGCCCACGTTCATTAGCCATGAAACGCGTTTCGGCGGCCTGCAGCTGTTGCACAGCGGCGTTACCTTCCTGGGTTTCATGCTGCTGGAGCACCGCCTGCATGTGTGCCTTGTCGAGCTTGAGGGGTTGCCCCTGATAGGACTGTTTCAGGCCTTCGACCAGTGCATCCAGTTGCAAGCCCGGCATCTCCTGGCGCAGGCGTTCACCCAGGCTGGCACCCAGGCTGTAGGCCAAATCGTGGTCGTCGTTGTCGGCCAAGGCGAGGGAGGCCATCAGGCATAAACCTAAAACAAGATATCGAGGCAACGCCTGACTCCCAAATGCCAGCAATGATTAATTCAGCAACTACACTTTCACGCAGCTGCAAGATAACAACTTTGCCCAGGCATGCAACGCGGCGTAAATGTTACGGTCAACATGCCCTAGCGGCGGTAGCAGCAGAAGCATAGTATGAGCCGCAATCTCGTCAGCCAGGAGGTAAACCATGTCGGCCAAAAAGAAGCCAGTAAGTACGCCGTTACACCTGCTCCAGCAACTTTCGGGCAGCTTGCTCGAGCACTTGGAAGAGGCCTGCTCGCAAGCGCTGGCTGATGCGGAAAAACTGCTGGCGAAGTTGGAAAAGCAGCGTGGCAAGGCGCAGGAAAAACTGCACAACGGTCGCCTGAAACTGCAAGACGCGGCCAAGGCAGGTAAAGCCAAGGCGCAAACCAAGGCGCAAAAAGCCATCGGTGAACTTGAGGAACTGCTCGATTCTCTCAAGGAACGTCAAACCCAGACTCGCTCTTACATTCAGCAACTCAAACGCGATGCACAGGACAGTCTCAAGCTGGCCCAGGGTGTAGGCAAGGTACGCGAAGCTGCAGCCAAGGCCCTTGATCAGCGTGCAGCCAAACCGGCTGCCAGGGCGACCGCTGCAGCCAAGTCTACGGCCAAACCAGCTGCCAGGGCGACCGCTGCCGCCAAGCCTGCGGCCAAACCAGCTGCCAAGTCGACCGCTGCCGCCAAGCCTGCGGCCAAGCCGGCTGCCAGGGCGACCGCTGCCGCCAAGCCTGCGGCCAAACCAGCTGCCAAGTCGACCGCTGCCACCAAGCCTGCGGCCAAACCGGCTGCCAGGGCGACCGCTGCCGCCAAACCTGCGGCCAAACCAGCTGCCAAGTCGACCGCAGCAGCCAAACCTGCGGCCAAGCCAGCTGCCAGGGCGACCGCTGCCGCCAAGCCTGCGGCCAAACCGGCTGCCAAGTCGACCGCTGCAGCCAAACCTGTGGCCAAGCCAGCTGCCAGGGCGACCGCTGCCGCCAAGCCAGCGGCCAAACCAGCTGCCAAGTCGACCGTCGCAGCCAAACCTGCGGCCAAGCCAGCCGCAAAACCAGCTGCCGCCAAGGCACCTGCACGCACGGCCGTCAAACCTGCCGACGCCAAAGCTGCTACGCCAGCCGCCGCCACCAACTCGGAGAGTCCGGCCCCGGCAGCACCGTCTGCACCTTTGAGCAGTCCGGCTCAGGCACCTTCGGCGTCCTGAAGCGCAGCGGCCGCGACGCGCAACTGGACTAGCGCGTCATGATGTAGAGCCTGGTCCGGTGCCAGCCGGGCCAGCCAGTCATCCGCGGGCTCATGGGAGCCCGCGGGCCACTGTCGCGAGCGCTCCTGCAAGCGCTCCAGCAGAGTTTTTTCTGCCCGCAATTCCAACCCTTTCACCTGTTCACGCAACGCCGCCAGTTGTGCATCATCCGATGCTTTCGCTCGCCATTGCTGGCGCAGGCTGCGTAGTGGGGCGACCACTTCACGTTGCCAGGGCTCGGCAAGTTCTTGCAGTGCTTGCGCGCGTTCGCCCAGTACGGCCACGCCACGTGCTTGCAGCCAAGTTGCGCACAGCAGCAGGCAGACATCACCGCCCAGTGCCTGCAGTTCAAGGCAGGCGGCTTGCACGCCGGGCCTGGCATACAGGGTCAGGGCGTAATTCCACAGGTCGGTGTGCATGGTTCCACTCGCGCTATGGGCCGAGGAAGCTGGTAGACTCCGCGACCATCATGATCAGACTATCCAACCTCACTTTACAGCGTGGTCCGCAGCGCTTGCTAGAAGGCGCCGAGATGACCCTGCACGCCGGTCACAAGGCCGGCCTGATCGGCGCCAACGGCGCCGGAAAATCCAGCCTGTTCGCCTTGCTGCGCGGTGAGCTGTCGCCCGATGCCGGTGACTGCCAACTGCCCGGCGACTGGCGCATCGCCCATATGCGCCAAGAGGTCGACACCCTCGATCGCCTGGCTGTGGACTATGTGCTTGATGGCGATGTGCGCCTGCGCAAGGTCCAGGCCGAATTGGCCGCGGCCGAGCAGGCCCACGACGGCACCGCCCTGGCGCGCCTGCACAGTGAGCTGGAAAGCGCCGACGGCTATACCGCCGACGCCCGTGCGCGCAAGTTGCTGGCTGGGCTGGGCTTCACCAACGAGCAGATGGACCGCCGTGTCGGCGATTTCTCTGGTGGCTGGCGGATGCGCCTGAACCTGGCCCAGGCACTGATGTGCCCGTCCGACCTGTTGCTGCTCGACGAGCCCACCAACCACCTCGACCTCGACGCGATCCTGTGGCTGGAAGACTGGCTCAAGGGCTACCCCGGCACGTTGCTGCTGATCTCCCACGACCGTGACTTCCTCGATGCCGTGGTCGACCATGTGCTGCACGTCGAGCAGCGCAAGCTCAACTTGTACAAAGGCGGCTATACCGCCTTCGAGCGCACCCGTGCCGAGCGCCTGGCGCAGCAGCAGCAGGCCTACGAGAAGCAGCAGGCGCAGCGCGCGCACATGGAAAAGTACATTGCCCGCTTCAAGGCCCAGGCCACCAAGGCCCGTCAGGCGCAAAGCCGGATCAAAGCCCTGGAGCGCATGGAAGAGCTGTCGGCGGCGCACGTCGATTCGCCGTTCGACTTTGTCTTCCGTGAATCGCAGAAAATTTCCAGCCCGTTGCTGAGCCTTTCCGAAGGTTGCCTGGGTTATGGCGACAAGGCCATCCTCGACAAGGTCAAGCTGCAGCTCACCCCAGGTGCTCGTATTGGTCTGCTCGGGCCCAACGGCGCCGGCAAGTCGACCCTGATCAAGAACCTTGCAGGTGAGCTGGAGCCGTTGTCGGGCCGGCTGGTTCGCGGCGAGAACCTGGCTGTAGGCTACTTTGCCCAGCATCAGCTGGACTCGCTGGACGACAAGGCCAGCCCGCTGCTGCACCTGCAGCGCATCGCCCCTACCGAGCGTGAGCAGACGCTGCGCGACTTTCTCGGCGGCTTCGATTTCCATGGTGCCCGCTGTGACGAGCCGGTGGTGAACTTCTCCGGTGGCGAAAAGGCTCGCCTGGCACTTGCGCTGATTGCCTGGGAGCGGCCAAACCTGCTGCTGCTTGACGAACCGACCAACCACCTGGACCTGGAAATGCGTCTGGCACTGACCATGGCCTTGCAGGAGTTTGCCGGTGCAGTGGTGGTGGTATCCCACGACCGTCATTTGCTCAAGAGCACCACGGATGACTTCCTGCTGGTGGCCGACGGCAAGGTCGACACCTTCGACGGTGACCTGGAAGACTACAGCCGCTGGCTGGTCGAGTACCGCCAGCGCAGTGCGCCGGCCAGTAGTGCACCGGCCAACCCGGACAAGACCGACAAGAAAGCCCAGCGCCAGGCTGCCGCAGCCTTGCGCCAGCAGTTGGCACCGCACAAGAAGGCTGCCGACAAGCTGGAAAGCGAGCTCAACCAGGTGCACGCGCAATTGGCCGAGATCGAGACCGCGCTGGGTGATGGTGGCCTTTACGACGCGGCGCGCAAGGACGAGTTGCGCGACCTGCTGGCGCGCCAGACCAAGCTCAAGCAACGCGAAGGCGAGCTGGAAGAGGCCTGGATGGAAGCGCTGGAAACCCTTGAAAGCATGCAGGCCGAACTCGAGGCGTTGTCCTGATGGAGGAACTGCGTTCGCTGCTGCCAGGGCAATGGATGGATACTTTTTGGCTGGGCTTGCAGATACTCTTGATCCTGGTAGCGGCGTTCATCCTGCAGCGTATCGTCGCCCGTGGGCTTGGCCGACTCGGCCAGCGTTACCCGTTGCCACCGGAGTTGCTGGTGCCCGTTCGTGGTGGCCTGCGCTGGCTGATCATGGGCAGCGCGCTGCTGTTCGTGCTGGAGCGCCTGGGTGTTTCGGCGACTGTGTTGTGGACAGCACTTTCCGGCTTCGTAGCGGTAGCGGCGGTGGCCTTCTTCGCCATGTGGAGCGTGCTGTCCAACCTGTTGTGCGCGGTGTTGATCTTCACGGTTGGGCCGTTTCGCATCGGCGATGTGGTCGAGCTGGTCGACACCCTCGACAAGCCCGGCGTGAAAGGCCGGGTGATCGCCATCAACCTGCTGTTCACCACGCTGCTGGAAATGCCCGAAGCGGGTGGGGCGCTTGTGCAGGTGCCCAATAGCCAGTTCTTCCAGAAGTCGGTACGACGCTGGCGCGGGGCCGAAGTACAGGCCCTGCACAAAGAAACAGCTGCCGAAGCTGACTGAACCTGTACTGGCCCCTTCGCGGGCGCGCCCGCTCCCACAGGTATCCCACCGTCTGAAGATGCACTGGGCGTGGGAGCGGGCGTGCCCGCGAAGAAGTCAGGTCAGACACCACAAATCCATCAGAAATCACTGGTTATTTTTTCGCCAAAACCTTAGCTTAACGTTTTGCAACAAATGTTCGAGCGAGGTGTGTGATGTCGATGGAAGTATGGTTGGGCTTCTTTGCTGCCTGCTGGGTGATCAGCCTTTCACCTGGTGCCGGGGCGATTGCCTCGATGTCCAGCGGCCTGCAATACGGCTTCTGGCGTGGTTACTGGAACGCCTTGGGCCTGCAGCTGGGCCTGATCATGCAGATCGCCATCATCGCCGCCGGCGTCGGTGCCATCCTGGCCGCCTCGGCCACGGCGTTCCAGGTCATCAAGTGGTTTGGTGTCGCCTACCTGGTGTACCTGGCCTACAAGCAGTGGCGTGCCTTGCCGATGGACATGAGCGATGAATCAGGCGTGCGCCCGATCGGCAAGCCGCTGAGCCTGGTGTTCCGTGGTTTCCTGGTCAACGTCAGCAACCCCAAGGCGCTGGTGTTCATGCTGGCGGTGCTGCCGCAGTTCCTTGACCCGCATGCGCCGCTGCTGCCGCAATATGTGGCGATCACCGTGACCATGGTCACTGTCGACCTGCTGGTGATGGCGGGGTACACCGGGTTGGCTTCGCATGTGTTGCGCATGTTGCGCACACCCAAACAGCAGAAGCGTTTGAACCGCACTTTTGCCGGGTTGTTCATTGGTGCGGCCACCTTCCTCGCTACCTTGCGCCGTGCGCCGGTCTGACAGACCTTATACAGGCCAATCGCGGAGCCCGCGATTGGCCCATCACTATTTCTCCTTGCCAACCAACCCTTTCAGCAAATCTATCGGCAGCGGGAAGACGATGGTCGAGCTCTTGTCACCGGCAATCGTCCCCAGCGTCTGCATATAGCGCAACTGCATCGCCCCCGGCTCCTTGCTCAGCATTTGCGCGGCCTGCATCAGTTTTTCCGACGCCTGCAGTTCACCCTCGGCATGAATCACCTTGGCCCGACGTTCGCGCTCGGCCTCGGCCTGGCGGGCGATGGCGCGCACCATCGACTCGTTCAGGTCAACGTGCTTGATCTCGACGTTGGCCACCTTGATGCCCCAGGCATCCGTCTGTGCATCCAGCACATGGCGGATGTCCAGATTCAGTTGCTCGCGTTCGGCCAACAGCTCATCCAGTTCGTGCTTGCCCAGCACCGCTCGCAGGGTCGTCTGGGCCAACTGGCTGGTCGCCACCAGAAAATCCTCGACCTGAATGATCGCTTTCTGCGGGTCGAGCACGCGAAAGTACAGCACTGCATTGACCTTGACCGAAACGTTGTCGCGGGTGATCACATCCTGCGGCGGCACATCCAGTACCACTGTACGCAGGTCGACCCGTACCATTTGCTGAATCACCGGGATCACCAGGATAAGCCCCGGCCCTTTGACCTGCCAGAAGCGCCCCAGCTGGAACACCACGCCGCGCTCGTATTCGCGCAGGATGCGAAACGCCGACAGTACCAGCATGGCCAGCACGATCAGCACAGCGCCGAAACCGAATTGCATGAACATGGTCATTCTCCTTGCGTCGCAGGGGCGGCGGCGCTCACTTCCAGCATCACGCCATGGCGCGCGGTCACCCGTACGTTCTGGCCAGTTTGCAGCGGTGTTTCGCACCGCGCTTGCCATGGCTCGCCCTGAGCCAGCACGACGCCACAGAATGGGTCACTTGCCATCACCTGGGTGACGGTGACCAGGCTGCCGACCAGGCCGGCGTCGCCACTGACCAGTGCCCGTTGGCGGGCCTTGAGAGCCATGCCCAGCACGCCACCGATCAGTAATGCCGAGAGCAGCGCCAGGGTGCCGATCAAGGCCAGAGGGATGCCGAAACCGGGAGCGTCGGTGTCGATCAGGATCAACGCGCCGACCACAAAGGCAACGATGCCGCCGAAGCCGACCACGCCGAAACTGGGCAAGAAGGCTTCGGCGATCATGAAGGTAATGCCAAGCAGGATCAGCGCCACCCCGGCGAAACTCACCGGCAATAGCTGCAGCGCATACAGCGCCAGCAGCAGGCAGATACCTCCGACCACACCACCCACCGCAGAACCGGGGTTCATGAATTCGAACAACAGGCCGTAAACGCCGATCATGATCAGGATCAGTGCCACGCTGGGGTTGGTGATCACTGCCAGAACCCGTGTGCGCCAGTCCGGCAGATGCTCGATCACGCTGGCGCCTGCGGTCTGCAACTGGCGTGGCTGGCCGGCCACCTGGAGCGTTTTGCCGTCGAGCTTGCGCAGCAGGTCAGGCAGGTCATCGGCTACCTGATCGATCACGTTCAGCCGCAAGGCCTCGCTGGCGGACAGGCTGACCGCCTCGCGCACGGCCTTCTCCGCCCAGTCGGCGTTGCGGCCGCGCATTTGCGCCAGGCCACGGATGTAAGCGGCGGCGTCGTTGACCTGTTTGCGTGCGAGGGCTTCATCGTCGCCGCCTTTGGCCTTGTCCTCATCGGGCGTGCCAGGCGGGCCGCCGATCCGCACCGGTGTGGCAGCACCCAGATTGGTCCCGGGCGCCATCGCCGCAATATGGCTGGCGTAGAGAATATAGGTGCCGGCGCTGGCGGCGCGGGCTCCGCTGGGGGCAACGTAGCTGGCGACCGGTACAGGGCTGGCGAGAATTGCCTTGATCATCTGGCGCATGGCGCTGTCCAGCCCGCCCGGGGTATCCATGCGGATAACCACCAGTTGCGCGCCTTGTGCCTGGGCCTGGCCGAGGCTGCGTACCAGGTAGTCGGCGCTGGCCGGGCCGATGGCGTCGTCGATGCCCAGCACCCACACCGCGCCGGGCGCGGCCTGGCCACTTGGCGTGATGCCAAGCAACAACAGCAGCAACAGCCAGCGCCAGCAGTGGGCGATCACCTGTCGTCACCTCATTTGCGCGTATTTACACAAGTTTAGCCCCGACCACTCGTACCCGGCCTAAAATTGAAAATTGGGGGGCGAAACCGGAGGTGCATCATGCGTATGGCAAAGACCCTGCAGGCCAGCCTGGACAAGGCCAACTGCGACTACGACATCATTCCCCACCCACATTCGGCCACCAGCCTGGAGTCAGCCCGTATGGCCGGCGTGCCCGCAGAGCGGGTCGCCAAGGCGGTGATGGTCGATGATCGTCACGGCAACTACATCATGGCCGTGCTACCGGCCAACCGGCATCTGGACATGGACAAGGTGCGTATGTCCGGGGCCTGGCATCTGACCCGTGAAAGCGGTCTGCCGAGCCTGTTCAATGACTGCGAGCGCGGTGCCGTGCCGGCCCTTGGCGATGCTTACCAGATAAAAATGCTGCTCGACCCGAGTCTCACCCGCCAAGGCGATGTCTACCTGGAGGCGGGTGACCACGATCACCTGATTCACATGAGCATGGAGCAGTACATGAAACTGGTGCCGCACGCCGAAGTGCGCGAGCTGTGCTGATGTTTTCAACCCAATGCCAGGCGGGCGTCGTGGACGGCTTGCCTGGCGCTCAGGAGGAACCATGGAAGCGCCGATCCATCCCTTTGCCGAGCTGTTCAAGCAGCTGGGCTTGCCCGACGATCCCAAGAGTATCGATCAGTTCATCACCAGCCATTCCCCGCTGAAGAACGAGATCAAGCTGGTGGATGCGCCGTTCTGGAACGACTCTCAGCGTGCATTTCTCAAGGACAGCATCATTGAAGATTCCGATTGGGCTGTGCCCTTCGATCAACTCAACGAAGCATTGCGCCGCCCCCGAAAATAAAGCGCCGAGTGGCACCTGACGAGTGATCGGCCGTTGCTATGCTCAGGAAAACAATAAGGGGATAGCGCGATGAAAGATCCCTACGCACCAGGTTTCTGGTGTTCCGTGACGATCCTGGGCACTCTGACGGCCAGTTACTTCTATGGCATCAGGCAGACGCAACAGATGACCCAGGCGGTGCATTTCCTGTATGCCGCTGCCGCGGTCACTGTGGCGGTTGCACTGGTGGCGCTGACATGGATCGCCTGGCAGCAGCTGCGCCTGAACAAGCGCGAAGTGGTGCAGGGGCGAACGTTGCTGACCATCTGGAACACCAAGGTTGCACTACGCCGCGTCGAGACGGTTTTCGACCGCTATTTCTGGGGCAGCTACTGGCATTCGGGGCGTACTTTCGAAGAGGTCATGGGCGAGCTCAGGGGTACACCGCTGGAGCAGAGCCTGGATGCGCTTAAGCGCCAGTGCCGGGTGCTCGACCGCGAAATCCATGACCGCCAACACCACTGGCTGGCCAATGCTCGCGACCTGTCCAGCGTGGCCCAGGCTATGGCCCGTGAACGCTACCAGCTGGACCTCGGTGAGCCGACGCACAGCGGCCACGGCAATACGGCAGTGCTCAACCGTGACCTGGAAGTGCTGGTGTACACCTGGTCGGCGCGCTTGCGTAGCTTCGACCATCAGCTGGACGAGCTGGAGCGCGCCTACCATTGAGGCGCTTCATTCGCCGCGGATGTACTGCTCCATTTGCTTGATCAGGCTGGCCTGTTCGGCGATGGTTTCCTTGACCAGGTCACCGATCGACAGCAGGCCGAGCAATCTGCCGTTTTCGACCACCGGCAGGTGACGCAGGTGGCGGTCGGTCATCAGGTTCATGCAGAAATCGAGCTTTTGCTTGGGGGCCACGGTGACCACCGGTTCACTCATTATTTCGCGCACCGGCGTGGCCGCGGAAGAGCGGCCCTTGAGGACCAGTTTGCGCGCATAGTCCCGTTCGCTGACGATACCCACTACCTGGCCACCCTCGACGACAGGCAGCGCACCGACGTTTTTCTCCGCCAGCATTTTCAGGGCGTCGAGCACCGAGTCATCCGGGCCGATGGTGTAGACGGTCTGGTGCTGGGACTTGGTCTTGAGGATTTGTTCGACGGTCTTCATACGGGCCTCTGCGGGTGAAAAAAGCACTGTCTCGGAGTAACTAAAGCATCCGGTACGGCGCTCTGCACGGCAATGCAGGAAACGGCATGGAGGCGATTGAAAAACGTCATTGCTGTTCGCTTGTAGCGGCCTTTTCGCGGCTAAAGCCGCGAAGAGGCCGTACTGCCCATCAAAGCTTCGGCATCTGCCCGATCCGCGCCACCATCTCGCTCACTATCTGCAGGTCCAGCATGAACTGTTCCACGGTCTTGAACTCGTTGTCGTTGTGCCCGGTGTACTTCACGTCCGGCATCGCCAGGCCAAATTGCACACCGTTGGGAAGATCGTGCACCGAAGTCGCGCCGGCCGAGGTACCGAACTCATGCTTCATACCCAGGTTCTCGGTGGCCACGGCGAGCAGGGCCTGGACCCATTCGCCTTCAGGGTTACGGTACATCGGTTCGTCCAGGCTGTAATCGAACGCCACCGAGGTGTTGCTTTGCCGGGTCCATTTGCCCAGTTTGTCGGCCAGTTCGTCTTTGATCGTGGCGATCGGCTTCCCCTTGGGAATGCGCAGGTTTACCGCCAGCTTCAAGCCTTTGTCATCCACCCCGACAAAGGTCAGCGAAGTGGTCAGCGGGCCCATGAACGGGTCCTTGAAGGCCACGCCGAGCTTGTTGCCCAGGTAGTCCAGGCCCCAGTTGTCGGCGGCATAGCGGGCAGCGTCGGTAAAGTGGTTGTGCTTGAGCGACACCTGCTGGCCGAGGCCATTGATGAAGTCGAGCATACGCGCCACCGGGTTGATGCCGGATTCCGGCTCCGAAGAGTGTGCGGAAACACCGGTCACGGTGAGCAAGACTTGCTTGCCGTCGGCCTTGGCGTCGATGCTGAAGTCGCCTCCATGCTGCTTCACATATCTGGCGCCGGCTTGCTGCAGGTGCTTGGCCAGCTGTGCCGGGTTGTCAGAAATCAGGGTCGCTACCGAAGTTGTCGGGATCTGGTTGGTCGCCAGGCCACCGGTCAGGTTGACGATCTCGGCACCCTTGCCGCTGGCCGGGCGCTTGTTGAAGCTGGCCATGACCGTGCCGTAGCCTTTCTCGGCAATCACTACCGGGTAGCCGCCGTCGAGGGCCAGGTTGTAATCGGGCGTAGGGTTGCGCTCGAAGTAGTAGGGAATGGCATCACCGCTGGTTTCTTCGGTGGTGTCGATCAGCAGCTTGAACTGCCGGGCGAGCGGCAGGTTTTCGTCCTTGGCCACTTTCAGCGCGTACATCGCCACCACGATGCCGTTCTTGTCGTCCTCAGTGCCGCGGCCGTACATGCGGTCACCCACCAGGGTGACCTTGAACGGGTCCAGGCGCGTACCATCGGCCAGCTTCCAGTTGTCCGGGTTGACCGGCACTACGTCAGCGTGGGCATGGATGCCGATCACTTCCTTCCCGCTGCCCAGCGAGATCTCGTACACCCGGTTGTCGATGTTACGGAAGGCCAGGCCGAAGCTGTCGGCCAAGGCCTTGATCCTGTCGGCGATCTTGAGGAATTCAGGGTTTTCGTACTGCGGAGTACCCTCGACGTTGAAGGTGGGGATGGCTACCAGTTCACGCAGGGTTTCGGTAGCGGCCTTGCCATACTTGATGCGGGTATACAGGCCGAGCAGGCGGTTGATCTCGTCTTGTTGCCCGGCGGCCAATGGCTTGTTGGCCAGGTAGGCGTCGACGGTTGCCTCGAGGTTGTCGGTCTTGCCCAGGTCGCTGCCTTTGAGCTTGCCGAGGAATTGCTTGAAGTCGCTTGGGTCGCTGCCGTCGAAGGCTTTGACGATAGCTGCGGACTGCTGTTGGGTGAGGTTGGCCTGGGCAGGCTGGGTGAACAGGCCGATGCTGGCCAGCAACAGGGTGGTGGCGGTGAGTTTTCTCAGGTGCATGGTTGTGCGCATTCCTTCGCCAATCATTGTTATGGGTTACCCGTTCGGAGAACGGGAAGACGCCCACGCTAACATCAATGACCCGTGGCACGGGAGTACCAGAAAGGTGACATGGCGCACAAACGAAAAAGCCCCGGGCTCAGGCCCAGGGCTTTCTTGATATGGCGCACTCGGCGGGATTCGAACCCACGACCCCTGCCTTCGGAGGGCAGTACTCTATCCAGCTGAGCTACGAGTGCAACGCGCACGCATGATACCCATCTGTATCGTTGACGTCCATCGCCTTGATCTGTAGCTGTTTTTACCGTGTTGGCTGTGCAGATCCCCGGGGGCGGATACACGACAATACTGATCAAACTGTCGGCCAGGGTGGAACCGGCCGTAACTGGACCCGCGTCAATGCCGTCGACTACGCTGCCGATGGCGACAGCATCATCGTTTCAGCCCGCCATCAAGGTGTGTTGAAGATTGGCCGTGACAGGCAGTGAAACGAACTTTGGCTTCGCCCCGCGTCCAGCCGCAGCATCGTCTACCCTTTAGCGGCCATTCTGCGGGCGATTTCAGATGGGCTGTTCAACCATTCGTTCTTTTTTTCGAACAGCCTATTGTCCAACACCCCAGCAGCCGCTTAGCATTCGTTTGAGATTTCAAACGCTCGATGCCCTGCCTTGGGCGCTTTTCAACAATCAACAATTCGGGAAGCCGACATGCAGCTCAAAGACGCTCAGTTGTTCCGCCAGCAAGCCTATATCAATGGTGAGTGGCTGGATGCGGACAACGGCCAGACCATCAAGGTGACCAACCCGGCCACCGGCGAAGTCATCGGTACCGTGCCGAAGATGGGCACCGCGGAAACTCGCCGTGCCATCGAAGCCGCCGACAAAGCCCTGCCGGCCTGGCGCGCCCTGACTGCGAAAGAGCGCTCGGCCAAGCTGCGTCGCTGGTTCGAACTGATGATCGAGAACCAGGACGACCTGGCTCGCCTGATGACCACCGAACAGGGCAAGCCGCTGGCCGAAGCCAAGGGCGAAATCGCCTACGCCGCCTCGTTCATCGAGTGGTTCGCCGAAGAAGCCAAGCGCATCTACGGTGACACCATCCCGGGCCACCAGCCAGACAAGCGCCTGATTGTCATCAAGCAGCCAATCGGCGTTACCGCGGCCATCACTCCGTGGAACTTCCCGGCCGCCATGATCACCCGTAAAGCCGGCCCGGCCCTGGCCGCTGGCTGCACCATGGTGCTCAAGCCGGCTTCGCAAACCCCTTACTCCGCTCTGGCCCTGGTCGAGCTGGCCCACCGTGCCGGCATCCCGGCTGGCGTGCTGAGTGTGGTTACCGGCAGCGCCGGCGAAGTGGGCGGCGAGCTGACTGGCAACTCCCTGGTACGCAAGCTGTCCTTCACCGGCTCGACCGAAATCGGTCGCCAGCTGATGGAAGAATGCGCCAAGGACATCAAGAAAGTTTCCCTGGAGCTGGGTGGCAACGCCCCGTTCATCGTGTTTGACGACGCCGACCTGGACAAGGCGGTCGAGGGCGCGATCATCTCCAAGTACCGTAACAACGGCCAGACTTGCGTTTGCGCCAACCGTATCTACGTGCAGGACGGCGTCTACGACGCGTTCGCCGAGAAGCTGGCCGCTGCAGTTGCCAAGCTGAAGATCGGTAACGGCCTGGAAGACGGCACCACCACTGGCCCGCTGATCGACGGCAAGGCTGTCGCCAAGGTCCAGGAGCACATCGAGGACGCTGTCAGCAAAGGTGCCAAGGTGCTGTCCGGTGGCAAGCTGATCGAAGGCAACTTCTTCGAGCCGACCATCCTGGTTGACGTACCGAAGACCGCTGCTGTCGCCAAGGAAGAGACGTTCGGCCCACTGGCACCGCTGTTCCGCTTCAAAGATGAAGCCGAAGTCATCGCCATGTCCAACGACACCGAGTTCGGCCTGGCCTCGTACTTCTACGCCCGTGACATGAGCCGTGTGTTCCGTGTCGCCGAAGCCCTGGAATACGGCATGGTGGGTATCAACACCGGCCTGATCTCCAACGAAGTGGCGCCGTTCGGTGGTATCAAGGCTTCGGGCCTGGGCCGCGAAGGTTCCAAGTACGGTATCGAGGACTACCTCGAAATCAAATACCTGTGCATCAGCGTCTGATCGCACGGTAAAGGCTTTACCTCTGCCAGCGGGGCGCGAGAGCGACGTCTCGCTGGCCTTTTTTACATTGCAGTACCTGGTGGCCAGGGCGTTCACGACAGTCGATCAACGAATACTGTTCGCGAGCACTCCCAGCCACCCCCGAATAAAAGCGCCATTCCTGACGGCGCAATGAGGGCATTATGAGCAAAACCAACGAATCCTTGATGCAACGTCGTGTAGCTGCCGTCCCACGTGGCGTCGGCCAGATCCACCCGATCTTCGTCGACACCGCGAAGAACTCGACCGTGATCGACGTTGAAGGCCGCGAACTGATCGACTTCGCCGGCGGCATCGCAGTACTGAACACCGGCCACCTGCACCCGAAAGTGGTTGCAGCCGTGCAAGAGCAGCTGACCAAGGTCAGCCACACCTGCTTCCAGGTGCTGGCTTACGAACCCTACGTAGAGCTGTGCGAAAAGATCAACAAGCTGGTCCCAGGCGACTTCGACAAGAAGACCCTGCTGGTCACCACCGGCTCCGAAGCCGTTGAAAACGCCGTCAAGATCGCTCGTGCTGCCACTGGCCGCGCTGGCGTCATCGCCTTCACCGGCGGTTATCACGGCCGTACCATGATGACCCTGGGCCTGACCGGCAAGGTCGTGCCGTACTCCGCTGGCATGGGCCTGATGCCAGGCGGCATCTTCCGCGCCCTGTTCCCGAGCGAACTGCACGGTATCAGCGTTGACGACGCCATTGCCTCGGTCGAGCGCATCTTCAAGAACGATGCCGAGCCGCGCGACATCGCCGCGATCATCCTCGAGCCAGTACAAGGCGAAGGTGGCTTCCTGCCTGCGCCGAAAGAGCTGATGAAACGCCTGCGCGCCCTGTGCGACCAGCACGGTATCCTGCTGATTGCCGACGAAGTACAAACTGGCGCTGGCCGTACCGGCACCTTCTTCGCCATGGAACAGATGGGCGTTGCGCCTGATCTGACCACCTTCGCCAAATCCATTGCTGGCGGCTTCCCGCTGGCCGGTGTGTGCGGCAAGGCCGAGTACATGGACGCCATCGCTCCAGGCGGCCTGGGCGGCACCTACGCCGGCTCGCCGATCGCTTGCGCCGCGGCCCTGGCCGTGATCGAAGTGTTCGAAGAGGAAAAACTGCTGGACCGCAGCAAGGCTGTGGGTGAGCGCCTGACCGCTGGCCTGCGCGAAATCCAGAAGAAGCACCCGATCATCGGCGACGTCCGTGGTCTGGGCTCGATGATTGCCGTCGAAGTCTTCGAGAAAGGCACTCACACCCCGAATGCTGCTGCTGTTGGCCAGGTTGTCGCCAAGGCTCGCGAAAAGGGTCTGATCCTGCTGTCTTGCGGCACCTACGGCAACGTCCTGCGTATCCTGGTTCCACTGACCGCCGAAGACGCGCTGCTGGACAAAGGCCTGGCCATCATCGAAGAGTGCTTCGCTGAAATCGCCTGATGTGACGTGCTTCAGAAAAAACCCGCCCAGGCGGGTTTTTTTTATGCCCAGCAAAGCCATGTGGCGCTATGGTTATCGAAGGACTGGCTTTGGAAGCTGCGACGGACTGTGTGTCAGGGTATTCAGGAGTAGTTGGCGATGAGCGCTGCAGCCCCCGCCCCACCAAACGTACTGATTGTCGAAGGCGATCCTTGGGTACGGGACATGCTCAGCGAGATGCTGCTCAGCGTGCGCTGTGACGCCCGCCTGCAGGTTTGCGCTGACGGCTCGCAGGCGTTCAGTGCCTTGTCCAGCAAGCCTGACCTGATCATCGCCGCCCGCGAGCTGGCCGGTGTCGATGGCCTCGACCTGCTGCGCGAGGTACGCGCCAAAGGGCCAGGGGTGCCGTTCATTCTCATGAGTAACCGCAATGACAGCGCCAGTGTGCGCGAAGCGCTGCCCTTGCACCCCACTGCTTACCTGAGCAAACCGTTGAACCTGGATAACCTGCGTAAGCGCCTGGAAGAGTTACTGCTGGGCGTTGGCGAGGAGGTTGCCTGCCCGGTACCGGCGTTGCAGGCGGGGGCCAGCCTGCCAGCCTACCTTGAGCAGCGCCGCGCCAGCGCCGATGGCGGGCCGCTGCTGGCCGATGTGCAGGTAGCGATCAATCGAGCGCTCAACCCCCAGGGCCTGAACCTCAGGGTGCTCGAAGAGGAGGTGTCTAACGACCCGCAAGTCACGGCGGTGCTGATCGCTGCCGCCAATAGTGCGGCATTGCACCGTGAAGCCCCGGTGCAGACGTTGCTGCAGGCCCTGAACAAGCTTGGCAGTACCCAAAGCATGAACCTGATCCTGGGTATGACTCTCAAGCGCAGCGCACGCCTCAGTGACCCGCTGTTGGCGGAGCACGCGACCCGTTACTGGGACCTGTCACTGCACACTGCCGAATATGGCCGCACCTTGGCGCGCATGCTCGAGCTGGACGAGGGGCGTTGTTATTGCGCGGGCTTGCTGCATTGCCTGGGCGACCTGGCGGTGTTGCGCTGCCTGCAAGAGTGGCGGTTGGCCGGGGGAGATCTGGACGAGCGCAATGTGCAGCAATCGCTGGAGGAGTTTGGTGCGGCGTTCGGCTCGGCGCTGCGCACTCGCTGGCGTTTGCCGCTGGCACTGCGCGAGTTGATCGCTGCGATCTACCAGTTGGGTGGTGGAGTTTACTCGCTGGAGATCCTGGCCATGAACCTGGCTGGGCAGTTGTCGCGGCTGCCGGCCGGGCAGGGGCTGGAGAAGGTGGCCAGCGGCAAGACGGCGCGCCTGCTCAAGCTTGGCCTGCCGGAGCTGAGCCGGCTGCGCAAGGTGGAGAGCCCGGAAGTAAAGCCGCAGGAAGAACCGCCAGCGGCTGAGGCCGAGGTTTCCAGCTGAGATTCCGGGGCCGCATTGCGGCCCTTCGCGGGCTTGCCCGCTCCCACGGGTGTGGCGCCGGGCCGCGGAATGTGCGGTTTCTGTGGGAGCGGGCGAGCCCGCGAATACCGGCCAAAGCCGGTGCCCTACTCCGTGCCGCCTGATCAGCCGCGGACTATCTGGTTCTTGCCCTGGCGCTTGGCCCTGTACATTGCCGCATCGGCCCGCGCATACAGGCTGTCCAGTGTCACATCCTCATCGGTCAGCCCGGTCAGCCCCTGGCTCACAGTCACCCCGTACGTCTGCTGCCCATGGCTGAAGCTCAAGTGCTGAATCTGTCGCTGCAAGCGCTCGGCGATCTGCTCCGCGACCCGGGCGTTGCAGCCCGGAAAAACCGCCGCAAATTCTTCGCCGCCAATGCGCCCGAACAGGTCGCCCCGGCGTAGTACGGCCTTGCCGCTGTCGGCGATGTGTTGCAGCACCTGGTCGCCTTCCTGGTGGCCATAGCTGTCATTGATGCGTTTGAAGTCGTCGATATCCAGCAGCAGGAAAGCCAGCGGTGTACCGTCCTCGCGAGCACTGTCGAAGGCTTGCTGAGCACATTCGAAGAAGTGCCTGCGGTTACTGCTTTGGGTCAGCACGTCGGTGGTGGCCAGGCGCTGCAGTTCGCCTTCAAGCTGCTTCTTCTCGGTGATGTCTTCGGCGATACCGACAATGATTACCCGGTCGCTATCGTGCTGCTGGTTGACGTAGCACTTGTCGCTCAGCCAGCGTATTTGCCCGTCGGCATTGAGGATGCGGTACTCGCGGTCTTCCACCGCACCCTTGAGCAGGACCTGGGCCAGGCTACGTTCGGCGAACTCAAGGTCGTCGGGGTAGATGCTGTCACGCCATTCGTTGTAGTCAGCCAGCACCAGGCTGACCGGGCGGCCGAAGATGCGCTCGTAGGCTGGGCTCACGTACAGCACCTGACGGGTTTCCCAGTCGAAGGCCCAGAGCACTGCATTGACGCTGTCGAGCAACGAGCTGAACAGCTGATCGCGCTCGCTCAGGCGGGCAACCTCGCCTTGGGCGTGGAATAAGGCCAGCAAGGTCTGGGCGGCTTCGGGAGGAGGGGTACCGGGAAATATCGTTGGAATGTTCTTGGCCATGTGCACGGAGCAGGTCTCAACGTGAAGGCGTGCGGCCAGCGTCCGGCCCGCCACGCAGGCGATATTCCAGATTCGAGTGGAGAGGTGGGGGCTAAGTTCCGAACGGCACGCCCCGCTGAGAGGCGTGCCGATCAACGGCGGTCAGGCGCCGGTCGGGCGCAGCGAGTAAGTCTTGAGTTGTGCTGCGAAGTCACGCAGTGCCTGGATGCCGCTGGTTTCGGCCTCGTGTACCCAGTCTTTCATGGCCGCCAGCATGTCGTGGCCGTTGGCGCTGGTGCGCGCCCAGATCTGCTGCAGGGCCAGGCGCTTTTCGTAGATGGTTTTCAGTGCCTGGCTGTGCGCGAGCATGGACTCGATGCGCACGTGGTGGCGATCTTCCAGCAGGCTGGTTTCGCGCGAGAGCAGCCGTTTGGCACGGCGGAAGCGGTGACGCACCGAGGCGTCGACGCGGGCCAGTTCCTGTTTCACCAGCGGACCGATCACCAGCTTGCGGTACTGGGCCATGATCTGGAAGCGGTTGTTGAGGATGGCCATGGCGGTGTCCATGTCCAGGCTGGCCTTGCCGGCCACCCGGTGGGCGATGGGCGCCACGCGCTGCACCTTGGCCAGACGCAGCAGGCAGAACAGGCGGATCCACGCCCAGCCCATGTCGAACTCCCAGCGTTTGACCGAGAGCTTGGCCGAGTTGGGGTAGGTGTGGTGGTTGTTGTGCAGTTCTTCTCCGCCGATGACGATGCCCCATGGCACCAGGTTGGTGGCAGCGTCGCGGCATTCGAAGTTGCGATAGCCCAGGGCATGGCCCAGGCCGTTGACCACACCGGCGGCCCAGAACGGAATCCACATCATCTGCACCGCCCATATGGTGATGCCTATGGTGCCGAACAGCAGCAGGTCGATCACCGCCATCAGTGCGATACCGCCCAGTTTGTAACGCGAGTACAAGTTGCGCTCGATCCAGTCATCCGGGCAGTTCTTGCCATAAATGCGCAGGGTTTCGCGGTTGCGCGCCTCTTCACGGTACAGCTCGGCACCTTTGCGCAGCACTGTGCCCAGGCCCTTGTACACCGGGCTGTGAGGGTCGTCGGGGGTTTCGCACTTGGCGTGGTGCTTGCGGTGGACGGCGGTCCACTCGCGGGTGTTCTGCGCCGTGGTCAGCCACAGCCAGAAGCGGAAGAAGTGCTTGAGCGCGCCGTTGAGCTCCAGGGCCCGGTGCGCGGAGTAGCGATGCAGGTAGACCGTGACGCTGACAATGGTCACGTGGGTCATCAACAGAGTGATGCCGACCAGTTGCCAAGCCGACAGGTCGAGCAGGCCGTTATACCACATAGGTGCAAATACCCTCGAAATGCAGGGGGAAGGGCTGATTATCCCTTGGCGGGGAAATAAAACCAGTCAACCGTTGAGATAGGAGGTCACGACATGTTTCAGCCTTTATAATGCCCACTCCTTTTTGATGGCCTTTCCCACCCGACATGTCTGTTTCCGTTCGCGACGCCTTGCGCATGGCTGCGCTGTATGTGGTGCTCTCGATCCTCTGGCTTGCGCTGGCGGAGGTGATGCTGCACAGCATGACTGACGACCCCTTGGCACTGACCGTGGGGCGGCAGATCAACGTGGTGGTCTGGGTGCTGCTCAGTGCCGTGCTGATCTACGTGTCGCGCGTGCGGCTGCTCAATTTCATCGGCCATGGCGCGCGTTTGCGTTGTGAAGACCGTGAACGGCTGCGCATGGCTGCCGCAGTGTTCGACAGTACCCTCGAAGGTGTGCTGGTGACCGACCGCCAGGGCCTGATCGTGCACGTCAATCGTGCCTTCATGCGCATCACCGGCTACCAGCAGGATGAGGTCATCGGCCAGCGCCCGAGCAAGTTCAAGTCCGGCCACCATGGCCTGGCCTTCTACCAGCAGGTTTTCGCCACCCTGGCCGAGAAGGGCGAGTGGAGCGGTGAAATCTGGAACCGGCGCAAAAGCGGTGAAATCTACCCGCAGTGGCAGACTATTTGCGCCATTCGCGATGACGAAGGTGAGCTCAGTCATTACGTGGCGGTGTTCAGTGACATCAGCGCCATCAAGCATTCGGAACAGGAACTTGCCTACCTGGCCCACCACGACCCGCTGACCGGCCTGCCCAACCGCTTGCTGTTTACCGACCGGGTAGAGCAGGCATTGGCGGCGGCGCAGGCCAACAAGCGCGGTTGCGCCTTGTTGCTGCTGGACCTGGATCATTTCCAGAGCATAAACGACGGCCTGGGCCATACCATTGGCGACCAGTTGTTGAAGCTGGTGGGCGAGCGTCTGGGCGAGGTGTTGGGTAACGGCATGACCCTGGCGCGCCTGGGCGGCGACGAGTTCGGCGTGCTGGCCGAGAACTGCCAACAGGTCGGCCAGGCGGGCAAGCTGGCGCAGTGCATCATCGAGCGCATGCGTGAGCCGTTTCAGTTCGAGGGCAATCGCCTGTTCATCAGCGCCAGCGTCGGAATCAGCCTGTACCCCAGCGATGCCTTGGGTGCCGAGCAGTTACTGCGCAATGCCGACTCGGCGTTGTACAAGGCCAAAAGCAACGGGCGGGCCTGCTATGCCCTGTACACCGAAGAGCTGACCGCCCATGCACAGCATCGGGTCGAGACCGCCGCTGAATTGCGTCGGGCCCTGGAGCAGGATGAACTGCGGGTGTACTTCCAGCCGGTACACGACCTGGCATCAGGCCGACAGGTCGGGGTCGAGACGCTGGTGCGCTGGCAGCACCCCAGGCGTGGCCTGGTACCGCCGGGTGAGTTCATCCCGATTGCCGAACGCACCGGCCTGATTGCCGAGATCGATACCTGGGTGCTGCGCCAGGCCTGCCGGCAAATGGTGCAGTGGCAGGCTGAAGGCCGGCAGCTGGCATTTGTGGGGGTGAACATCTCCAGCCGCCTGTTTGGCCAGCACGAACTGTATCAACAGGTAGCCGAAGTGCTGCACGACACCGGCCTGGCCCCGGCCTTGCTGGAGCTGGAAGTGACCGAGAGCGCGGTAATGGAAGACGCTGAAGTGGCACTGGAGCAACTGCACCGCTTGCGCGAGCTGGGGGTGACCCTGGCCATCGACGACTTTGGTACCGGGTATTCGTCACTGCTGCGGCTCAAGCGTTTGCCGGTGCAGAAGTTGAAAATCGACCAAGGGTTTGTAGCTGGGTTGCCACTGGATGAGGATGACATCGCAATTGTGCGGGTGATCATTGCCTTGGCCCGTAGCATGGGTATGCAGGTGCATGCCGAGGGCATCGAGCAGGCGGAACAGGCCACCTTCCTGTTGCAGGAGGCGTGCCAGTTGGGTCAAGGGTACTGGTTCGGGCGGCCAGTGCCGGCTGAGGATCTTCGCTGGGATTGAGAGCGGGCTGCAAAGCAGCCCCAGACCTCAACGCTTGTTCAAACCCTTCGCCAGGCGGTCCCCGCCCAACTGGATCAACGCCACTAACGCTACCAGCATGGCGATCACGGTCAGCATGATCTGGCTATCGAAACGCTGGTAGCCATACCGATAGGCGATATCCCCCAGCCCGCCTGCACCAATCGCCCCGGCCATCGCCGACGAGTTGATCAAGGTCACCAAGGTAATGGTGAAGCCCCCGACGATCCCCGGCAGCGCCTCGGGCAACAGTACATGCCAGACGATGTGCCTGCGCCGGCAGCCCATGGCCTGTGCGGCTTCCACCAGACCATGATCGACTTCACGCAGGCTCACCTCGGCAATCCGCGCAAAGAACGGTGTGGCGGCAATGGTCAGCGGCACCACGGCCGCCCACACGCCATAAGTGGTCCCCACGACCAAGCGGGTGAAAGGAATCAGCGCAACCATCAGGATCAGAAACGGAATCGAGCGGAACAGGTTGACGAAGGCGCCCAGCACCCGGTTCAGCAGCGGCGCCTCGAAGATCCCGCCCTTGTCGCTGGTGACCAGCAGCACCGCCATGGGTACACCCGCCAGCAGGGCGATCAGTGACGAAACCCCAACCATCAGCAGCGTATCGAGCAAGCCTTCCAGCAGGCGATCAAACCACATGGCCCAGTACCTCCACGTCTTCGGCCCAACGGCGGGCACGTTCCTGCAATTGATGGGGGGCGTGCGGCGAATGTTGCACCGAGAGGATGAGTTGCCCCAAAGCCTGTTCGCCGATGGTTTCCACGCTGCCCTGCAGCAGACGCACACGCCCGCCGAGGTCGGTGAACAGGGCAGACAGCTCTGGTTCACCGAGCACAGTCAGTTTCAGCACTACGGCGCTGTTGCGGCTCGCCGCGCTGGCCTGGAGGCTGGCTTGCAGTGCGGCGGGTAGCTTGGCCTGCAAAGGGGCGAGCAGGGTGCGGGTGACCTCATGACGGGGTGAACCAAACACCCGCCAGACCTCGCCCTGCTCGACCACTGCGCCGCGTTCCAGCACCACTACCCGGTGGCAGATGTCGCGAATCACCGCCATTTCGTGGGTGATCAGCACGATGGTCAGGCCCAGGCGCTGGTTGATATCGCGCAGCAGCTCCAGGATCGAGGCGGTGGTTTCCGGGTCCAGCGCCGAGGTGGCCTCGTCGCACAGCAGGATCTCGGGGGTGTGCACCAGTGCCCGGGCAATGCCCACGCGCTGTTTCTGTCCGCCGGACAGTTGCGCCGGGTACACGTGATGTTTTTCCTGCAGGCCGACCAGTTCCAGCAACTCGCGCACCTTGCGCCGGCGCTCGGGCTTGGCCACGCCGGCCACCTTCAAAGGCAGTTCGACGTTCTGCCACACAGTCTTGGCCGACATCAGGTTGAAATGCTGGAAGATCATGCCGATGCGCCGGCGCAGGGCCACAAGGTGGTCCTTATCGAAAGGCGCGATATCCACCTGGTCGATCAGCACGCGGCCCTGGCTGGGTTGCTCCAGGCGGTTGATGGTGCGCAGCAGCGATGATTTGCCGGCGCCGCTGCGGCCGATGATGCCGAAAATCTCGCCATGGCGGATGTTCAGGTCGATGCCTTGCAAGGCCGGTTGCGCCTGGCCCGGGTAGGTCTTGCCCAGGCCTATGAAACGCACATGGGCTTCATTGACCTCGGGGCGCAGGGCCTGCTCCGTGGCCGTTGGCGGCAGTGCTTGTGGTGTAGGCGCGCCGAGCGCGCTGGCCTGGCTCATGTCAGCCTTCCCAGCCGGCTTGGTAGAGCTTGCCGTGAGCGTTGTCCAGCGCAGCGCGTACCGCTGGTGAATGCTGGTAGATGTCGACGAACTTGGCCAGGCGTGGATCGTCCTTGCTTTGCGGGCGAATGACGAACTGGATCACGTACTCCTTGTTTTCCAGCCCGTCGAACAGCAACGCCGAGGTGGCATCGAAGGTATTGGCCAGGCGGATGTAGGCCGGGTAACCCTGCACCAGGTCGGCGTCGTCGTAGGCACGTACCAGTTGCACCGCCTCGACCTGAAGGATCTTCAGCTTTTTAGGGTTGGCGACGATGTCATCCTCGGTGGCCTTGTAGCCCACGCCTGGCTTCAGGGTGATCAACCCGGCCTTGGCCAGCAGCAGCAGGCCACGGCCGCTGTTGATCGGGTCGTTGGCGATGGCCACGCTGGCGCCTTCGGGCAGCTCGGCAAAGCTTTTGTACTTTTTCGAGTACAGGCCAACGTTGTTGATGATGCCCGGGGCGTAAGGCACGAGGTCGAAGCCTGCAGCAGCCTTGGCGTTTTCCAGGAACGGGATGTGCTGGAAGTAGTTCACGTCGATGTCGCCGCTGTTGAGGCTGACATTGGGCGCAATCCAGTCGCTGAACTCGATCAGCTTCACTTCCAGGCCTCGCATGTGGGCTTCCTCCACTGCGGCTTCCAGCGGAATGGCAAAGGCCGAGGTGGTACCGATCTTCAACGGTTCGGCAGCAAGGGCTCCGGCGCACAGGCCGAGGGTGGTGGCCATGGCCGCGACGGGCCGGAACAGTTTCTCAAGCATGGTGCAGGGCTCCAGTCGGGGCAGGGGTAAAGCGGTAAGCCGAGCCAGGGTGGTCGGCGGGCAAATGCGGGTGGTCGGCCTGGAACAGCTTTTCGCGCAGGGTGCCTTCGGTGTAGGCCGTCTTGTAGCGGCCACGCTGCTGAAGTTGCGGGATGACCAGCTCGATGAAGTCCTCGAAGCTCTCCGGGGTGACGGTGCGGGTCAGGTTGAAACCGTCCAGGCCGGTTTCATCGATCCACGCGATCAACTGCTTGGCCACCTGTTCAGGTGCGCCGACCAGGGTTACGTAGCGGCCGCCCAAGGCGTGCTGCTGCAGCAGGCGCCGGCGGGTCCAGGCGCTGTCTTGCAACTGGCGCGTGGCTGACTGGATGGCGTTGCCCTGACTGAAGGCAATGGGTTGGTCCAATTCATAGGCGGCGAAGTCGATGCCCGTGGACGCGGCGAAGTGCGCGACGCCTGCTTCGGCGCTGGCGTGACGCAGGTATTCGGTGTGTTTGGCCTGGGCCTGCTGCTCGGTGGCCGCAACAATCACCGTGATGCCCATGAACACCTTGACCGCCTTCGGGTTGCGGCCAGCGGCCTGGGCGGCCGCGCGAACCTTGTCGACCTGGGCGCGGGTGGCCGCCTTGTCTTGGCCACTGATAAACACGCATTCGGCATGGTTGCCGGCGAAGGCCAAGCCACGCTGCGAGCTGCCGGCCTGGAACAGCACCGGGGTGCGCTGCGGGGAGGGCTCGCACAGGTGGTAGCCTTCGACCTTGTAGAACTCGCCCAGGTGCTGAACCTTGCGCACCTTGTCGGGCGTGGCATAGACGCGATGCTGGCGGTCGGCGACCACTGCGTCATCGGCCCAGCTGCCTTCCAGCAGCTTGTACAACACCTGCAGGTATTCATCGGCCTGGTCGTAGCGGCGATCATGCGCCGGTTGCTGCGCCAGGCCCATGGCCCGGGCGGCGCTGTCGAGGTAGCCGGTGACGATGTTCCAGCCCACTCGGCCATTGCTCAGGTGGTCGAGTGTGGAAAGTCGCCGGGCGAACAGGTACGGCGCCTCGTAGGTGAGGTTGGCGGTAAGGCCGAAACCCAGGTGGCGAGTGACTGCAGCCATGGCGGAGACCAGCAGCAGCGGGTCGTTGACTGGCAGCTGGATCGACTCCTTGAGGGTGACGTCCAGTGACTGGCCGTAGATGTCGTAGGTACCGACGATGTCGGCAATGAAAAGCCCGTCGAACAGACCGCGCTCCAGCAGGCGTGCCAGGTTGGTCCAGTAGTCCAGGGTCTTGTACTGGGTCGAAGTGTCCCGTGGGTGGGTCCACAGGCCGTGGTTGATGTGCCCGACGCAGTTCATGTTGAAGGCATTGAGCAGAATCTGCTTGGTCATCAGATGGTCCCCCGGCGTGGCGGGTTGGCATCGTTGAGGTAGTAGTTGCCGATGGCGTGGTACTTCCAGCGCACCGGGTCGTGCAGGGTGTGCACGCGAGCGTTGCGCCAGTGGCGGTCGAGGTTGTGTTCGGCCAATGTTGCCTGGCTGCCGCCCAGTTCGAACAGGGTGGTACCGGCGGTGAGGGAAATTTCGGTGCTGATGGCGCGTGCTTCGGCCACGGCAATGGAGGCGGCGGCCACGTTGTCGGCAGTGCTGTCGTCGCGGGCGCGGTCGAGGTAGTCGCCTGCGCGCTCCAGCAGGGCTTCGGCCGCGTGCAAGCGGATCGCCAGATGGCCGAAGCTTTTCAGCGTCAGCGGGTCATCCCTGGCCTTGTCCAGGCCGGAGTCGACCCACGGACGGCTGCGGGTGCGCACGAAGTGCAGGGCGTCTTCATAGGCGGCGCGGGCAATGCCGGTGTCGATGGCGGCATGGAGGATCTGCGCCAGCGGGCCGACCGGGGTGGGGCGCTCGAAGGCGCTCTGGAACGGCACCACGTCGGCTGCGCTGACGTACACGTTATCGAACACCACCGAACCGCTGCCGGTGGTGCGCTGGCCGAAGCCGCTCCAGTCGTCGATCACCTGCAGCCCCTGGCTGTTGGCCGGGACAAAGGCCAACTGCTGTATGCCTTGCTCATCCACGACTGAGGTTGGAATGCGCTGGGCATAGATGGCGCCTGTGGAATAGAACTTGCGCCCGTTGATGCGGAAACCGTCGCCGTCTCGGTTCAGACGGGTGGTTCGCTCGTGGGCGGTCTTGGTGCCCAGCTCGGCCAGGGCATTGCCGAAACGGCGGCCGGCCAGTACCTCGGCGTACAGGCGCCGTTGCTGTTCGGGGCGGCCGTTTACCCGCAGCACTTCCAGACCGTAGAAATGATTCTGCGGAATCTGCCCGAGCGAACCGTCGGCCTGCGCGATACGGGCGATGACCTTGGCCAGGGTGACGTTGGACACGCCGGCACCGCCGAAGGCTTTGGGCACGCTGATGGCCCACAGGCCGGAACGGGTGAACAGCTCGAGTTCGGCGAGCGGCAGGCGGCGCTCGCGGTCGCGCAAGGCGCTGTCGCGGCGCAGTTGCTGGGCGATGTCTTCGGCGACGGCCAGGGCTTGGGCGTCGCTGGTGATGATAGCGATTGTCATGGAGTTCTCCGGGGGCCGCTTCGCGGTCCTTCGCCGGCTTGCCCGCTCCCACAGGTAAAGTGATGCCAGTTCAGGCGGTGGCAATCCTGTGGCAGCGGGCAAGCCCGCGAAGGGCTGCGCAGCAACCCCAAAGGCAGCAAATCAGATCCAGGAATGCCGTGCAGGCAGGGTGCCGTTAAGGTGGTAAGCGCCCACCGCGTGGTACTTCCAGCGCACCGGGTCGTGCAGGGTGTGCACCCGGGCATTGCGCCAGTGGCGGTCGAGGTTGAACTCGGCAAGGGTGGCGCGGCTGCCGGCCAGCTCGAACAGCTTTTCGCTGGCCTGCAGGGCAATCTCGGTGGTCAGCACCTTGGCCTCCGCCACCGCAATCGAGGCACGTGCCGCGCTGGCTGCGTCGATAGGCGCAGCATTGACCTCGTCGAGTACCCGAGCAGCTTTGCGCAGCAGCGCTTCGGCGGCGTGCTGCTCGAGTTTCAGGCGGCCGATGTCGGCAATTACATAAGGGTCGTCACTGGCACGGTCGACGTTGGCGTCAATCCACGGCCGGGACTTTTCGCGCACGAACGTGATCGCATCATCGATAGCTGCTTCGGCGATGCCGGCGTCGATCGCTGCCTGGATCAGCTGCGAAGCGGCGCCCTGAATGTTGGGGATATCGCGCTGGCGCCAGTTGTCGATCACCAGTTCCGCGTCTACCGGCACCTGGTCCAGCAGCACGGTACCGCTGGCGGTGGTGCGCTGGCCGAACCCGGACCAGTCATCGACAATGCGCAACCCCGGGCTCCTTCGGCGCACGAATGCCAGGCGCTGGCGGCCTTCGTCGTCGAGGGCTTTTACCGTCACCCAATGGGCGAACAAGGCACCGGTGGAGTAGAACTTCTCGCCACTTATGCGGTAGCTGTTTCCGGCGCGCGTGATTCGGGCCTTGAGGGTGAGGGTGTCCTTGGTGTCACGCTCAGGCCCGGCATTGCCGATGCGCCAGCCGTCGAGCACGCTGCGGAAGATCAGCGCTTGCTGCGCCTCGCTGGCCGTCAGGCGCAGCAGCTGCAGCATGCCGAACTGGTTCTGCGGGATCTGCCCCAAGGCGGGGTCGGCGGCGCTGATCAGGCGGAACACTTCGGCGACGGTTTCGAACGACACGTCGGCGCCACCGTAGGCCTTGGGTACGCTGATGCTGCCCAGTCCGCTGCGGGTAAACAGTTCGATTTCGGCCCAGGGCAGTTTGCGTTGCTGGTCGCGGCGGGCAGCGTGTTCGCGGGCGACCTTGGCCAGTTCGCGGGCGGCTTGCAGGGCTTCGGCGTCGTTGCGCAGTACCTTGGCCGGCAGCAGCGGGGGCGAGCTGTCCAGATCGCTATGGAATTGGGTGTTGGCTTGGCTGGGCATCAGTGCCGCTCCTTGGCTGCACTCAATGCCCTGGCGTTACGCACTGGGGTGATCGTGATCCTGACCATTCCTGACCTCACAAAAATAATGATGTCGCTGCAGTTGATTGCGACAGATGTGTGTTGGTCCGGTGGTCCGGTTTATATACCCTAATGATTTATAAAAATTTTATGAACTAACTCTTTGGAATATGTATAGAAGGGGGATTTGTTATGGGCGTGCCGGCGTCTTCGCGGGTAAACCCGCTCCTACCCATGCCTCAAGATCTGTGCAGTCACTGTAGGAGCGGGTTTACCCGCGAAAGGGCCGGGACAGGTCTACTCGGAGGCAGCAGTCCCGAGGAACTTGCGCAGGAACTGCCGCGTACGCTCTTCCTTAGGCGCCGCAAACAGGACCTTGGCCTCGCCCTGCTCCACGATCACGCCCTTGTCGAAGAAGATCACCCGGTTCGCCACATCCCGGGCAAAGCTCATCTCGTGTGTGACGATGATCATGGTGCGCTTTTCCTCGGCCAGGCCGCGGATGGTCGCCAATACTTCACCGACCAGCTCCGGGTCCAGCGCCGAGGTCGGTTCGTCGAACAGGATTACCTCCGGCTCCATGGCCAGGGCACGGGCGATGGCCACCCGTTGCTGCTGGCCGCCGGACAGGCGCCGTGGGTAGGCGTCTTCCTTGCCCGCCAGGCCGACTTTGGCCAGCAGGCGCCGGCCAAGCTCGATGGCCTGCTCGCGAGGCGTCTTCTTGACGACCACCGGCCCCTCGATCACGTTCTCCAGGGCGGTGCGGTGGGGGAACAGGTTGAAGTTCTGGAACACGAACCCGGCCTGCTGGCGCAAACGGCGAATCGCACTCTGCTGCCCGCCCAAAGGGCGGTTGGCATCGATACTGATGGCGCCGATCTGGATCTGCCCGGCATCGGGAGTTTCCAGCAGGTTCAGGCAGCGCAGGAAGGTGGTTTTACCCGAGCCACTGGGGCCGATGATGGCCACCACTTCACCGGGCTGCACGGTCAGGTCGATACCGTTGAGCACGGTCTGGCCCTTGAACCGCTTGGTCAGGCCTTTCACTTCAATCATGCTCAATGCTCCTGGTCATGCTGGTTGACCCGCGCTTCCATGCGGTTCTGGAAGTGCGCAAGGATGCTGCACAGCACCCAATAGATGACCGCGACCGCCACGTACATGGTGAACACTTCGAACGTGCGCGCGGTAATCAGCTGGGCTTGGCGGAACAGCTCGGGCACCTGGATGGTTGCCGCCAGGGCGGTGTCCTTTACCAGCGAGATGAAGCTGTTGCCCAGCGGTGGCAACGCGGTGCGCAGGGCCTGTGGCAGGATCGCCCGGCGCATGGCTTGCACGCGAGTCATGCCGATGCTGGCGGCTGCTTCCCACTGGCCGCGGTCGATCGAGGAAATCGCTGCGCGCAGGATCTCGCAGATGTAGGCCGCCATGTTCAGCGACAGGCCGATCAGTGAAGCGGGGATCGGGTCCAGCTCGATGCCGATTTGCGGCATGCCGAAATAGATCACGAACAGCTGCACCAGCAGCGGCGTGCCGCGGAAGAACGACACGTATACCCGCGCCAGCCAGTTCAGCGGCAGAATCTTCGACAGCCGCATCAGTGCCAGGGCAAAGCCCAGCACCAGGCCGAAGAACATGCCGCCGACACTGAGCAGCACTGTATAACCCGCGCCCTTCAGCAGGAAGGGTGCGGAGTCGATAACGAGTTGCAGGCTTTCAGCAATCATTTGGTGACATCGGCACCGAAGTACTTCTCGGACAGCTTGGCCAGCGTGCCATCAGCTTTGAGCTTGTCGATGGCCTTGTTGATGGCTGCCAACAGTTCCGGCTCACCCTTGCGCATGGCCACGCCGCTTTCCAGGCGCGAGAAGGCATCGCCGGCAAGCTGGGTGTCCTTGGCTTTTTGCGCGTATTCCAGCGCGGCCAGGCGGTCGATCAGAATGGCGTCGATACGGCCGTTGCGCAGGTCGGCGAACTTGCTTGGGTCGTCTTCATAGGTGCGCACATCGGCTTGCGGTACGTCCTTTTTCACCCACTGCTCGTAGTTGGTGCCAAGGCCTACGCCGACCTTTTTGCCGGCCAGGTCCTGCGCGCCCTTGATGTTCAGCTGCTCGGCCTTCTTCTTCAGGATCAGCGCCTGGATGCCGGAGATAGTGTAGGGCTCGGAGAAGTCGTACTTTTTCTTGCGCTCTTCGGAAATGGTCACCTGATTGACCACCACATCCAGGCGCTTGGATTCCAGCGCGGCAAGGATGCCGTCCCACTTGGTCGGCTGGATCTTGGCCTTGACCCCCAGCTCCTTGGCCAGCAGCTCGGACAGCTCCACTTCGAAGCCGGTCAGTTTGCCGTTTTCGTCCTGGAAGCTGAATGGCGGGTAGGTGCCCTCTAGGCCGACGTTGATGACGCCTTTTTCCTGGATGGTCTTCAATTGCTCGCCGGCGAACGCCTGGCTGAGCAGGCCGGCACCCAGCAGGAGGGCCAGGCTGGCGTTGAGTAGCGGTTTGGCGAATTTCGACATTTCAGAGCCCCGCGCGTGTTGTCTAGGTAGTGAGGTGGCGACTATAGGATTGGCTGCTTTGAGGGTAGGTGACGATCCCCACCCCGTCATCGCGGCTTATGCCTGACTTAGCGCAGGATGGAATAAAGCGTTGTTTTTTCCAAGCCTTGGATTTGCCGTAAAGTGGACTGCATGTAGGCAGGTTCGGTCCTTTCGCGGGCCTGGCGACAAAATCAGATGGCCTATACGGCAGGAGAAAACCGTGAGCGAACAACCTTCATCCGCGCATTGGCAGTTGCAGAGCATTGTCACTGGCCTGCGCGGGGCCCGTGAGCAATGGCGCACCCGCAATGGCCGCAGCATTGGCGAGCAGGGCGGGCGCGAACTGCCGTCGCGCGAAGCGATGCGGCAAATTCTGGAGCAACTGTGCGGCGCGCTGTTCCCCATGCGCCTGGGGCCAGTCGACCTGCGCGAAGAAAGTGAAGACTTCTACGTCGGCCATACCCTGGATGCCGCGCTGACCGCCCTGCTGGCCCAGGCTCGTCTTGAACTTCGCTATGCGGCACGACAGAGCAAGGCTGAGCTGGCTGGGGTCGACGCCCGTGCGCTGGGCCTGATCCAGGGCTTTGCCGCTGCGCTACCGGAACTGCGCGTACTGCTCGACACCGATGTGCTGGCCGCCTACCACGGTGACCCGGCGGCGCGCAGCGTCGATGAAGTGCTGCTGTGCTACCCGGGCATCCTGGCGATCATCCACCACCGGCTGGCGCACCACCTGTACCAGGCTGGCCTGCCGCTGCTGGCGCGGATCAGCTCTGAGCTGGCGCATTCGGCCACCGGCATCGACATTCACCCGGGCGCGCAGATCGGCCCGAGCTTCTTCATTGACCACGGCACCGGTGTGGTCATTGGTGAAACCGCGATCATCGGCGAGCGCGTGCGCATCTACCAGGCGGTGACCCTGGGCGCCAAGCGTTTCCCCAGCGATGAGTCGGGGACTCTGCACAAAGGCCTGCCACGGCACCCGATCGTCGAGGATGATGTGGTGATCTATGCCGGGGCCACGGTGCTGGGGCGCATCACCATCGGCAAGGGTTCGACCATTGGCGGTAATGTGTGGCTGACCCGCAGTGTGCCGGCAGAAAGCAACATTACTCAGGCCAACCTGCAGCTGGATTGCCAGGACAAGAACTGATCCCGCATTGCAATTGCCTGTGCTGGCCTCTTCGCGGGCAAACCGCTCCTACAAAGAACATACCAATGTAGGGGAGGGCTAACCCGCGAAAAGGCCGGAGCAGGACGACACCAATCAGCGCCCCAATTCGCATTGAAATCCGATCCATGTTTAACTTGAACGCTTGTTCAATGAAAAAACGCTGGTCCGCTGCCGGTGTTCAACAGGAGGATTCCTTTGCTGAACCCGTTCATTCCGAACCTCACGTCATTCGACGAGGTGCACGCCCGATGAGTGCACCGAACCCTTCCCTTGCCAATGGCAAGATCCGCATGAACCCCCCGGTGTTCTACTTTGCGGCGAGTTTCATCCTTATCTTTGGCCTGGTAGTCATCTCCAACCCGCAAGCCGCAGGTGACTGGTTGCTGGCGGCGCAGAACTGGGCGGCCAACACGGTCGGCTGGTACTACATGCTGGCGATGACGCTGTATCTGGTCTTCGTGGTGGTCACCGCCTTGTCTGGCTACGGCAAGATCAAACTCGGTGCCGACCACGACGAACCCGAGTTCAGCTACCTGTCGTGGGCCGGCATGCTGTTCGCCGCCGGCATCAGCATCACGCTGTTCTTCTTCTGTGTCTCCGAACCGCTCACCCACATGCTGCAACCGCCCCAAGGCGAAGCAGGCACGGTCGAGGCCGGGCGCCAGGCGATGCAGATCCTGTTCCTGCACTGGGGCCTGCATGGCTGGGGGGTGTTTGCCTTCGTCGGCATGGCATTGGCCTATTTCGCCTACCGGCACAACCTGCCACTGGCTTTGCGTTCGGCGCTGTACCCGTTGATTGGCAAGCGCATCAACGGCCCGATCGGCTATGCGGTGGACGGCTTCGGCATCATCGCCACGGTGTTCGGCCTGGGTGCCGACATGGGCTTTGGGGTGCTGCATCTGAACGCGGGCCTGGACTACCTGTTCGGCATCAGCCACAGCCAGTGGGTGCAGGTGATCCTCATCACCCTGATGATGGGCGCGGCTGTGGCCGTCGCCGTGGCCGGGGTGGAGAAGGGCGTGCGGGTGATGAGCGATATCAACCTGTTCCTGGCCTGTGCGCTGCTGCTGTTCGTGCTGTTTGCCGGGCCTACCCAGCACCTGTTCAACACGCTGATCCAGAACCTGGGCGACTACCTGGGTGCATTGCCGCGCAAGAGCTTCGACGTGTATGCCTATGGTGAAAACCGTGGCTGGCTGGGCGGCTGGACCGTGTTCTATTGGGCCTGGTGGATTGCCTGGGCGCCGTTCGTGGGCCTGTTCATCGCCCGCATTTCCCGGGGCCGCACCATTCGCGAGTTCGTCTTTGGCGTGTTGCTGATCCCGCTGGGCTTTACCCTGGCGTGGATGTCTATCTTCGGCAACAGCGCCCTGGACCAGGTGATCAACCACGGCATGACCGCGCTGGGCCAATCGGCGCTGGATAACCCGTCGATGAGCCTGTACCTGCTGCTGGAAACTTACCCTTGGAGCAAGGCTGTAATCGCCACCACGGTGTTCATCAGCTTCGTGTTCTTCGTCACCTCGGCGGACTCGGGCACCGTGGTACTGTCGACCTTGTCGGCCAAGGGTGGGGGAGCTGATGAGGATGGGCCGAACTGGCTGCGTATCTTCTGGGGGGCGATGACTGCGCTGATCACCAGTGCGCTGTTGTTCGCTGGCAGCATCGATTCGCTGAAGTCTGCAGTGGTACTGACTTCGCTGCCGTTCTCGCTGATTCTGCTGTGCATGATGTGGGGGCTGCACAAGGCGTTCTACCTGGAGTCGCAACGGCAGATCGCGCAGATGCACTCGCTGGCCCCGTTCGCCCAGTCACGCCGCGGCCGTGGCGGCTGGCGCCATCGCCTGAGCCAGGCGGTGCACTTCCCGTCGCGTGATGAGGTGTACCGCTTCATGGACGATGTGGTGCGCCCGGCGATTGCCGATGTGCGTGAAGTGTTCGAGCAGAAGGGCTTGGCACTGATTACCCAGGACGACCCTAGCCATGACAACGTCAGCCTGAAGATTGGCCATGGCGAGGAGCAGCCGTTCATTTACCAGGTGCAGATGCGTGGCTATTTCACACCATCGTTCGCCTTGGGGGGGCTGGGTACGCAGGAGTTGAAGAACCGCCGCTATTACCGGGCGGAGGTGCACCTGAGCGAAGGCAGCCAGAACTATGACCTGGTGGGCTACAGCAAAGAGCAGATCATCAACGACATCCTCGACCAGTACGAGCGGCACATGCAGTACCTGCATTTGGTCCGCTAGACCGACGGGGCCGCTCTGCGGCCCATTCACAGCACAAGGCTGCACATGCAGGTTCATCCTGCAGGGCTGTCGTGCGTCGCGGTCAACCCATCCCGCATTCCACGTCGCAATGCCGCTGGCCTACAGGGGATCGCCTCCGTAGGTCAGCCACTCCCGCGCTAATCAAGAACGAAACTCAGCAGGCTATAAGCAAACGTTTGCTTATAGCTAAAAGCTATTATTAGTTGCGATTCTATAGTGATCGGTAGTAAAAATTTCTAACATATTCCTTAAAAATCTTACAAATTCATAAAACGGTCATTTTGGTTTTATAGGATTGTCATTATCCTGTAGTGCAGGTGGCGTCTTAGACCAAAGTCGCGAAACGTTTAGAAACGATTGACTTGATGGTCACGCTTTGGGACTAAATCGCCCATCCCGGTGAGCGGGGCATCAGACCCCTCCGCCAGAGATACACAAAAATTAGAACGTAGAGGAGCAAAACATGTACAAGTCCAGCCTGGCTGTGGCCGTGGCACTGGGGGTTCTCGCCCAGCAAGCAGGCGCTGCCGGTTTCGTTGAAGACAGCAAACTGTCGCTCAGCTCGCGCACCATGTACTACGACAACAACAACCGTGAAGCCCACGGTACTGTTCGTCCGGATCAGCGCGAAACTGGTCAAGGTTTCAAGCTTGACTATGTTTCGGGTTTCACTGAGGGGACTGTTGGCTTTGGTGTTGATGCCCAGGCATTGTGGGGTATCCACCTGGATGGTGGCCGTGGCTACCACAAAAGCGGCTTCATGCCAGACGACAGCAATGGCTCTTCTGTAAACCAGTGGGCTCGTTTCGGCGCTAACGCAAAAGCGCGCTTCTCCAAAACCGAAGTGCACTACGGTAGTGCGCTGGCGCCTAACCTGCCGATCCTGGTCGCCAACGACGGTCGTGTGCTGCCTCAAACCTTCGAGGGTGGCACCATCCAGTCGAAGGAAATCGACAACCTGACCATCAATGCTGGCCAGCTGACTCACGCCATGGGTCGTGCTTCGAGCAACCGCACAGGGCTTTCCGTTGCCGGCGCATCTGCTGACAGCAACAAATTCCGCTATGGTGGCCTGGACTATAAGCTCACTCCAGACCTGACGTTGCAGTACTACTATTCGAACCTGGAAGATTTCTACAAGCAGCATTTCCTGGGCGCGACCCATGTATTTAAAATCGCTGACGATCAGTCGTTCAAAACCGACCTGCGCTACTTCGACAGCAGCAGCGACGGCAAGAACGGTAGTGGTGGTTACAACTTCGATAACAACAAGGGTTACGCCAAAAACACCGGCGAGGTCGACAACAAGACCTGGTCCGCAATGTTCACGTACACCTTGGGTGGTCATTCGCTGATGTTGGGCCATCAGCAAGTCAGTGATGACGGTGGTTTCGTCTGGCTGAACCAGGGCAGCGTGCTTGACGGCAACGGCGGTAACGAAGGCGCCAGCGGCTCCAGCTTCTACCTGTTCACCGACAGCATGATCAACCAGTTCGCCAAGGCCGGTGAGAACACCACCTTCGGTCAGTATGCCTACGACTTCGCTCGCCTGGGTGTGCCGGGCCTGAAAGCGTCGGTTTCCTACCTGAAAGGTGAAGATGGCAAGAACCGCGATGGCAACGGCCACTTCAGCGAGTGGGAACGTGACGCCCGGGTCGACTACGTTATCCAGGACGGCACCTTCAAGGGCCTGGGCGCCAGCCTGCGTCACGGCGTCTACCGTGGCACCGGCACCAGCTCGCTGGCTGACCAGGACCAGACCCGCCTGATCTTCAACTACACTTACAACTTCCTGTAAGCCGTAGCTGAACAAGAAGCCTCGCCTGATGCGAGGCTTTTTTATGCCTGCAGATCAGTATGTATTTTGGTTATAAATAAATTGTTATTTATTCCTTTTATTCTTGATCGATTGCAGGCACATTGAACCCCTACGGTACAGAACCCAGCCAAGGAGCCGCAGCCCATGAGCCTCAAACTCGGCGATATCGCCCCCGATTTCGAACAGGACTCCAGCGAAGGCAAGATCCGCTTCCACGAGTGGCTGGGCAACAGTTGGGGGGTGCTGTTCTCCCACCCGGCAGACTTCACCCCGATGTGCACCACCGAGTTGGGCCTGACCGCCAAGCTCAAGGACGAATTTGCCAAGCGCGGGGTCAAGGCCATCGCCCTGTCGGTGGACCCGGTCGACTCGCATCACAAGTGGATCGATGACATCAACGAAACACAGAATACCGTGGTCAACTTCCCGATCATCGCCGACGCCGACCGCAAAGTGTCCGACCTGTACGACCTGATCCACCCGAACGCCAGCGACACCCTGACCGTGCGCTCGCTGTTCATCATCGACCCGAACAAGAAGGTGCGCCTGACCATCACCTATCCGGCCAGTACCGGGCGCAACTTCAATGAAATTTTGCGGGTGATCGACTCGCTGCAACTGACCGACAACCACAAGGTCGCCACACCAGGTAACTGGCAGGACGGCGACGAGGTGGTGATCGTGCCTTCGCTTAAGGATGAGGAGGAGATCAAGCAGCGCTTCCCCAAAGGTTACCGGGCGGTCAAACCCTATCTGCGCCTGACCCCTCAGCCCAATCGTTAATGGAATCCTCGTTGCATTGCTCTTAGCCAAGCAGGGATTTTCGGGCCGTTTCGACGGCCCTTTTTTATGCCTGTAAAAAACCTGTGGGAGCGGGCGCGCCCGCGAAGAGGCACTCGCGGATAAAGACAATAATGGAATAAACAAATGAATAAATATGATTTCTAGATATATAAAGCGGCTGTTAATGTTACCTCCAACAGAACACAAGGAAGCGCAGCAATGCTGGTCGTCTCAATCGGTGGTAGCCCAAGTCTCCGTTCACGCTCCGGCGTGCTGCTCGAGCGTTCGCGCCAGTGGCTGCAGGAGCGCGGCGTTGAAGTGGTGACCTTTCAGGTGCGTGACTTCCCCGCCGAAGACCTGTTGCATGCCCGTTTCGATAGCCCCCAAGTGCAACACTTCCAGCAGTTGGTGGCCCAGGCGGATGGCCTGATCGTTTCTACCCCTGTCTACAAAGCATCGTTTGCCGGTGCGCTGAAGACATTGCTCGACCTGCTGCCCGAACGCGCACTGGCCCACAAGGTCGTGTTGCCGATCGCTACTGGCGGCAGCATCGCCCACCTGCTGGCGGTGGACTACGCATTGAAGCCGGTGCTGTCGGCACTCAAGGCACAAGAGACCCTGCAAGGGATCTTCGCTGACGACAGCCAGGTGGCTCACGCAGAAGGCACAAAGCCCGCGCAGTTGGTGCAGGCGCTGGAAGAGCGCCTGCAGGACTCGCTGGAAACCTTTCACTCGGCCTTGGCCCGTCGGCCGAACCCCGTGGCGCCCGGCGTACTGAACGAACGTCTGATCAGCGCTCGCTGGAGCATCTGACCGGCATTACCCGCTTCACCACCTTACTCGCCCGTTAACGAGGCAAGCAGGTGCAACCCGAACCCCATTCGCACAGGAGAGCGCCATGCGCACAGTCTTCTTGCGTCGTGGTCTGGTCGCCCTGTTTGCGGCGGCTGTGTCCTTCGGCGCCATTACTCAAGCCCAGGCCGAGAGCCTGCGTATCGGTTACCAGAAATACGGCACCTTGGTGCTGCTCAAGGCCAAGGGCACGCTGGAGAAGCGCCTGGCCGAGCAGGGAGTACAGGTGCAATGGACCGAATTCCCCGGCGGCCCGCAGCTGCTTGAAGGTCTGAACGTCGGCTCCATCGATTTCGGCGTAACCGGCGAGACCCCGCCTGTGTTCGCTCAGGCCGCTGGCGCCGACCTGCTCTATGTCGCCTACGAACCGCCAGCGCCGCACAGCGAAGCGATCCTGGTGCCCAAGGGCTCGCCCATCCAGGCGGTGAAGGACCTCAAGGGTAAAAAGGTCGTCCTCAACAAAGGCTCCAACGTGCACTACCTGCTGGTCCGCGCCCTGGAAGACGCCGGCCTCAAGTACAGCGACATCCAGCCTGTCTACCTGCCACCGGCCGACGCCCGCGCCGCCTTCGAGCGCGGCAGCGTGGATGCCTGGGTGATCTGGGACCCGTACCAGGCCGCCGCCGAGCAGCAACTGCAAGCGCGCACCCTGCGTGACGGCAAGGGCCTGGTCGACAACCACCAGTTCTACCTCGCCACCCGCAACTATGCGACACAGCACCCTGCGGTGATCAACACCGTGATCGAGGAAGTGCGCGCCGTGGGTGAATGGTCCCAGGCCAACCCGCAGGAAGTGACCGACCAAGTCGCCCCGCTGCTCGGCCTGCCTGCCGACGTCACCCTCACCTCGGTCAAGCGCCAAGGCTACGGCGCTGCGCCGCTGACCCCGGACGTGGTGGCCGCGCAGCAGAAGATCGCCGATACGTTCCAGGCGCTGAAGCTTATTCCCAAGCCGCTGAGCATCAAGGACGTGATCTGGACACCCCCGGCCAAGGTCGCTAGCGCGCCTTGATTGACTGCCTGTGCCGGGGCGCCGCTCCGGCTAGAGCCACCCTTGAGGAGACGACTCCAATGAGCCTTAACATTTTCTGGTTTCTTCCAACCCACGGTGACGGCAAGTACCTGGGCACTTCCGAAGGCGCACGAGCGGTCGATCACGGTTACCTGCAGCAGATCGCGCAGGCCGCCGACCGCCTTGGTTTTGGTGGGGTGCTGATCCCGACCGGGCGCTCCTGCGAGGACTCCTGGCTGGTGGCCGCGTCGCTGATCCCCGTGACCCGGCACCTGAAGTTCCTGGTAGCGCTGCGCCCGGGCATCATTTCGCCCACCGTGGCAGCACGCCAGGCGGCCACCCTCGATCGCTTGTCCAATGGCCGTGCGCTGTTCAATCTGGTGACCGGTGGTGACCCGGACGAGCTGGCGGGTGACGGCCTGCACCTGAACCACCAGGCGCGCTACGAAGCTTCGGTCGAGTTCACCCGTATCTGGCGCAAGGTGCTGGAAGGCGAAAACGTCGATTACGACGGTAAGCACATCCAGGTAAAGGGCGCCAAGCTGCTCTACCCGCCAATTCAGCAACCACGCCCACCGCTGTATTTCGGCGGCTCGTCCGAGGCCGCTCAGGATTTGGCGGCCGAACAGGTCGAGCTGTACCTGACCTGGGGCGAGCCACCGGCAGCCGTTGCCGAGAAGATTGCTCAGGTGCGCGAAAAAGCAGCTGCTCAGGGGCGCGAAGTCCGCTTCGGTATTCGCCTGCACGTGATTGTGCGGGAAACCAACGAAGCGGCTTGGGCAGCCGCCGACCGCCTGATCTCACACCTGGACGATGACACCATCTCTCGTGCCCAGGCTTCGCTGGCGCGCTTCGACTCGGTGGGCCAGCAACGCATGGCTGCCCTGCACGGCGGCAAGCGCGACAACCTGGAAGTCAGCCCCAACCTGTGGGCGGGCGTTGGCCTGGTACGTGGCGGGGCTGGCACCGCGCTGGTGGGCGATGGCCCGACGGTGGCGGCGCGGGTGAAGGAATATGCCGACTTGGGGATCGATACATTCATCTTCTCGGGTTATCCACACCTGGAAGAGTCGTATCGGGTGGCTGAACTGCTGTTCCCCCACCTCGATGTGCAACGCCCGGAGCAACCGAAATCCGGTGGCTACGTAAGCCCGTTTGGCGAGATGGTGGCCAACGACATCCTGCCCAAATCCGTGTCGCAGAGCTGAGGGCCGGGCCATGAGTCGTGCAACTTCCTCCAACCTGACCCAGCGCCTGGCGCCGTGGGCGCTGCCGGTGCTGCTGTTGGCAATATGGCAGCTGGCCGTGAGCGCTGGCTGGCTGTCGACGCGTATCCTGCCGGCACCGAGCGCAGTGGTAAGCGCTGGCGTCGAGCTGGTGCGCAGCGGCGAAATCTGGACCCATCTGGCCATCAGCGGCTGGCGTGCAGGCCTGGGCTTTGTGATCGGCGGCAGCATCGGCCTGGTACTGGGTTTCATCACTGGCCAGTCGAACTGGGGCGAACGCCTGCTCGACAGCTCGGTACAGATGATTCGCAACGTGCCGCACCTCGCGCTGATCCCGCTGGTGATCCTGTGGTTCGGTATCGACGAGTCGGCAAAGATCTTCCTGGTCGCGCTGGGCACGCTGTTTCCGATCTATCTGAACACCTACCACGGCATTCGCAACGTTGACCCAGCGTTGGTGGAAATGGCGCGCAGCTATGGCTTGTCCGGCTTCGGCCTGTTCCGCCAGGTGATCCTGCCTGGGGCGCTGCCTTCGATCCTGGTGGGTGTGCGTTTTGCCCTGGGCTTCATGTGGCTGACGCTGATTGTTGCCGAAACCATTTCGGCCAACGCAGGCATCGGCTACCTGGCCATGAATGCTCGCGAATTTCTTCAGACCGACGTGGTCGTGCTGGCCATCGTCCTGTACGCCGTGCTCGGCAAGTTTGCCGACCTTGCCGCCCGAGGCCTGGAGCGTACCTGGCTGCGCTGGCACCCGGCCTATCAAGTTGCCAGGAAGGAGGGCGCATGACCGTGTTCAAGGAACAGCCGCCACGCCTGCTGCGTGGCATCCCGCTGGCCTCCAAGGGCCTGCGCAAGGCCTTTGGCCAGCGCGACGTGTTAAAGGGCCTCGACCTGCACATCCCGGCCGGCCAGTTCGTGGCTATCGTCGGCCGCAGCGGCTGCGGCAAGAGCACCTTGCTGCGGCTGCTGGCCGGGCTGGACCAGCCCACCGCTGGTCAGTTGCTGGCTGGTGCCGCGCCGCTGGAAGAGGCCCGTGAAGAAACCCGCCTGATGTTCCAGGACGCGCGGCTGCTGCCGTGGAGGAGGGTGATCGACAACGTTGGCCTTGGGCTGTCTGGCGACTGGCGCTCGCGTGCGCTGGAGGCCTTGGAGGCGGTTGGCCTGGCCGACCGCGCCAACGAATGGCCGGCAGCGCTCTCGGGTGGCCAGAAGCAGCGCGTGGCCTTGGCCCGAGCCTTGATTCACCAGCCCCGCCTGCTGTTGCTGGACGAGCCGCTGGGTGCGCTGGATGCATTGACCCGTATCGAGATGCAGCAACTGATCGAGCGCCTGTGGCGTCAGCACGGCTTCACGGTGCTGCTGGTCACCCACGATGTCAGCGAGGCGGTTGCCGTGGCTGACCGGGTGATCCTGATCGAGGACGGCGAGGTCGGGCTCGACCTCACTGTTGACCTGGCACGGCCCCGGGCGCGTGGTTCACACCGCCTGGCCGCGCTGGAAAGCGAAGTGCTCAACCGTGTGCTGTCCGCCCCGGGCACTGCGCCCGAGCCGGACCCTGTAGCCCCTCTGCCCACGCAACTGCGTTGGGCGCACTGAATCCCGGAAGCCAAAAGGAAGCAAACCATGACTATCAAAGCCATCAACGTTCGCAACCAGTTCAAAGGTACTGTGAAAGAAATCCTCGAAGGCCCGGTACTGTCGGAAATCGACGTGCAGACGGCTTCGGGTATCGTCACTTCGGTGATTACCACCCGTTCCGTGCGGGAGCTGGAGTTGCAGGTGGGCAGTGAAGTGATTGCCTTTGTGAAGTCGACTGAAGTGTCTATCGCCAAGCTGTGATGCGGCTGCTCGATATTGGGGCTGCTTTGTAGCCCTTCGCGGGCACGCCCGCTCCCACAGGTACTTCGCAAGCTCCAGGGTGCGCGCGGGCTCTGTGGGAGCGGGCGTGCCCGCGAAGGGCCGCCAAGCGGCCCCAAATTTCTCAGCTGGAACGCTTGGCCAGATACGGCGGCAGATACAACCCCAGATACGCCTCGAATACACGCTTGCCTTCCTCGGCCATGCGCGGGGTGATCGCCTCGTGCAACTGCACCGACCGTGCATACACCCGGTCGCTCAATTCCATGCCCAGGGCAAACACATCCACATCCAGTGGCATCACCGGCAGGTGAAAATGCTGTTCGAACAACTTGTGCATCAAGTCGCCCAGTTCCATGTCGTGCTGCCGGTCGGCCTGCACCACCTCACTCAGGCCATGTTGCGCCAGGATCAGCTGCCGCGCTGCCGCATCCTCGTTATAGATATCAAGCATGCGTTCTTCGATCAGCCGTGACAGCTCGTGCCAGGTGCTGAACGCGCTGCTGTCGATCGGTGCGCTGAGGGCTTCGCGAAACGCCCGGTGTACATCCGCAGTCAGCGCCTCCAGCAAGGCCGGCACGCTGGCGAAGAAGTGATACACCGACGAGGGCGGAATCTGCGCCCGCTCGGCCACGCTGTAGATAGAAAGTGCCGCCACCCCTTGCTCGGCCAACAGCTCACGCGCCGCCGCCAGGATCGCCTCGATCCTGGCCTGGCTGCTGGCGCGCGGTTTGCGCGGGGTGGTGGTGCGGTTCATCAACTGCTGATTGCCAGGATGCTGGCCTGGTAGGCGCCGACGAACAGGTCGAAGTCACCGACTTCTTCCTGTTCCAGCTCGGACTGCCTGGCGAGCGACTCGCGGGCCAGCGTCTCGAATGCCCGCTGTTTTTCGTTGCTCAGTGGTTGCTCGCGGAAAGTCTCGGCGTGCACACGGCTCTGGCGCAGCGAGAACTGGACGAAGCTCTCGTCATGCTCGGTCATGCGTGCCAGCACCTGGGCAGACGGGGTCAGTGAGGTGTCGTCGACCTTGGCCTGCTGGGCATCCAGGGCCTTGGCGTGCTCATCAGAGCCTTGCGCCTGGTCGAGCAGGTTGGCCAACTGGCGGATACGCTCGATCAGCTCGCTGGCCCAGTCCTTCAGGCTGATTGGCTGACCATTGCGGTGCAACTCCAGGCCCGGACGACGACCTTCCTTGACCACGGTCAGGAAGTTGCTGGTGCACTGGCCGCACTCACCGTTGTCCAGTTGCGGGCTGTCTTCCAGCGCGCAGAACAGCAGGAATGCGTCGAGGAAGCGTGCCTCGGTCAGGTCGATGCCGACCGGCAGGAACGGGTTGATGTCCAGGCAACGCACTTCCACATACTGCACACCGCGTGAAGTCAGGGCCTGAATCGGCCGTTCGCCGGAGTAGGTGACCCGCTTGGGGCGAATGTTCGAGTAGTACTCGTTTTCGATCTGCAGAATGTTGGTGTTCAGCTGAACCCACTCGCCATCCACATGCGTGCCGACTTCAACGTACGGCGGGTAGGGCGTGCCAACGGCCTTGCGCAGGCTGTCGGTGTAGCTGGCCAGGTTGTTGTAGCAGGGAGTGAGGCCGGCCTGGGCATTGCTCTGGTAGCCCAGGTCGCTCATGCGCAGGCTGGTGGCGTAGGGCAGGAACAGGGTTTCGGCATCCAGCTCCTCGAGCTGGTGCGGGCGGCCACGCAGGAAGCCTTTGTCCAGTGCCGGCGAGGCGCCGAACAGGTACATCAGCAGCCAGCTGTAGCGGCGGAAGTTACGAATCAGCGCGATGTAGGCCGACGACTGGTAGTCGCGGTCATTTTCCGAACTGCCTTCGTCTTCGCGCAGCAATGGCCAAAGCGCTTCGGGCAGCGAGAAGTTGTAATGAATACCGGCGATGCACTGCATGGTGCGGCCATAACGCAGGGCCAGGCCTTTGCGGTAGACGTGTTTGAGCTTGCCGATGTTCGAGCTACCGTATTCGGCGATCGGGATGTCCTCCTCGGCCGGCAGTGTGCATGGCATCGACGGGCTCCACAGGTATTCGTCGCCCAGCTTGCTGTAGACGAAACGGTGGGTCTCCTCGAGGCTTTCGAGCACCTTGGCCGGGTCGGCCAGCGCCGGGGTGATGAACTCCAGCAGCGACTCGGAATAATCGGTGGTGATCTGCTCGTTGGTCAGCGCCGATCCCAGTGCTTCCGGATGCGGGGTCTGGGCCAGGCGACCTTCGTCGGTCACGCGCAGGCATTCGCGCTCAATACCGTGCAGGCACTGCTTGAGCAGGGGGAGATTGGCGCCGAGCAGGCTCAGGCGGCGGTTGAGGAGGTCGCTCAAGATGTATTCCTTCACGCGTCAGTCGCCCCAATATGGGGGTAGAGATAACGGTCTACAAGGGTAGGAAGAAAGGAACTGGCGTTGTCGCCTGGTTTACGCGGTTCCAGCAGTGCCAGCGCACTGCTGAAAATACCGCAGATATTGCTTGGTGAGCTAGAGAACCGCGAAGGTTCCTTGCGCTTTGGCCACCAGCTTGTCGCCCTGGACTACGTCGGCGTCGACCACCAGCGTGCGCCGCCCGGCGTGCAGCACGCGGGCGGTACACAGCACTTCGCCGTCGCTGACGGCACGCATGTAGTTGATCTTGCACTCGATGGTGACGCTTTGCTGGTCAAAGCCATGGCTGGCCGAGCAGGCCAGGCCCATGGCGATATCCACCAGGCTGAAGATCGCCCCGCCGTGCAGCTTCTGGCCACGGTTGCGCAAATGTGGCTCGAGCGCCAGGGCTACCTCGGCAACACCGGTGTCCAGGTGTTGCAGGCGGCAGCCCAGAAGCTGGCTGAAGGCGCTTTCGACGTATTCACGTGGTACGTCCATTACTTCTTCTTCAACTGCTTTGCGTTGGCGAACAGGGCTGCCATGGCGTTGTTGGCCGGGGCGGCAGTGGCGGTTTCGCGCTGACGCGGTGCCTGCTGCTGGCGATTGCCGCCATTGCCACGGTTGCCACCGCGATTGCCTTCGACCTTCTCGCCCGGGGTGTCGCTCATGCGCATGGACAGGCCGACGCGTTTGCGCGGGATGTCGACTTCCATGACCTTCACCTTGACCACATCGCCGGCCTTGACGGCTTCACGCGGGTCTTTGACGAACTTCTCCGACAGCGCCGAGATATGCACCAGGCCGTCCTGGTGCACACCGATGTCGACGAAGGCACCGAAGTTGGTAACGTTGGTCACCACGCCTTCGAGGATCATGCCCGGTTCCAGGTCCTTGAGGTCTTCGACGCCGTCCTGGAAGGTGGCGGTCTTGAACTCCGGACGTGGGTCGCGGCCGGGCTTGTCCAGCTCTTGCAGAATGTCGGTGACGGTTGGCAGGCCGAAGGTTTCGTCGGTGAACTTTTTCGGGTCCAGGCGCTTGAGGAAGCTGCTGTCACCAATCAGCGAACGGATGTCGCGGTCGGTATCGGCAGCAATGCGCTGCACCAGCGGGTAGGCCTCAGGGTGCACCGCAGAGGCGTCCAGCGGGTTGTCGCCGTTCATCACACGCAGGAAGCCGGCGGCCTGCTCGAAGGTTTTCTCACCCAGGCGGCTGACCTTTTTCAGCGCTGCACGGGTGGCAAACGGACCATTGGCATCGCGGTGGGCGACGATGTTCTGTGCCAGCGTGGCATTTAGGCCGGAGATGCGCGTCAGCAGCGCCACCGAAGCGGTGTTCACGTCCACGCCCACGGCGTTCACACAGTCCTCGACCACCGCGTCCAGGCCACGTGCCAGCTTCAGCTGGGAGACGTCGTGCTGATACTGGCCGACACCGATGGATTTCGGATCGATTTTCACCAGTTCGGCCAGCGGATCCTGCAGGCGGCGGGCGATCGACACGGCGCCGCGGATCGACACGTCCAGGTCCGGGAACTCGCGGGCGGCCAGTTCCGATGCCGAGTACACCGAAGCACCGGCTTCGGAGACCATGATCTTGGTGATTTTCAAGGCTGGATATTTCTTGACCAGCTCGGCCACCAGCTTGTCGCTTTCGCGGCTGGCGGTGCCGTTGCCGATGGCGATCAGTTCCACCGAGTGTTTGGCGCACAGTGCGGCCATGATGGAAATGGTGCGGTCCCAGTCGTTCTTCGGCGCGTGCGGATAGACCGTGGTGTGGTCCAGCAGCTTGCCGGTTGCATCGACCACGGCGATTTTGCAGCCGGTGCGCAGGCCCGGGTCGAAGCCCAGGGTAGCGCGCGGGCCGGCCGGGGCGGCCAGCAGCAGGTCGTGCAGGTTGTGGGCGAACACGTTGATCGCCTCGCCTTCGGCATTGTCGCGCAGTTCGCCGAACAGGTCGGTTTCCAGGTGGGTGTACAGCTTGACCTTCCAGGTCCAGCGCACCACTTCACCCAGCCACTTGTCGGCCGGTCGGCTGCGGTTTTCGATGCCGACGTGGTTGCCGATCATCAGTTCGCACGGGTGCAGGGTGCCGGGCAGTTCTTCGCCTACCTTCAGCGAGACGCTCAACACGCCTTCGTTGCGCCCGCGGAAGATCGCCAGGGCACGGTGCGACGGTGCAGTACGCAGCAACTCGTCATGAGCGAAATAGTCGCGGAACTTGGCACCTTCTTCTTCCTTGCCGGCCACGACGCGGGCGCTGAGCACGGCTTCCTGCTTGAGGTAGCTGCGCAGCTTGTCGAGCAGGGCGGCGTCTTCGGCAAAACGCTCCATCAGGATGTATTTGGCGCCTTCCAGCGCGGCCTTGACGTCGGCCACGCCCTTTTCGGCGTTGACGAAGCGTGCGGCTTCGCTTTCCGGGGCCAGGGTCGGGTCGTTGAACAGGCCATCGGCCAGTTCGCCAAGGCCGGCTTCCAGGGCGATCTGGCCCTTGGTGCGGCGCTTCTGCTTGTAGGGCAGGTACAGGTCTTCGAGGCGGGTCTTGGTGTCGGCCAGCTTGATCTCGCGGGCCAGTTCCGGGGTCAGCTTGCCCTGTTCCTCGATACTGGAAAGGATGCTGGCGCGGCGCTCGTCGAGTTCGCGCAGGTAGCGCAGACGCTCTTCCAGGTGGCGCAACTGAGTGTCGTCAAGGCTACCGGTCACTTCCTTGCGGTAGCGGGCGATGAAGGGCACGGTCGAGCCTTCGTCCAACAGGCTCACGGCCGCCTCGACCTGCTGTGGGCGTACGCCCAGTTCCTCGGCGATACGGCTGTTGATGCTGTCCATGTAAACCACCTGACATTTGTGAATACGGGGGTCGCCTGTGGGCCTTTTGCCCGGCGGCGCTGGATGAAAGCCGCGCATTATACCCATCGCAAACGGCTTGCGGTGATGGCGCCCGGCCAGCCGGAACTGGCGCCGGGGGAAAAATCTGCTAACAATGCTCACGCAACGTGCAGCAATGGCTACGCCATAATGCGCGGCGATATCAGAGGAGTTATTCATGACCGGCACGCCAAACACCGCTGAAGGTGACAAGATTCTCATCGTCGACGACGATCCGGGGCTGAGCAGCCTGCTGGAACGTTTCTTCACCAGCAAGGGCTACCGTGCCCGTGCAGTGCCCAACACCGAGCAGATGGACCGTCTGCTGCAGCGCGAGGTGTTCAACCTGGTGGTGCTCGACCTGATGTTGCCGGGTGAGGACGGCCTGTCCGCGTGCAAGCGACTGCGCCAGCAGAACAACCAGATCCCGATCATCATGCTGACCGCCAAGGGCGACGAGCTCAGCCGCATCAAGGGCCTGGAGCTGGGCGCCGACGACTACCTGGGCAAACCGTTCAACCCGGACGAGTTGATGGCCCGGGTCAAGGCGGTGCTGCGCCGCCAGGCGCCGAGCGTGCCGGGAGCGCCGGGCAGCGAAGATGAATCGGTCACGTTCGGCGACTATGAACTGTCGCTGGCTACCCGCGAGCTCAAGCGTGGCGACGAAGTGCACATGCTTACCACTGGTGAGTTCGCTGTGCTCAAGGCCTTGGTGATGCACGCCCGCGAGCCGTTGACCCGCGACAAACTGATGAACCTGGCGCGCGGCCGCGAATGGGATGCGCTGGAACGTTCCATCGACGTGCAGATCTCGCGCCTGCGTCGCATGATCGAGCCGGACCCGTCCAAGCCGCGTTACATCCAGACTGTCTGGGGCGTGGGCTACGTGTTCGTACCGGACGGAAACGCCGGAAAATGATGCCTGGACGTCGATGAAAACACCGCTCTGGTTTCCGCAAAGTTTCTTCGCCCGCACCCTGTGGCTGGTGTTGATCGTCGTTCTGTTCTCCAAGGCGCTGACCCTGGTCTACCTGCTGATGAACGAGGACGTGCTGGTCGACCGTCAGTACAGCCATGGTGTAGCGCTGACCTTGCGCGCCTATTGGGCCGCCGACGAAGAAAACCGCGACAAGATCGCCGAGGCGGCAGGCCTTATCCGGGTGACCGGCTCGGGTGTGCCCGAAGGTGAGCAGCATTGGCCTTACAGTGAAATCTACCAACGGCAGATGCAGGCCGAGTTGGGTGAAGACACCGAGGTGCGGTTGCGCATTCATGCGCCTCCGGCGTTGTGGGTCAATGCGCCAAGCCTTGGCCCAGGTTGGCTGAAGGTGCCGCTGTACCCGCACCCCTTGCGCGGGCAGAAGATCTGGAACGTGCTGGGCTGGTTCCTGGCCATTGGTTTGTTGTCCACCGCCTCGGCGTGGATTTTTGTGCGCCAGTTGAACCAGCCGCTCAAACGCCTGGTGTTCGCCGCCCGCCAGCTTGGCCAGGGGCGCAGTGTGCGCCTGCCGATCAGCGATACCCCCAGCGAGATGACCGAGGTGTACAAGGCGTTCAACCAGATGGCCGAAGATGTCGAGCAGGCCGGGCGTGAGCGCGAGCTGATGCTGGCCGGGGTTTCCCACGACTTGCGCACACCACTGACGCGGCTGCGCCTGTCGCTGTCGTTGCTGAACAGCGACAACGAGCTGAGCGATGACATGGTTCGCGATATCGAGGACATGGACGCGATCCTCGACCAGTTCCTGGCCTTCATCCGCGATGGCCGTGACGAGCCGGTGGAGGAGGTCGACCTTGCTGATCTGGTGCGTGAGGTGGTGGCTCCGTACAACCAGCCGGAAGAGCGCGTGCGCCTGTGCCTGGAGCCGATTCCACCGTTTCCGCTGCGCCGGGTTTCGCTCAAGCGCATGCTGGGCAACCTGATCGGCAACGCCCTGCACCATGCTGGCAAGGGGGTCGAGGTGGCTGCCTATGTGTCGGGGGATGAGAGTGCGCCGTATGTGGTGCTCAGCGTGCTGGACCGCGGTGCCGGTATTGACGAGTCGGAGCTGGAAACCATCTTCAACCCGTTCATTCGCGGTGACCGGGCGCGGGGTGGCAAGGGCACCGGGCTGGGGCTGGCGATCGTCAAGCGGATTGCTGCGCAACATGGCGGGAATGTGGAGTTGCGTAACCGGTCTGGCGGCGGGATCGAGGCGCGGGTCAGGTTGCCGCTGGGGCTGCTGCTGCCGCGTAATGCTGTGTGAGGCTCACTGGCCTCTTCGTGACTGAAGCCGCTACAGGGGTTGTGCAGTACCTGTGGGGCTTTAGCCGCGAAGAGGCCGGTACAGGCTGAATCAGCCTTTGCCCTTGGTCCGGGTCTGATTGGGCCCGCCATTCTTCTCCAGATGCTCGATGATCATCCCGGCCACGTTCTTGCCCGTGGTGACTTCAATGCCCTCCAGCCCCGGTGACGAGTTTACCTCCATCACCAACGGCCCGTGGTTGGAGCGCAGGATGTCCACGCCCGCCACGCTCAACCCCATCACCTTGGCCGCCCGAATTGCGGTAATGCGTTCTTCAGGGGTGATTTTTATCAGGCTGGCGACGCCACCTCGGTGCAGGTTGGAGCGGAACTCGCCCGGCTTGGCCTGACGCTTCATCGAGGCAATTACCTTATCGCCTACCACGAAGCATCGAATATCTGCGCCACCGGCTTCCTTGATGTACTCCTGAACCATGATGTCCTGCTTGAGGCCCATGAACGCTTCGATCACCGACTCGGCCGCCTGGGGAGTTTCGCACAGCACCACGCCGATGCCCTGGGTGCCTTCCAGCACCTTGATCACCAGCGGGGCACCGTTGACCATCTGGATCAGGTCGGGGATGTCGTCCGGCGAGTGGGCGAAACCAGTGATCGGCAGGCCGATGCCGCGCCGCGACAACAGCTGCAACGAGCGCAGCTTGTCGCGCGAGCGGGCAATGGCGACCGACTCGTTGAGCGGGTATACGCCCATCATTTCAAACTGGCGCAGCACCGCGCAGCCATAGAACGTAACCGAAGCACCTATGCGCGGGATCACCGCATCGAAGCCTTCCAGCGGCTTGCCACGGTAGTGGATCTGCGGCTTGTGGCTGGCAATGTTCATGTAGGCCCGCAGGGTATCGATCACCACCATTTCGTGGCCACGCTGGGTACCGGCTTCGACCAGGCGGCGGGTGGAATACAGACGCGGATTGCGCGACAGCACAGCGATCTTCATGCAGCACCTGTGACAGGGGAAAGGGTGGCCGGGAAGGCCGGTTTGTCTTGTACGTATTTCAGGCCGGGGTTGACCACCAGCTGGCCGTGTATCAAAGCCTTGGAGCCAAGCAACAGGCGGTAGCGCATGCTCTTGCGGCAGGCCAGGGTGAACTCCACCTCCCACACACCATCACCCAGCGCCAATGACGTGCGGATGACGTAGCGAGTCTGGGCGTGGCCGTTGGAGCTCTTGATGGTCTTCATGGTCACCAGCGGTGCTTCGCAGCGGCGGTGACGCAACTGCACCACCGAACCCAGGTGCGCAGTGAAGCGAACCCAGGGCTGGCCGTCGCGCTCGAAGGGTTCCACCTCGGTGGCATGCAGGCTCGATGTGCTGGCACCGGTGTCGATCTTGGCGCGCAGCCCGGCCACGCCGAGGTCAGGCAGGGCGACCCACTCCCGCAGGCCGATCACAGTCAAATGGTCAAATGTCTTCACGAAGCGCACCCTGCGAATGAGGTGGTGAACTTTAAGCACGGCGGGGACTTTTTGCATCCGTATGTGAAGGTAGTACAGTTCGATGAAAGACAGAATCCGAGGTAACGGGATGGCACAAAAAGCCGAAGACGACGACAAGGTTCGCTTGGACAAATGGCTATGGGCGGCGCGCTTCTATAAGACCCGAGCGCTGGCCAAGGCGGCGATCGAGAGTGGTAAGGTGCATTGTCGGGGCGAACGCTGCAAGCCTGGCAAGGAGCCTCGGGTGGGCGACGAGTTCGTACTGCGTACCGGGTTCGATGAGCGCACCGTGGTGGTGAAGGCGCTGTCAATGGTGCGTCGTGGTGCCCCGGAGGCGCAGACGTTGTACGAGGAAACCGAAGAAAGTGTGCGTCGCCGTGAACAGGCCGCTGAGATGCGTAAGGCCGGGGCCATGGGCGTGACCACCGATGGCCGGCCGACCAAGAAGCAGCGGCGGCAGATCCACCAGCTGCATGGAAGTTACGATTGAATGGGGCTGCCGTGCAGCCCCAGGCATCTAACGGAACACCGCCATTCGCCCGACCAGCGGTAACGTGGACAGCAGCTTGAACAACGGCGCTGTCCAGCGCATCAACGCCTCGCTGCCTTTGGCCGCCAGCGGCGTGTAGTAGCTCCAGCCCAACGCCAGCACCGCCATCAGCAAGCCGCCAATGTAGTCGTCCTGCCCCCAGTGGGCACCGGCTACCAGGCGTGGCAGCATGAACAGCAGCGCCAACCCCCAGACAACCAGGTACTGCAAAAGGCCGCGGCTGAACACGCTCATGAACAGCGCCCAGACCAACAGCACCGAGGCGTGATCACCCGGGAAACTCTTGCTGGAACGGTCCTTGAGTTCCCAGGCAGCCTCCAGATTCGGGTAATAGTCACTCAGGTGCACGACGTCGTCGAAGATCATCGATGGGCTCTTGTGTTGCCACCCGGCTGCATCCACCCACTTGGAAAACAGCGCGCGAATCACCACTAAGAGGAGTAGCGTGACCAGAAAGCCGAAAAATGCCTGGCGAACCTGAGCGGCCTTGAACACCCAGTCACCACGGATGAGCACTGCCAGCAGGATCAGACCGACGACGATATCGAACGGGCGCAGGCTGCCAAGTGCCCAGATATTACGCCAGGCAGTATTGTCTGCCAGTGGTGCGTTCAGGCTGCGGAACAGCCACTCGTCGAAAGTCAGGCACAGGATCTGGCCAATGGGCCATAACCAGAAACACAGTAGAGCGATGGGAAGCAGCGTACAGGCTGCCAGTGGCCCCCAGGACCACCTTGCTTGGAACAGTGGTCGATTGTCCATAAAATACCTCTATTGCAAACAGAAATCGGAGCGCCGTGTGAGCGCTCTGTCATGGGCTCTCGCAGGTTCGCGACAACCCTTGTAACCATTTTGTCATCATTTTCAGATAGCCAAAACCTATGAGCGAATTGCCTGATACCGATTTCACCCAACGTTTCATCTTCGACGAGCGCGATGTGCGCGGCGAGTGGGTGTCTCTCGATGACAGCTACGCCGCAGTGTTGGCGCGTCATGAGTACCCCCAGCCGGTCAAGGTGCTGCTCGGCGAGTTGATGGCCGCGACCGCCTTGCTGGTGGGGGCGATGAAGTTCGATGGCCTGCTGATTCTGCAGGCGCGTTCGGCTGGGCCGATTCCGCTGCTGATGGTGGAATGTTCCAGCGACCGCGAGATCCGCGGCATGGCCCGCTACGAAGCGGACCAGATTCCGGCGGGTGCCACCCTGTCGCAGCTGATGCCCGACGGCCACCTGACCCTGACCATCGACCCGGTCAAGGGCCAGCGCTACCAGGGGACCGTCGACCTCGATGGCGCCAACCTGTCGGAATGTTTCACCAACTACTTCGTCCAGTCGCAGCAGCTCAATACCCGTTTCTGGCTCAATGCCGAAGGCGGCAAGGCCCGTGGGCTATTGCTGCAGCAACTGCCGCGTGATCGCCAGCCGGATGATGAAGAGCGCGAAGACAGCTGGCAGCACGTAGTGGCCCTGGCCAAGACGCTCAAGCCGGAAGAGTGGACAGAGGGCAACGAAACCCTGCTGCACCGCCTGTACCACGAAGATGCCGTGCGCCTGTTCGATATTCAGCCTCTGCGCTTCAATTGCAGCTGTTCGCGGGAACGCTCCGGCAATGCGTTGGTCAGTCTGGGCGAACACGACGCCAAGGCGCTGGTGGAAGAGTGTGGCGGGACGGTGGAGATCGATTGCCAGTTCTGCAACGAGCGCTACTTCTTCGATGCCAGCGATGTGGCGCAACTGTTTGCGGGTGGCGGTACTGACGTGGCCTCAGAAACTCGTCACTGAAACGTTAAAGCTCAGGATAATCTCCTGTCGAATTGCGCAAAAGCGCAGTTCTGACAGGAGGGGCCTACTTTTTTTGGGCGTTTCTGGCATAATCCGGCCACTTTTTTCGCTGTAGTAGTTTTTTCAAGACAACTACAAAACGTTTGGAGCACTCGGCCTCGGGCCGGATGGGGTATCTCATGACGCAAGCCAACAACACCGTGTACACCGACCTGAGCGTCGATGAGCTGGTAAAAGAAGCGCTGCAACGCGGTGAAGGCGTACTAGCCGATACTGGCGCACTGGTCGTGGAGACTGGTCACCGTACCGGCCGTTCGCCGGCTGACCGTTTCATCGTCGAAGAACCTTCCACCCAGGACGCCATTTCCTGGGGCCCGATCAACCGCAAGTTCCCGGCTGACAAGTTCGATGCCCTGTGGGCTCGCGTCGAGGCGTTCAACAACGCCCAGGATCACTTCGTTTCCTATGTTCACGTAGGGGCTGCAGCCGAGCACTACCTGCCGGTGAAGATGACCACCCAGACTGCCTGGCAGAACCTGTTCGGTCGTTGCCTGTTCATCAACCCGGAGCAGTTCAACCCGGCTGGCCGCGACCAGTGGCAGGTCCTCAACGTCGCCAACTTCGTGTGCGAACCTGAGCGTGACGGCACCAACTCCGACGGTTGCGTGATCATCAACTTCGCCCAGAAGAAAGTGCTGATCGCTGGCATGCGCTACGCCGGTGAAATGAAGAAAGCCATGTTCTCGGTGCAAAACTTCCTGCTGCCGGCTGTCGACGTACTGCCTATGCACTGCGCGGCCAACATCGGCGAAGAAGGCGATGTGACCCTGTTCTTCGGCCTGTCCGGCACTGGCAAGACTACCCTTTCGGCTGACGAAAGCCGTTACCTGATCGGTGACGACGAGCACGGTTGGGGCGAAGGCGTTGTCTTCAACATGGAAGGCGGCTGCTACGCCAAGTGCATCGACCTGTCCGAGAAGAACGAGCCGGTCATCTGGAAAGCCATCAAGCACGGCGCAGTACTGGAAAACGTCGTTCTCGACGCCAACAAGCACGCCGACTACACCGATGTCAGCCTGACCCAGAACAGCCGTGCGGCCTACCCGCTGGAGCACGTTGCCAAGCGTTCGGAAGCGAACCTGGGCGGCGAGCCTAATGCAGTGATCTTCCTCACCTGCGACCTGACCGGTGTTCTGCCTCCGGTTTCGATCCTGAACAACGAGCAGGCGGCCTACCACTTCCTGTCCGGCTACACTGCGCTGGTCGGTTCCACTGAAATGGGTTCGGGCGGCGGCATCAAGTCGACCTTCTCCACCTGCTTCGGCGCACCGTTCTTCCCGCGTCCGGCTGGCGAGTACGCCGAGCTGCTGATCAAGCGTATCAACGGTTTCAACTCCAAGGTCTACCTGGTCAACACCGGCTGGACCGGTGGTGGTTACGGCGTTGGCAAGCGCTTCAGCATCCCCACTACCCGTGCCGTGATCGCTGCAATCCAGAGCGGCGCACTGGTCGGTGCCGAAACCGAGCACCTGGACATCATCAACCTGGACGTGCCGAAGGCTGTTCCGGGCGTTGAAACCGAACTGCTCAACCCGCGCACCAACTGGGCTGACAAAGCGGCCTACGATGAGGCTGCCAAAGGTCTGGCCAAGCTGTTCATCGAAAACTTCAAGAAGTTCGAAGTTTCCGACGCCATCAAGGCCGCTGGCCCGCAGCTGTAAGCCGAGCTCAGCCGCAACGAGAAGCCGCCCCCAGGGGCGGCTTTTTTGTGGGTTTGGCCCGCGAAAGGGGCGGACCTGCTGGCCAATTTCCACCCGTGGTTCACCGTCGCAGCCGCCATCGTATTCGCGGGTAAACCCGCTCCTACACACTGATCGGTGGTGGGCGCAGGCCGTTGTAGGAGCGGGCTTGCCCGCGAAGGGGCCCGCATAGGCAGCGAAAGTCTGTTTTTTCTGTTTCACTGTCAGCATCCATTGCGAAGACAAGAGCCAGCCAGATGACCGAAGCCCCTCAGCGCACTGCCTTCTCTCACTTTCACCCGATCCTTACCCGCCCCCAGGACAACGACCTGAACGGCCACATCGCCGGTGCAACGGTGCACGGCTTCTTCGAAACCGCGATACAGGCGTTTCTCGTCGAGCAGGCGGAACTGGACCTGCGACACGGTGAACTGGCCGCCTTCGTGGTCAGTTCGGCTGCGGATTTCTATGCTCTGCCGGGCTTCCCGGATTTGCTGGAGGTGGGGTTGGGAGTGACGCGTCTGGCGGGCAGCACGGTAGAGTACCGGCTGGCGCTGTACCGTCCGGGCGAGCCGGACGCGTGCGCGGCAGGTACGGTGGTGCAGGTGTTCATCGAGCGCGCCAGTGGCCGGCCTGTAGCGTTGCCAGAGGCGCTGCAGGTGATCCTGTCCGGCCTTGTGCTGGAGCGACAGGCATAAAAAACCCCGCTGGCAGGGGCGGGGTTTTGTTGCCGGGGCAGGGCCCCAGGCGTTAGTCGCGCCAGTGGCGCTTGTGCTTGCGGTGGCCGTAGTGGCGGCCACGGTCCCAGTGACGACGGTCGTCGTCGTAACCGCGACGATAGCGGCGGCCATCGCGGTAATCGTCTTTGTCGGCCTCTTTGCCCAGGTAGTTACCCAGCGCACCACCGGCACCACCGCCGGCTGCCGCACCAATGTAGCTACCCGTGGTGCCGCCCACGGAGCGACCGACCACGTTACCACCTGCGGCGCCCAGCGCGCCGCCGATAGCGGCTTCACCACGCTGGCGTTTGTCTGCGCCCAGAGCGCCACCTGCCGCACCGCCCAGACCGGCACCAATGGCGCCGCCGGTGCTGCCACCGATGGAGTTGCCCACGACAGAGCCCAGTACCCCACCCAGTGCGCCGCCAATGCCGGCCTCGGTGGTGCCGCCTGCCATGGCAACGCCGCTGAGCAAGCTGAAAGACAACAACAGAATCGAGGAGTACTTCTTCATCAAGAGAGCCTCATAGGGATGACGAGGCGAATTTGAGGCTAAGAGGCGTGGCTGGCAACGGAAATCCGACGAGTAACACGAGTTGTACACAATTCTCTAACTTGCTGTATTTACTATGAAACTTTATCGTTTTTAGGCTGTCCCAGACTGTTATGACAAAGCCCTGAGCCGCCACGGAACAGGGCTTTTTTCATTTTTACAGGATGCGCCCGTCGTCCCGCGCTCGCTCCAGTTTGATGGCAATGAACTTCGATGTTGGCGTATGGCTACCAACGCCAATGCTCTCCAGCGGCACCAGCGGGTTCACCTCCGGGTAATACGCTGCCGCCTGCCCGGCAGGGATGTCGAAGGCCAGCAGGGTAAAGCCTTGCACCCGGCGCTCATGCCCATCCCCCCACAACGAAACGATGTCGACCTTCTGCCCCGGCTGGAAGCCCAGGCGGATGATGTCGGCTTCGTTGGCGAACAGCACCTCGCGCTGGCCGCGCACGCCGCGGTAGCGGTCGTCCAGGCCATAGATTGTGGTGTTGTACTGATCGTGCGAGCGCATCGACTGCATGATCAGGTCTGGCAACTGGCCGCTGGCGCGTACGCGTTCGTCAAGCAGCGTGTCGGGCAGCAGGTTGGCCTTGAAGTTGGCGCGGCCGGTGCTGGTCGCCCATTCGCGGCTGGCCGCGCTGTTGCCCAGATGGAAGCCCCCCGGATGACGCAGGCGCTGGTTGAAGCCGCTGAAACCGGCAATGGTATCGCCGATCAGGTCGCGGATACGGTCGTAGTCGGCCACCAGCCAGTGCCAGTCCACCGGTTGTTTGCCCAGCGTGGCGGCGGCGATGCCGGCGATCACCGCAGGCTCCGAGCGCATTTGCGTCGACAGCGGCTTGAGCTGGCCGTTGGAGGCGTGGACCATGCTGAACGAGTCTTCCACCGTGACTGCCTGTGGCCCGTCGGCCTGCAGGTCGATGTCGGTGCGGCCCAGGCACGGCAGGATCAGTGCCTGCTTGCCATGGACCAGGTGGCTACGGTTGAGCTTGGTGCTGATGTGCACGGTCAGCTCGCAGTTGCGCAGCGCCTGGGCGGTACGCTCGGTGTCGGGTGTGGCTTGGGCGAAGTTGCCGCCCAGGCCGATGAAAACCTTGGCCCGGCCATCGAGCATCGCGTGAATGGCTTCGACGGTGTTATGGCCATTGCGCCGTGGCACGGGGAAGCCAAAGCGCTTTTCGATGGCATCCAGCAGTGCCTCTGGCGGGCGCTCGTTGATGCCCATGGTGCGGTCACCCTGCACGTTGCTGTGGCCACGCACCGGGCACAGGCCGGCGCCGGGCGCGCCGATGTTGCCGCGCAGCATCTGCAGGTTGACGATTTCCTGAATGGTCGGCACCGAATGACGGTGTTGGGTGATGCCCATCGCCCAGCACATGATCACCCGCTTGCCCCGGCAGTACATGCGCGCGGCCAGTTCGATGTCGGCCAAGGTCAGTCCGGACTGTGCCTGGATGTGCGACCACGGCGTGGCGTCCACCACGGCCAGGTATTCATCGACGCCATGGCCATGTTCGGCGATGAAGGCGTGATCGAACACGGCCGGTTCACCGTTGGCCTGGGCTTCGCGTTCCCATTGCAGGACGAACTTGGCCATGCCGCGCAACATCGCCATGTCGCCACCCAGGGCCGGGCGGAAGAAGGCGGTGTTGGTCGGACGGTCACTGTTGGTCAGCATTTCCAGTGGGTTCTGGGGGTGCTGGAAGCGCTCCAGACCACGCTCCTTGAGCGGGTTGATGCACACCACCTGGGCGCCACGTTTTACCGCATCGCGCAGTGGGTCGAGCATGCGCGGGTGGTTGGTGCCGGGGTTCTGGCCCCAGACAAAAATGGAATCGGCGTGCTCGAAGTCGTCAAAGGTGACAGTACCCTTGCCGACCCCGACGCTTTGCCCCAATGCCACCCCGCTGGCCTCATGGCACATGTTCGAGCAGTCAGGGAAGTTGTTGGTGCCGTAGGCGCGCACGAACAGTTGGTACAGGAACGCCGCTTCGTTGCTGGCTCGTCCCGAGGTATAGAACTCGGCCTGGTCAGGGTTGGCCAGCTTGTTCAGCTCGCGGGCGATCAGGGCGAAGGCGGCATCCCAGCTGATCGGCAGGTAGCGGTCGCTTGATGCGTCGTAGACCATCGGTTCGGTCAGACGCCCTTGGTACTCCAGCCAATAGTCGCTTTGCTGCAGCAGCGAGGAGACACTGTAACGGGCGAAAAAGGCAGCATCGACACGGCGCTTGGTTGCTTCCCAGTTCACCGCCTTGGCGCCGTTCTCGCAGAACTTGACCATGCCGCTTTCCGGCGAATCGCCCCAGGCGCAGCCGGGGCAGTCGAAACCGCCGTTCTGGTTGGTCTTGAGCAGGGCGCGAACGTTCTTCAGCGCGTTATCGCTGCCGACCCAGGCCTTGGCCACGCTACGCAGCGCGCCCCAACCGCCGGCGGGGCCGTGGTAGGGCTTGTAGCGAGGGGGGGAGGCTGGGGTGTTGTCCGGAAGAGGTTGGTACGAGGTCACGACTGTTACGACTCCGCCGCTGGGCTGTAGACCCGCGGTGCGCTGTGCTTGGGCAAGTGGATAAGGTTGAGGTTGTGTTTGCGCGCCCATTGCAGGGCAAGGCCGGTGGGCGCTGACAGGCTGACCAGGGTCTGGATGCCGGCACGGAGTACCTTCTGGATCAGCTCCAGGCTGCAGCGGCTGGTGACAATCGCCAGGCCGCCCTGGCTGTCGATGCGCTGTCGCAGCAGGGCACCGATCAGTTTGTCGAGGGCGTTGTGCCGGCCGATGTCTTCGCGGCCGAGCAGCAGTTCGCCTTGGCGGTCCATGAACAGTGCTGCATGCACGGCGCCGCAATGCTGGCCCAGTGGCTGGAAGGCGTCGATGCGCTCGCGCAGGCCGACCAGCCACTGGGCCGGGGGCAGGGGCGCACCCGGCAACACGGCCAGGTCCGGCAGCGCCTGCTCCAGGGCTTCGACACCACACAGGCCGCAACCACTGGTGCCGGCCAGTTGGCGGCGCTGGTTTTTCAGGTTCCAGAACGCTCGGCTGGAAATTTCCAGGTCGGCGTACATTGCCGAACCGCCGCCGGAGAGCTTGAGGTCGTAGATTTCTGCGGTGCCTTCGACAATGCCGCTGCCGACGCTGAAACCGACGGCGAAGTCTTCCAGATCGGTAGGGCTGACCAGCATTACCGCCTGGTTGAGGCCGTTATAGACAATGGCCAGGGCCACTTCCTCGGCCAGCGGGGTGCTGTCGCGTTTGGCGTCGCTGAGCTGGACGTAATCGTAGGTGTTGCTGGCGGCGGGCATGGACAAGGGTGATGAGGCCGCGCAGACCGGAGGCTTGCTGTTCATCGGGGCGCTGAATACCGGCGGCTTTCTGATAGCACAAGCCTAGGCGTGCGGGCCGGCGGCGTCTAATCGCTAGGGTCTATGCCTTGATAGACCGCGTCGATTGGTCGCACCGGGCGGGAGTGGTAAAGCTGGCCTAGACTCCTGTGTCCGAGGTTTCGTCAACAAGGAGAGCGCAATGAGCCTGTTCAGTTTCGTGAAGGAAGCCGGCGAGAAGTTGATCGACCTGCTGACCCCTGGCAACGCCAATGCCGAAGAGCAGCTTAAGAAACACGTGGAAGCTGTCGGCCTGGGCAACCCGAACATTAGCGCCACTGTAGAAGGAGACAAGATCATCCTCAAGGGTGAAGTGGCCAGCCAGGAAGAGAAGGAGAAGATCATTCTGGCGGCGGGCAACATCAGTGGCGTGGCCAGTGTCGAGGACCAGATCACCGTGACCGGGCCGATAGTCCAGGCGGCAAGGTTCGTTACTGTGAAATCGGGCGACACACTTTCAGCCATTGCCATGGTCGTGTATGGCAATGCCGGCCAGTACAACAAGATTTTCGAGGCTAACAAGCCGATGCTCAAGCACCCGGACAAGATCTATCCGGGGCAGGTGCTGCGTATTCCTGACTGATCGCTAAAGTCTGTACAGGCCTCTTCGCGGGCGCGCCCGCTCCCACAGCTACAGCGCCAGCAGTGAATGTGGGAGCGGGCCTGCCCGCGAATGGGGCCTCACAGGCCTTCCAGTAACGCCCGGTAATCCACGACCGCTGCAAATTCTTCGGTATCTCGTGGTTGTGCCTGGCTATCGGGCTGGCGCACCGCCAACAGATGCCCCACACCAAACCGCCGTGCACTGCGCAGAATCGCCAGCGTGTCGTCGATGAACAGGCTGCGCTCCGGCTCGAAGCCGATATCCGCCTGCAAGGCATCCCAGAACTGCGGGCTTTCCTTCGGGTAACCATAGTCGTGCGAGCTGATCAGCCGCTCGAAGTACGGTGCCAGCTCCACCCGTTCCAGCTTCAGCGACAGCGAGTCTCGGTGGGCATTGGTGATCATCACGACACGCTTGCCGGCCTGGCGAATTGCCGCCAGGAAGGTATCGGCATCCGGGCGCAGGGCAATCAGGTCGGCAATTTCCCGTTTCAGCTCGCGAATAGGCAGGCGAAGCTCGCGGCTCCAGAAGTCCAGGCAGTACCAGTTCAATGTGCCGGCATTGCGTTCGAACAGCGGTTGCAGCTCCATTTCCGCCATGGCCCGGCTTACACCGTGCAGTTCGGCATAGCGCTGAGGCAGGTGCTCGAGCCAGAAGCGGTTATCGTAATGCAGGTCGAGCAGAGTGCCATCCATGTCCAGCAGGACGGTATCGATGGCAGACCAGGGAAGAACAGGCATGGGAAACTCTCGATCAGTCGGCAAGCCACGGTATAGTAACCCGTTCACGCCAAGGAGCCGCCCCATGCGCCAGAAACCCACCGTACTCAGCCGCGAGATTGTCGCCAGCAGCCGCCTGTTCCGCGTCGAAGCCGTACAGTTGCGCTTCAGCAATGGCGCCGAGCGCACCTATGAACGCCTGGTGGGCCGGGGTAACGGCTACGGCGCGGTGATGATCGTGGCCATGGTCGATGCCGAGCACGCCGTGCTGGTGGAGGAATACTGCGGCGGCACCGATGAATACGAGCTTTCGTTGCCCAAGGGCCTGATCGAACCGGGCGAAGACGTGCTGGCGGCAGCCGACCGGGAGCTCAAGGAAGAAGCCGGTTTTGGCGCACGCCAGCTGGAGCACCTGACGGAACTGTCGCTTTCGCCGGGCTACATGAGCCAGAAGATTCAGGTGGTGCTGGCCAGCGACCTGTATGAAGAGCGTCTGGAAGGCGATGAGCCCGAGCCGATGCGGGTCGACAAGGTCAACCTGCGTGAGTTGTCAGCCTTGGCCATGCATCCGCAGTTCACCGAGGGCCGCGCCCTGGCGGCGCTGTACCTGGCCCGTGACCTGCTGATTCAGCGGGGGCTGCTGGAGCTATGAACGACCTGCAACTGATGCACGAAGTGGTCAAGCTGGCGCTGACGGCGGGCGAGGCAATCCTGCCATTCTGGCGCGCCGATATCGCGGTAACCAGCAAGGCCGACGATTCGCCGGTTACCGCCGCCGACCTGGCCGCGCACCGGGTAATTGCCGATGGCCTGGTGGCGCTGGCACCGCACATTCCGGTGCTGTCCGAAGAGGACTGCAATATTCCACTGGCCGAGCGCCAAAGCTGGAGCCGCTGGTGGCTGGTCGACCCGCTGGATGGCACCAAGGAGTTCATTGCTGGCAGTGAAGAATTCACGGTCAACATCGCCCTGGTCGAGAACGGCGACGTGGTGTTTGGTGTGGTGTCGATGCCGACCAATGGACGCTGCTACTTCGGTGGGCGCGGCATGGGGGCCTGGCGTGCAGATGCCGGCGAGGCAGCCCAACCGATCCAGGTTCGCAACGCCCCCCCGGAGGGCGAGCGTTTTACCGTGGTTGCCAGCCGTCGGCACTCCAGCGCGGAACAGGAAGCCCTGTTGTCCGGGCTTGGGGCTGCGGTGGGAGAGCTGGAGCTGGCCAATATCGGCAGCTCGTTGAAGTTCTGCCTGTTGGCCGAGGGCAGCGCCGATTGTTATCCGCGCCTGGCGCCGACTTCGCAGTGGGATACTGCAGCGGCGCAAGGCGTGGTGGAAGGGGCCTGCGGCGAGGTGATCGGGCTGGATGGCTTGCCATTCCGGTATCCGCCGCGCGAGTCGTTGCTTAACCCGTACTTCCTGGCATTGCCCGCCAATGCTGCATGGCGCCAGTCCTTCCTGAACCTGATTTGACGGACTCTCACCCTACCCTGTGGGAGCGGGCGAGCCCGCGAAGCAGGTACCGCGGTGCGGGGCACCGGCTTCGCCGGTGTTCGCGGGCCTGCCCGCTCCCACAGGTTTTACGCCAGCCTTTGGGTTTTGTGCAGCGCAGTTGCTTTCAGCGGCTGCTGGGCTAGCGGTGCAGGACGTACTGGCCGCTGAACCTCACCGCCGGCTCGTCACTGCCGTCATTGCTCACCGTGGTCTCCAACGTCAACCGCGCCCGCCCACGACGCTGGTACATGGCCAGGAATCGCTCCCAAGTCTTTTCGTCGGGCGCAGCACAACGCGCCACCGCCGCACCGGTAACCGGCAACGGGTAGCTGATCTGCCCTTCCTGGATGACGATATGCCCGTCATCGATCCCCCGTTCACGCAGGCGCAGGTGCAGCCAGCCCCAACCCACCAGCACTGCTGCGCAGTACAGGCTGCCGCCGAACATGGTGCTTTTGTGGTTGACGTTGGCCGCCAGCGGCAGTTGCAGGCGCAGGGTGTGCTGCTGCCAATCGATCACTTCCAGGCCCATCTGGCGGGTCAGGGGGATGTCGCTGTGCAGTACGGACTGCAGGTACTGGCTATCGGTGCTCATTAACGGTTGTCCTCTTGATCGTCATGCCCGCCGCTGCCGCCGTCGAAGTTCAAGCCGTGCTTGCGCAGCTTGTCATGCAGGGTTTTGCGGGGGATACCCAGTGCTTCGGCCAGGCTCCGCATGGAGCCATGTGGCTGGGCCAGTTCAGCAGCGATCAGCGAGCGTTCGAACTGCTCGACCTGCTCGCTGAGGTTGCCGCTCAGCATGGGTGCTGCCGGTGCTGCTGCCGAGGGGGCCTGGCTATCCAGTGCCAGTTCCAGGCCAAGGGCGAAACGCTCGGCGGCGTTCTGTAGCTCGCGGACATTACCTGGCCAGTCATGACGCAGCAGCAGGGCGCGTTGCGCTGGCTGCAGCGCATGCGGCGACAGACCATGGCGTTGGCTGGCAGCATCGGCGAAATGCTGGAACAGCACCAGTATGTCGTCCCCGCGTTCGCGCAGTGGCGGAATACGCAGCGGCGCGACGTTCAGGCGGTAATACAGGTCCGCGCGGAATCGCCCTTGGTCGGCAGACTGACGCAGGTCTTCCTTGGTGGCGGCAATGATGCGGATATCGAGCGGGATCAACTGGTTGCCACCCAGTCGTTCGACCACCCGCTCCTGCAGCATGCGCAGCAACTTCACCTGCACATCCAGGCTCATGCTCTCGATTTCGTCGAGGAACAGCGTGCCGCCGTTGGCAAATTCGAACTTGCCGATACGGCGCTTCTGCGCGCCGGTGAACGCCCCGGGCTCGTGGCCGAACAGTTCGCTTTCGACCACCGATTCGGCCAGCGCGCCGGCGTTGATCGCCACGAATGGCCCTTCGCTGCGGCTGGACAGGTCGTGCAGGGCGCGAGCCACCACCTCTTTGCCAGCGCCGGTCTCGCCCAGAATCAACACATCGGCGCGGGTGCCGGCCAAGGCACCGATCTGCTCGCGAAGGCGCAGCATGGCCGGTGAATGGCCGACCAGACGGGTTGCCAGTTGCTGGCGGTCGCTCAGCGCCAGACGCAGGCTACGGTTGTCCAGCACCAGCCGGCGCAAGGCCAGGGCACGGCGTACGCTGTCGAGCAGGGCGTCTGTGGCAAAGGGTTTCTCCAGGAAGTCATAAGCCCCGGCGCGCATCGCCTGCACCGCCAGCGGCACATCGCCATGGCCGGTAATCAGCAGCACCGGCAGCTCGCTGTCACGGCCGTGCAGTTGTTCCAGCAACTGCAGGCCATCGATGCCCGGCATGCGGATGTCGCTGACCACCACGCCGGGCCAGTCGGCCTCGATACGCTCGGCCAGGCCTTGAGCTTCGGCCAGGGCGACTACCTTGAGCCCAGCCAGGTCCAGGGTCTGGCTCAAGGCTTGGCGCAGGTGGGGGTCATCGTCCACCAGGATGACCTGGGCTCGGCTGTCGATCAGTGTCTCGGTGGTCATGCCGAGGGGTCCTCCGAATTGGGCAAAGTAGCGCCAGACGCGGCCACACGCAGCTGGAGGGTCAGCATTGCGCCACCTTCCGGGTGGTTGGCCAGTAGCAGTTCACCGCCCAGGGCGCGCATCAGGCTTTCACAGATGGCCAGGCCCAGGCCCAGGCCCTGGGTACGGGTCTTGGTTGTGAAGAACGGCTCCTTGGCGTGCTCCAGGGCCTGGCGGCTGAAACCGGGGCCGTTGTCACGGATGTACAGGTAGACGCAGTCATCACGCTGCTCGGCACTTAGCCACAGGCGACGCGGGTTGGCTTTTTCGGTCAGGGCGTCGAGGGCATTGGCCAGCAGGTTGCCTAGCACCTGGCGCAGGCGGGTCTCGCCGGCCTGTACCCACAAGGTGGCTTCCGGCAGGTCGCGGATCAGCTCTACGGCCATCGCCCGGCGGCGCTTGGCCAGCAGCGCCAGGGCATCGTCCAGGGCCGGCTGCAGGGCCACGCTCTCCGGGGCATGGCGGTCACGACGGGCGAAGGCGCGCAGGTGGGCAATGATCGAGGCCATGCGCCCGGTCAGCTCGCCGATCAGCTTGAGGTTGCCGCGGGCGTCTTCGGTACGTTGGTGGTCGAGCAGGATTTCGGCGTTTTCCGCGTAGCTGCGGATGGCGGCCAGGGGCTGGTTCAACTCATGGCTGATACTGGCCGACATGGTGCCGAGAACCGACAGCTTGCCGGCCTGCACCAGTTCGTCCTGCGCGCGCACGGCCTCCTGCTGAGCGTTTTCGCGCTCCAGCACGGCATTTTTCAGGCGGGTGTTCAGGCCTTCAAGGTCGGCGGTACGTTCGGCCACGCGCTTTTCCAGTTCCTGGCGGCCACGGGCTTCGAAGTCGATGCGGTCGATGTAATGGCGTCGCCGTTGCATCACCAGGCCGGCCAACAACATCAGTACAAGCAGCGTACCGGCACCGATGGCCATGACCGTCTGCACCGAGCGATCAACCAGCGTGCGCGGGGCGAGGATGCTGACTTGCCAGCCGGTTTCCTTGATGTCGCGGGTCTGGGTGATCCAGGCCTGCGGGTTGAGAACCAGCGGCTGTGGGGCCTGGGTCGGATAGGGCTGGATGGCGATGATGGCCTGGCGCTCGGCGTCGGTCAGCGTGCGGGTAGCACGGAAGCGCCAGTCGGGCCGCGAAGTCAGGATGACCACGCCATTGTGATCGGTCAGCAACAGCTGCTCGGGCGTACGGCCCCACAGGGTTTCGGTGTGGTCGAGATCGACTTTGACCACCAGCACGCCGACGATCCGCTCGCGATCCCGCACGGCCGCGGCAAAGAAGTAGCCACGTTTGGCCGAGGTGGTGCCCTGGCCGAAGAAGCGGCCCAGGTGGCCGGCCATGGCTTCGTTGAAGTAGGGGCGGAAGGCGAAGTTTCTGCCGACGAAGGTGTCGTGCTTGTCCCAGTTCGAGGCGGCCAAGGTGTTGCCGCTGATGTCCATCAGGTACATCACCTCGGCACCGGTCTGTTGCACGATGTCCTTGAGCAGGCGGTTGGCGTTGGTCACCGCTTCCAGGCGGAAAGGATCGGCCAGTACATCACGCAGCGCCGGCAGGTCGCCGAGAATTTGCGGCAAGGTCTCGTAGCGGTGCAGGGTACCGAGCAAGTTGGCGACATACAGGTCGAGGGTCTGGCGGTTCTGCGAGGCCAGCTTTTCCTGGTAATAGCGCTCGGCCAAGTGATGCAGGGGCCACAACAATGGGGCCAGGCTCAGCGCCAGCAGGGCCAGGCTGCGCCAGCGGGGACGGCGTGGGGGCGTGGGTTTTGCAATCATCACGTAAATGCGCCAGAAAAGTCTGACGCAATTATGCGCTAGTTAAGGCAGCAGTTCTGCCTCTGCCAATGGCAGGCCTACCTTGTCCTTGTCCGATAACAGCGGTGGCTGCTGCAGCCCCCAGTCGATGTCCAGTTGCGGGTCGTCCCAGCGGATGCAGCGGTCGGCGTCAGGGTTGTAGTAGTCGGTGGTCTTGTAGAGGAACTCGGCCGATTCACTCATCACTGCAAAACCGTGGGCGAAGCCAGGTGGAATCCACAGCTGGCGATGGTTGTCGGCCGACAGGTGCACCGCGACCCATTTGCCGAATGTTGGCGAGCTTTTGCGCACGTCCACGGCGATATCGCGGATTTCCCCGTGTACCACGCGCACCAGTTTGCCCTGGGTGTTTGCCACCTGGTAGTGCAGCCCGCGGAGCACGCCCTTGATGGAACGCGAGTGGTTGTCCTGGACGAACTCCACGTTCACGCCGGTTTGCTGTGAGAACTCACGGGCGTTGAATGCCTCGAAGAAAAAACCACGGCTGTCAGCGAACACCTTTGGCTCGATGATCAGTACTTCAGGGATTGCTGTAGGGGTGATGTTCATAGCGGCTCGCTGGCCCGTCGCTCAAGTATTGACCCTAGTCGGCCTTGCCGGAAATTTCCGCGCGTAGCTGTAACAGGATGCATAAGGTGTGGCTATGGTAGACAGCAGGCCGCTCCTTTCACCAGACCAGCGCTGACGTGTGTCGATTGTTATCGATTTAAATTCGCTGAATGGCGCGGAATTCTTCGATTTTCAGGCTTCAAATATCGATATATATCGGTTATAAATTGAAAAACGCCCCAGCTCACCCGGCTCAGGGCCATCACAGAGGTCACCCATGAAAACCCTCAACTCCACGCCCCGTGCCGATGGTTTCCACATGCCCGCCGAGTGGGCTCCACAAACTCAGGTATGGATGGTCTGGCCGGAGCGCCCGGACAACTGGCGCCTGGGCGGCAAGCCGGCGCAGGCTGCCCACGTAACCCTGGCCAAGGCCATTGCCCGTTTCGAACCTGTGACCGTCGCGGCCTCCGCTGGCCAGTACGAGAACGCTCGGCGCCAACTCGACCAGCCGAACATTCGCGTGGTTGAAATCAGCAATGACGATGCCTGGGTGCGTGACACCGGCCCTACCTTCGTCATCAACGACCATGGCGAAGTGCGCGGTGTAGATTGGGGCTTCAACGCCTGGGGCGGCTTCGATGGCGGCCTGTACGCACCCTGGAACCGCGACGAGGAACTGGCCGCCAAGGTGCTGGAAATGGAGCGCTGCCAGCGCTACCAGACCGAAGGTTTTGTGCTGGAAGGTGGTTCGATCCACGTAGACGGCGAAGGCACCGTGATCACCACTGAGGAATGCCTGCTCAACCGCAACCGCAACCCTCACCTGAGCCGCGAGCAGATCGAAGCGGTGCTGCGCGACCACTTGGCAGTCGACACCGTGGTGTGGCTGCCCGACGGCTTGTACAACGACGAAACCGACGGACACGTCGACAACTTCTGCTGTTACGTGCGCCCGGGCGAAGTGTTACTGGCCTGGACCGATGATTCCAACGACCCCAATTACGCGCGCTGCCACGCAGCCATGGACGTGTTGAAGAACACCCGCGACGCCAAGGGCCGCGAGTTCATCGTGCACAAGATGCCGATCCCGGGCCCGCTGTTCGCCACTGCCGAAGAGTGCGCCGGTGTCGACCAGGTCGCCGGCAGCCAGGAGCGTGACCCGTCGGTGCGCCTGGCGGGTTCGTATGTGAACTTCCTGATCGTCAACGGTGGCATCATTGCCCCAAGCTTCGACGACCCGGCAGATGCTGAAGCCAGAGCGATCCTGGCAAGGATCTTCCCCGACCATGAGGTGGTGATGATCCCGGGCCGCGAGCTGCTCTTGGGTGGCGGCAACATTCACTGCCTTACCCAACAGCAGCCAGCGCCGGTCAAGCGCTGAGCGCATAATGGATAAAGAGGCCCGTCACATGACGGGCCTCTTTTTTGCGCGGGCGACGCCCGGAGGCCGAGCTGGCATACGTTTTGTATTGTTTTTCAAACAGATAGCGAGATGGCATGGCCAGGCCGCGCCTCTGATCTGTAACAATACCAACGTAAATTAGCCGCTCACGGGCCAGGGAGTACGTGTGGACATGAACGCAGCAAGTGAGTCGGCTTTGCGCCCATCGGCAGTTGATCGCCAATCGCTCAGGCTTGTGGCGAAGTGGTTGAAACACCATGGAAGCATCAGGGTCAGGACGACCGACCCACGACGTCTGCTTGCCGGGCGATACCCCCAAGGGTTGATCAGTGAAGCAGAGATGCAGGCGCTGATGGCGGTGTGGCACTGATCGATTGCACCTGTACCTGCCTCTCCGCGGGCTTGCCCGCTAAGAGGCAGGTACAGTCAACAAAGATCAGAAGCTGTAGCTACCCGTCACCACAAGGCTACGCGGATCGCCCACCTGGATCTGCGCCGCACTGGTCGCCGAGCTGTAATAGGTCTTGTCGGCAATGTTGCTCAACGCCGCCCGCACATCCCAGTCATGCGTACGGTAGCCCGCCAGCGCATCCCAGCGGCCGTACCCCGGCAACAACGTGGTGTTCTGGTTGTCCGCATAACGCTCGCCCACCAGTGTCAGCCCGGTTTCGGCGTACCAGCCCAGTTCTGGCTTCCAGGTCACGAACAGGCTGCCATTGCGCTTGGCCACGTCATTGATGCGGTTGCCTTCCTGGCCGTTCTTGTCCTTGACGATGGTCGCATCCTGCAGGCCAATGCCGCCGCGTACATACCAGTTGCCGACGATGTTGCCGGTGGCAGTCAGCTCGATGCCGCGTGAACGCTGCATGCCGCTGAGCAAGATGATGTTCGGGTCGTTCGGGTCGCGGGTGCGGCGGTTGTAAAGTTCCAGCTCGTAGATAGCCAGGGTGGTGGTCAGGCGCTGGTCCAACCAGTCGCTCTTTACGCCTATTTCTTTCTGCCGGGTCTCTTCCGGGTCGGTTTTATTGGTGTTGCCCTGTGCCCCTGGGGTGATGCCGATCAAGCCGCCACCCACCGGTGAGAAAGTTTTGCTCCACGAGGCGTAGAACGAATGGTCGCGCCATGGCGTGTAGACCACGCCCAGGCGTGGGCTGGTGCTGTTGCTGTCCTGCGGTTCGCGCAAGCCATCCTTGTTGGTGGTTTCCACTTCGAACTGGTCAAAGCGCACGCCGGCGAGAACCTGCCACTGATCGTTCAGGCGAATCTGGTCCTGCAGATAAACCCCGCGGCTGTCGACCACGGTGTGGTTGTTGCTCGATACCGCCAACGCACCATTGTGCGGCTGGCTGGGTTTGCCCAGGCCTGGCAGGTCCTGTCTGCCAGCGCTGTACAGCAACGGGTCGCGCCGCTGGTTGCCGAACTCCAGGCCCAGCAGCAGCTTGTGTTCAAGGCCCAAGGTGTCGAAGTCGCCCTCGGCCTCCAGGTTGTTGAACAGGTTGCGGGTGTTCAGGTCCTGCTGCCAGCGTTGGCGGGTCAAGGTATTGGTGCCGGCGTCGTAGCCCGTGACATAGGTGTTGTCGAACTCGCTGTCGAGTTTGAACAGGCCCAGGGTGTGGCGCAGTTGCCAGGTTTCGTTCAACTGGTAGTTCAGCCGCGAACGCAGCGACTGGGCGCGATCATCGATGTAGTCGCGCTGGTCGCCGTAGGTGGTGCCGCGGCTGACGTCGGCGGGGCGACCATTGACCCCAGGAATGCCACGGTCGGGCGTGCGGTTGTAGCGGCTGTATTCATACTGCACCAGCCAGTTCAGGTCGGGGGTGATCTGCCAGCTGATCGACGGGGCGAACAGTTGGCGGCTGCCGTCGATACCATCGCGGAAGCTGTTGTTGTCCTGGTTGCCCATGTTCAGGCGCAGGCTGACCGTGTCGCTGGGGTCGGCGCTGAGGTCGGCATACAGGCTGCGCAGGTCTTCGCTGCCGGCCTGTGCTTCGATGGTCGAGCGGCGACCCGGCTCCGCTGCCTTGCTGACCCTGTTGACGATGCCGCCCTGGCTACCACGGCCATACAGCACCGCTGCCGGCCCCTTCAACACCTCGACCCGCTCGATGTTGTGCAAGTCGCGGATGTACTGGCTGTCGTCGCGGATACCGTCCAGGTAGAAGTCGTTGCTGGCCTCGAAGCCGCGGATGCGTACGCTGTCAAAACGAGTGTCGGCGCTGCTGCTGACGTTTGGGATGCCCTCCAGTGCCTTGCCCAGCGTGTTGCTGCCGTAGTCCAGCACATTGGCGGTTTTCACCGTATCGATGGCCTGCGGCACATAACGCACAGGCGTCGAAGTGCGGGTTGCGGTGCTCACCTCCTTGACCCGCGGGTTGTCCTTCTCGCGCTCGCTGTCGGCGGTAACCGACGACTCCGGCAGCGTGGTGGTGGCGGCACTGGCCAGGCTGGCGCTGAAAAGCAGCGACAGGCCGAGCGTCAGGGGTGAAAGGCGGCAGGGTACAAGCATGGGCACATTCAGACCGGGCAGTTGAAAATAAGGTGCGAATGGTAATGCTTGCTATTTGCTCTTGCTTGGGTATTTGTAAAGGGTTGTCTTTACATATGTATCTGTTTGTAACGGCCTCTGCGGCCACGCTTTGCCTGCTCACAGGAAATTGTCCGTTTGATCAAAAGGCAATTTCCTACACAAGATAAATTGCCCGCTGATAGCGCAAACCTGCATGAAAATGCACCGGATACGCCGAATTTCTTGGTTATATCAACCTGCATTTCACGACTTTTTGACATTTGTAATCTCGCGCGGCTAGGATTCGGCCAACGCCTGCTGGCCATGGTATTGGCCAGGCTGCTGCCAAGGGCCGCCGTGAACTTACCGGTTGGCCCGCCCGGCTGGATCCGCATAGCGTCGAACCTACGAAGGGGCGTTGGTTCCCGGCGTCATATTGCAGCGCGTTTTTGATTAAGAAATAAGGAAAACAACATGTTGAAAACCAGGACCAGCCTGGTCGCCCTGGCGATGATCGCCGCGACCCAGGCTCAGGCCAATGACCAGGCTGACAGCAAGGGTTTCATCGAGGACAGCCACGCCAACGTCCTTCTGCGCAACGCCTACATCAACCGTGACAAGAAGCATGGCACCGACGACCAGATCGAATGGGGCCAGGCGTTCATCGCCAACTTCTCCTCCGGCTTCACCCAGGGCACCGTTGGCGTCGGTGTCGACGCATTCGGCCTGTACGCCGTGCGCCTGGATGGTGGCAAAGGCCACAACGGTGGTGGCGGCGTCGACTTCTTCAAACCGCACGAAACCACCAATGCCGAAGGCAACGCCAGCTCGCCGCACAACCTGGCCCGTGGTGGTGCTGCAGTGAAGTTCCGCATTTCCAACACCGTGCTGAAGTACGGTGACCAGATGCCAGCACTGCCAGTACTGCAGTACGACGATGCACGTCTGTTGCCAGAAAGCTTCACCGGCACCCTGATTACCTCCAAAGAGATCCAGGGCCTGGAACTGAACGCTGGCCGCTTCACCCAGGAAGCGCGCAAGAGCGCCGAGCGCCGTGATGGTGGTGGCCTGAAGTCGATCAACGTCTTCGGTGCCAGCTACAAGTTCACCGACAACTTCACCGCTTCGCTGTACACCGCCGACAACGAAGACGTGATGAAGAAGCACTACCTGGGCTTGAACTACGTCTTCCCGATCGCCAGCGACCAGTCCCTGACCCTGGACTTCAACGGCTACAAGTCGGATATCAACAACAAGTACGTAAAAGCCGCAGGCCTGAACGGCGACTCCAACACCATCTGGAGCCTTGCAGCCACCTATGCGTACGGTGCGCACTCGTTCACCCTCGCTCACCAGCGCAGCACCGGCAGCACTGGCTACAACTACGGCTTCTACCAGAACGCCGGTGGCGTGGGTGACGGTGGTTCCACCATCTACCTGGCCAACTCGTACTGGTCCGACTTCAACGCCGAAGACGAGCGCTCCTGGCAGCTGGGCTACGGCCTGGACTTCGGTGCCTACGGCATTCCGGGCCTGACCTACAAGCTGGCCTACGTGGTGGGTGACAACATCAACACCCGTAACGTCGCCAACCCGCAAGGCTTCGGCGAAGGTAAAGAGCGCGAGATCTTCAACCAGATCCGTTACGTGGTGCAGGACGGCCCGGCCAAGGACCTGTCGATCAAACTGCGTAGCTCGTTCTTGCGTACCAACAACGCCGTGCAGCAGAACGGTTACAACGACGACGGCAACGAAGTCCGCGTATTCGTCGAGTACCCGATCAGCATCTTCTGATCCGCAGTTCTTCGCATGAAAGCTGGGGCCGCGCTGCGGCCCTTCGCGGGCTTGCCCGCTCCCACAGGTAAAGCGCCGCCTTCGATGGCGCTGCAAATTGTGGGAGCGGGCACGCCCGCGAAGGGCTGCAGGGCAGCCCCAGTCATGTTTGTCATGCAGGTTCAGTCTCTTCGTGGCGCAGTCTTGATGCCACAGTTCGTGTTGCAGTGTCCCCCGTCTCCGGTGCAAAGCTGTCGCTACGCGCCATCCGCCACATCCGTGCATAAAACTCGCTTTCGATCGAGCCATTGAGTAGCTCCCCCGGCTTTAGGAATGTGTGCAAGTCCGAAAACAACCCGATTTCGCTGGGGCTGATGCGCCGTGCCAGGTGCTTGGGCTTAAGCTCCGAAGGGTGCTCCAGGCCTGCGGCAGCCAGCATCTCGGCCAGTGCGTGCAGTGTGTTGCGGTGGAAGCTGGCCACCCGTTCGGCCTTGTCTGGTACCACCAGGGCGCGCTGGCGCAGAGGGTCTTGGGTCGCCACGCCGGTCGGGCACTTGTTGGTGTGGCAGCTCTGCGACTGAATGCAGCCAATGGCAAACATGAAACCGCGTGCCGAGTTGACCCAGTCAGCGCCGATGGCCAATACGCTGGCAATGTCGAAGGCGCTGACGATCTTGCCCGCGGCACCAATGCGGATGCTGGAGCGCAGGTTCAGGCCGACCAACGTGTTGTGCACGAACATCAGGCCTTCGCGCATTGGCACGCCCATGTTGTCGCTGAACTCGCGAGGTGCTGCGCCGGTGCCGCCTTCTTTGCCGTCGACAACGATGAAGTCAGGGTTGATGCCGGTGGCGAGCATGGCCTTGGCAATGCCCATGAACTCCCATGGGTGGCCCAGGCAGAACTTGAAGCCCACGGGCTTGCCGCCCGAAAGCTCGCGCAGGCTGGCTACGAACTGCAGCAGCTCCACTGGTGTGCGGAAGGCGCTGTGCGCGGCCGGTGAGATGCAATCCTCGCCTGCACGTACGCCACGGGTCTCGGCAATTTCGGGGCTGACCTTGTGCCCCGGTAAAATGCCGCCGTGGCCAGGCTTGGCGCCCTGGCTGAGCTTGATCTCGATCATCTTCACCTGTGCCGAGCGGGCCTGTTCGGCGAAACGCTGTGGATCGAAACGACCGTCCTCGGTGCGGCAGCCGAAATAGCCGCTGCCGATTTCCCAGATCAGGTCGCCGCCGTGCTCACGGTGGTACGGGCTGATGCTGCCTTCGCCAGTGTCATGGGCAAACCGGCCCATGCGCGCGCCGCGGTTGAGCGCGGCGATGGCGTTGGCGCTGAGGGCGCCGAAACTCATCGCCGAGATGTTGAAGATCGAGGCCGAGTAGGGCATTCGGCATTGCGGCCCGCCGATGGCAATGCGGAACGAGGCAGGGTCTGGCGTGGCCACCGGCAGCATGGAATGGCTGATGAACTCGAAACCAGGTTGGTAGGCGTCGTTGAGCGTGCCGAATGCTTTCTCGGCGCTTTCGTTCTTGGCGCGGGCGTAGACCAGCGAGCGTTGCGAGCGGGAGAACGGCAGCTTGTCGTCGTCACCTTCGATCAGGTACTGGCGGATTTCCGGGCGGATGGTTTCGATCAGGTAACGGATATTGCCCAGGATCGGGTAATTGCGTCGCACCGCATGGTGGCTTTGGCGCAGGTCATTCAGACCGACCAGGCTGAGCAGCGCGGTGATCAGCGTTACCGGCCACAGCCAGGCATGTTGGGCCAGCAGGGGCAGGCTGGCGAAAGTGAAGACAAGGCAGAGTACGAGGCAGGCGTAGCGGCTGGGAAGAGAGTGTTTCATGGGTCCATCGCAGGCAGGATGACCGGGCATAGGATAGGCAAACGCAGGGGACGGAAAACCTGGGTAACCGGTAAAAGACTGTTACCTGATTGCGAATTCCCAGGCCTGCGCAGCCCTATGTTGTGGGCGGCCTTGTGTCGCGATGGGCTGCTCCCACAGAAGATCGCGTTAGCCAGGCAGCAGTATGCTGACCCGCAATCCACCGCTCTCACGGTTCGACAGCATCAGCTCACCCCCATGGCTGGTGGCGATCCGCTGGGCAATGCTCAGCCCCAGCCCATATCCGCCGGATGCCTGGTTACGCGACCCCTCACCGCGCACGAACGGGTCGGTAATGGTCGTCAGCAGCGCTGGCGCAATCCCCGGCCCGCGGTCGTCGATGTGGATGAACACCCCTGTGGTGGTCCGCTCCAGCGTGACAGAAACATCCTTGGCATAACGCAACGCATTGACCAACAAGTTCTGCAGGCAGCGCTGCAGCAGCAGGGCATCTCCCCGCAGGCTGTTCACCCGGCCGTGCACCGGCAGTGGTTCCTGGTCCGTCGCCAGGTCCGCACACTGGCGCGTCACCAGCCGGTCCAGGTCCACTTGCTGCAAATTCTGCTGCTCTCCGGCACGCAGGTAATCCAGAACCTGACCGATCATATCGTCCATCTGCGTGATGTTCTGCCGCAGGCGCTGGCGGTGTTCGTCATCGGGTAAGCGCTCCAGGCGCAGGCGCATGCGAGTCAGTGGGGTGCGCAGGTCGTGAGACACGGCGGCCAGGAAGTAGGCCTTGTCGTTGACCATGGCAATCAGCCGCTGCTGCATGGCGTTGAACGCCTGCGCCGCCTGGCGCACTTCCTCCGGGCCATCCAGCGCCAGGGGAGGCTGTTCGAGGTTACTGCCCAGACCGCGTGCGGCATCGGCCAGGCGCCGCAACGGGCGCAGGCACAGGCGCACGGCAATCAGGCACACCAGCAACACGGCGACAATACGCAGCGCATACACCCGCAGCAGGTAATCGCTGATCAGCACCCAGGCCGACTCGCCGCTCCAACCCTGCAGTTCCTGGCCCGCAATGGTCAGCCAGTGGCCATCGGCCAGCGGCACCGCGAACTGGATATGGGCCTGGGCCGTGCGCAGGCCGAACAGGCTGCGCCAGACGATCGGTTGGCCCAGTTCGTCGGTGAGTTGCACGTTCATCAGGCGCACGTCCTGGGCATGCCCCAGTTCGTACTTCAGGGCCTGCTGCAGCAACAGCTCGACCCGTCTGCGCCCAGGGCGCTCGTCATGCTCTTGCGCAGGCAGGCTTTCGACGCAGCGAAGCTGGTAGTGGGCTGGCGCCTGCAATGTACCGCCGTGGCAGTCGGCTTGGGTAACCAGGGGGGCGCTGCGTGCAGCAACCAGTCGCACGGGCACCTCTAGCGCCTGGGCGAAACGCACATCGAACCAGATACTGCTCGACATCAACTGGATCACCAGCGTGCCACTGACCATGATCAGCAGCAGTTGACCAAACAAGGTGCGTGGCCACAGCCGGTGAAACCAGCGCATGTCAGGCCCCGGCCGTGAGGCTGGCGATACTCAGCAGGTAGCCTTCGTTGCGGATGGTCAGGATTTGCGCGGCCCCCGCCGGCGCCCGGCGCAGTTGCTGGCGCAGGCGGCTGACGCACATGTCCACCGAGCGGTCGTCGGGCAGGTGGTCGCGGCCGAACGCGCTGCGGGTCAGTTGATCACGCGAGACCACACGGTTGTTGGCTTCCAGCAGTTCGCGCAGCACGCGGTAGTCGGAGCGCGGCAGGGTCAGGGTCTCGCCATCCGGGCGGGTGAGCAGGCGCTTGACGTGTTCCAGACGAAAGCCTGCGAACAGCTGGGCGTCCACCACGGGCTCTTCGGCACAAGTGCCCAGGCGTTGCGGACGACGTAGTACGGCTTTGATCCGGGCGATCAGTTCGCGTGGTTCGAAGGGCTTGGCCAGATAGTCGTCGGCGCCCACCTCCAGGCCGATGATGCGGTCCAGCGTGCTGCCCTTGGCTGACAGCATGATCACCGCCAACCCCGGGGTGGCCTGCAGCTGCCTGCACAGGCTAAGGCCGTCCTCACCCGGCAGCATCAGGTCGAGCACCACCAGTTCCACTTTGTGCCGGGCCAGCTGGTCGCGCATCTGTTCACCGTCGGCTGCGGCCAGCACGTTGTAGCCGGCATCGCTCAGGTAATCACAAAGAAGTTCGCGGATTTCGTCGTCATCATCGACAACCAGCAGGGTCGTGCTCATGCAGAAAAACACCTGTTAGGTGAGGGCCGGTGGCGCTCGTTACGTTCAATTACATCCCCGTACATGTCGGGGCTGGAGCCCGGAGGGCTGATCCCTAGAATCCTAACAAAAAATCATCTGCAAATACGAAGCCTTCCCAAATGAATCCCAAGAGCATCCCGACAGTGTTCACCCCCTTCAGTCAAAGTGGCAGTCGCCTCAAGCCGCTGGCCTTCTGCGTTGCCGTCGCCATCAGCGGTGGGGCAATGGCTGCCGACGGCAAACCCCTTGTACTGGACGCCACGCAGATCGAAGACAGCGCATTATTGCCTGCCGACGAGGCCGGCCAGTTGGGCTACACGGTCGAGAGCACCCGTAGCTCCACAGGCCTGGCACTGACACCACGGCAGACGCCGCAATCGGTTACCACCATCACCCGCCAGCAGATGGATGACCGCGACATCCACACCATCGAGCAGGCACTGGGAACCACCCCAGGCGTAACAGCCAACAAGTCCGAGGTGGGTGGGCGTACCGACTACCGCGCCCGTGGTTACTCGATCAGCAATTGGAAGGTCGATGGCCTGCAGACCCAGGGCGGTTCCGATTTCAGTGGCAGCGGCAATGCGCTGAACATGGACCTGTACGAACGCATCGACATCGTGCGCGGCGCCAACGGCCTGCTGGGCGGCACCGGCGACCCCTCGGCAACCGTCAACCTGATCCGCAAGGCACCCACCAAAACCTTCGGCGGCAGTGCCTATGCCACTTACGGCAGCTGGGACAAGCGTCGTCTGGGGGCTGACTTGAACCTGCCTCTGTCCGAAGATGGCCGCCTGCGTTCGCGCTTCGTGATGACCCAACAGGATGCCAACTCCTTCCGTGACAACCAGTCCGAGCGCTCCCGCGCCGCGTTGGCCAACTTCGAATTCGACCTGGACGACGCCACCACCCTGGGCGCCGGTTACCAGTATGAGTACAACAAGGTTGTGGGCGGCGGCTGGGGGGCGAACATCCCGATCTGGTACCGCGATGGCAGCAAGACCGACTTGCCGCGCAGCACCAACGTGGTGCCCAGCTGGAGCTTTGGCGAATACACCACCCGCACTGCGTTCGGTTCGCTAGAGCACCGCTTCGACAACGACTGGACCCTGGACCTGAAAGCCGCCCAGGCCACCACCGAAGCCCTGAACCACCGGGGCCTTGCCAAGGTGAACTCGGCAGGGCGCGGCAGCTACGGTGGCTATTGGGACCAGGACGGCAGCGGCGCCGTACTGAACGGTTTGCACAGCTCCAGCGACACCACCCAGCAGTCGGCGCAGATCGACCTGTCTGGCCCGTTCCAGCTGTTCGGCCGCACCCACCAGGCGATGGTCGGCTACAACGACAGCCGCACCGTCGGCTGGTCACCCCAGTACACCTGCACCATGGTCGGCGACGGCATGGCCAGCGCGCCTGCACTGGGCTGCCAGTTCCGCGCCAACAACGGCTTCCCGGTGACCGACTGGCATAATGGCGTGGATGACGACTACGACCTCATCGCCTCGCGCAGCGGCCTTCACAGCAAGACCACCACCCGCCTGCAGGGCATGTACGCCGCCACCCGCCTGAGCATCACCGACCCGTTGTCGGTAATCGTTGGCGTGCGCACCAGCAACTATTCCTCGGTCACCCGCAGCGTGGCCGGCGAGCGCAGCAGCCAGGAAGAAAACGGCATCGTCACCCCCTACCTGGGCGCGGTGTATGACCTCAACGACAACTACTCGGTATACGCCAGCTACACCGATATCTTCACGCCGCAAACCTCTGAAACCAGCAGCGGCAGCAAGGTCGAGCCGATTCGTGGGCAAAGCTACGAAACAGGTATCAAGGGTGAGTGGTTCGATGGTCGCCTGAACGCCTCGGCGGCCTACTTCCGCACCAAGCAGGAAAACAAGGCCGTGTTGGACGGCGACCTGACCACCCCGACCGGCGGCAGCGCCTACAAGGCCGGCTCCGGGCAGGAAACCGACGGTATCGACCTGGAAGTCGCAGGCGCCCTGACCCCCAACTGGAACGTCTACGCCGGTTACACCTACCTGCACTTCCGCCGCGTCGACAGCGACGGCCGCAGCGACCCGTCGCACCTGTTCAAGGCCTCCACCACCTACCGCCTGAGCGGCCCGCTCGACCGCCTGACCCTGGGCGCCGGCGTGACTGCGCAGACCAACATCCGCGCCATCTCCAGCCCGGCAGGCCAACCCACCAACGGTGTGAGCAATGGTGCCACTGACGTGAACTGGTCCGGTTATGCCATCTGGAATGCCATGGCCAAGTACCAGCTGACCGACGACACCAGCGTCAGCCTCAACGCCAACAACCTGTTCGACAAGCACTACTACAGCCAGTACGGGTTCTATGCCGGGGCGATCTACGGCGACCCGCGCAACCTGTCGTTGACGGTAAGCACCGCGTTCTGATCAGCTCTTCCACAAGGCCTGGCGCTGTACCTGTAGGAGCGGGTTCACCCGCGAACACCGGCGCAGCCGGTGCCTGCAACCGCATCGCCAGCGTCGCGGGCACGCCCGCACACGGAATCAGCGCTGGGCTCAAGGCCTGCGCTGGGCCGCCAAGCGGCCCTTTCTCACCTGGGCTCTGCCGCTTGCCCTAGATCAACCGGCTTCTCCAGCTGGCCCTCGAAGCTATTCCAATCCTCACCAAACAGCTCCACCGGATGCATGGTCCGGTCTGCGCCATTGCCACAGGCTAGCGCCTTGGCAGGGCAGTACAGGTCGCAACCCCAGCAGATACGCTCGGGGTGGCGAGGGTTTGTGGGGAATCTCTTGGCCATGCTCAACCTCCCTCAGGGCTACCTGATCTGAACGTAAAACCCTCGCCCAGCCCGTCGTTTGACCGCCATCAATCCATTGGCGATCAACTGAGGTGAATGTTTTACAATCTTTCGAGCCTCGCCTTGGCGGGGTATCGCAGGGTCGATGATGCACCTTGCTGTATCGCAAAAGGAGTTGCTCTGGTGCACCATTCAACCGGCAAGCGCGGCGTGAGTTACGATCCGCCTCAACGGCGGCAACGCAGGGACATTCCATCCATCGTGCGCCGGGTGACGCTGGGCATTGTGGTCGTCTGGTTGGCACTTGTGGCAAGCCTGGGCGGGTGGATAGCGCAGCGCCTTACGACAGAAGAACTCGACAACCTGGCGGCAGGCGCCGAATACGAGGCCCAGATTACGGGGCGTGTGGTAGACCGCCTGTTCACCGAGATGGCCAGCGTGGCCAACATGGTGGCTCGTCAAAGCGAGGTGATCCAACTCGCTGCCCGATATCGCCATGATCCGCCTGGCTTCGCGGCACTCACGCGTGAGGAGCGCGCTTCGAAGTTCACCCGTGACCCGTTGGTGCGAAGCGTGGGTGATTTCATGGATAGATTGGCCAGTGATCTTCACTATGCCCGTATCTACATGAACAACCTCTCAGACGATACGGTGACGGCCAGCAACTGGGCGGAGTCATTCAGCATCGTTGGCCAGATCTATACGGGCAGGGCCTACCTCCTCGACGCATTGCGCACCGGCAGTGGTGAAATGTTCGGCATTGCCCGCCTGAACAAAACCCCCTCCTATTTCGTAGCCAGCCGCATCGACGATGCTGACGGCAAGCCACTCGGCTCTGTCACGGTCAAGTTCGATGCCCCGGACATCGCCCTTTACCTGACAGGGCGTCACATTGCCTTGATTGTGAACCGTCAGGGGCGCGTGACCACCGCGTCCAGCGAACCCTTCATGCTGCGTAACGTGGCGGCACTGCTCCCCCCCGATATTCGCAGGCCTCTGGATGGCGACGAAGAGCCGGGCGAGCCCATGGATATCCGCGCTGTGACAGGCGCGGGTCAGGCCGATCAATGGCTCATTGGCGGGCACCCTTATCTGGTTCATCGCCAGCCCCTGAACGACGCGCAATATCAGCTGCTGACGCTGGCAAAGCTTGATCACCTGCAGCCGATGCGTCAGCAGTACTACTGGACCGGAGCCTCTGTGGCGGCGCTCGGGTTGATCTTGATTTTGCTCTCCAGCCGTGTGGCCGGGCAGATGCTGCTGCGCCGCCAGGAAGAACGCTATGCAGCCAACTATGACGCGCTGACCGGGTTGAAGAACCGGCGTGCGATCCTGGCTGCCTTGCATCGGCATTTCGCGTTGGCGAAGCGAACGGGGCAGGGGGTGCTGGTGGCATTTATCGACCTCGACGAATTCAAGGCGATCAACGACACCTACGGGCACGAGGTGGGGGACAAGTTCCTGATCGAAGGCAGCCGGCGCTTGCAGGGCGGGTTGCGGGCAACGGATGAACTTGGGCGCTGGGGTGGTGACGAGTTCGTTGTGATCGGCTTGACCGCTTCGATCAACCCGGACGAAATGGCCAAAACTGCCGCAGCGATGCGCAGGCGGCTGGTGCCGCTGCTGATTGGTAGCTACGAGTTTGACGACTGCCGGTTCGATTACGCGGGTGCGAGTTTTGGTATTACGAGTGTTGATCCCGCTGCGACTTCGCTGCAGGCCGCGCTTAAAGCGGCGGATCAGTTGATGTATGCCGATAAAGAGGTGCGGCGGGGGTTGCGGAGGGTTTGAGAGGGGTGAGGGCGGGCATAACGGCACCCACCTTTCGGTGAGAGTTCTCTGGGTAACTTCACAGCCGGTCGGTTACCATATCGCCAAATTGGCGATACGATCATGCCATGTCTACCAAATACCGATTTCGCGACAAGTACCGCATCGAGCCAAGGGAAAGGGATCATCTACCACCCCACGTTCACCTTACGGGCGGTGCGGTGGATGTGGTGATCAGTCTGGAATCTGTGACTGTTAGCCAAGGCAGGGCACCTGCGAAAGTGGTGCAATAAGCCCTGGCCTGGGTCGCGGCCCATCAGGTCGATTTGTAGGAGTGGATGAAATGGCATCGATGAAACGTCCCCGTCTGAAGGGGGTACAGCCCCGATCGGGCGCCAGCCTTGAGCTTACCTTTACCAATGGGCAGCATTTCACCCTGGATATGAGCGATGCCCTCAAGACGTATCCTGGCTTGGCGCCACTGTCCAAGCGCAAAGCGTTTGAAGGCGTCGTATTGGGCGACGGAGGATGGTCGGTGGAGTGGCCTGCGCTGGATATTCAGATTGGTGCGGACACCCTGCTACTGGATGCGCTTGCCCAAAACGCACCTGATGAAAACACCCGAGTTTTCATTTGCTGGCGCTTGCGGCACCGGATGACGCTCGACCAGGCTGCTGAAGCGCTGGGAGTCAGCGCCCGCAGCATCAGCCGCTACAGCAGTGGTCGTGAAGCGGTACCACGCACATTGGCGCTGGCATGCCTGGGGTGGGAGAGCTTGGAGCAAAGAGCCGCCTGATAGGGCTTTCTGACGCTTGTGGGAGGGCTGAGGTTTCGCTGTTCCGGTCTGAGATTGCCAGGGCCGCTTTGCGGCCCATCGCGGCGCAAGGCTGCTCCCACAGAAGACGCGACTTACTGGCGAATCCACTTCTCTGCGCGACGTTGGAGAACAGGCGGAACGCAAACTATCGCGGAGGGGGGGCCGGAACACCTTTGAGAACGCCGTAGCTGAAAGCCGAAAAGGCCCACCTTTCGGTGAGCCCTTTTTGATACTGCGTAGGGTGCGGCACCAGGAGTCGAACTGGCACGCTAACATATTAAAAAATATATCGTTTTTAACAAAATCTTTTCCTCAATATCCCTAAAAGTACCCTGGTCAGAGGGGTGGTTTTTGTTGATTGAATGTTCAAGTAACGAACCTTTACATGGGGCAAGACAACCGTAAAACAGGAGCAACCTACCGTAAAAATAGGCCCGCAGCTTGAATGCAGAAAAGTGGTTGTGATATCAATTCCATTTTGCCACTATCTCTGAATGCAGATGGCACTGCAAAAATAGGGTAATACCAAGGGAAGTGAAGGCCGTGACCGATAATTCGAGCGCAGTTTCTGCATCAAGTAAGGCGAGTGCGCCTAAATATAGCGTTTTACCTGCTATCCATGACGCAGCACAACAAGCCCGGAACTTAAGGCAAGTAATGCAAGACGATAAACAGCGAATAGGCTGTTTTGTCGGTGCAGGCTGTCCCTTGGGTGTTTACGACGCTGATGGTATAAAAAGTATTGTATTGATTCCTGCCGTTGTAGAGTTGACAGCTCGCATTGCAATAGGGCTTAAAGCAAGCGACGAAAACGCGGGCGGTGCTACGAAGTATAAGGAATATTGGGATTTCTTATGTGCTGAATGCCAGGCAGACGATGAAAAATCTCCTACTGTTGAAGATGTTCTCACAGAGTTGCGTACGCTAGCGAATCGTAGAGGGAGTTCTAGCGTCTTAGGAATGACCAAGAAAGAGTTACGTGATCTCGACGAGATAATATGTGCTCTCATTCTTGATGAAGTCAATAAACCATTGCCAGCGTACCGTAATGCGTACACTCGCTTTGCATCTTGGGTGGGGGGCGTCCATCGTGACGCGCCTATAGAAATATTCACCCCAAATTATGATGTTCTGTTTGAACAGGCTTTTGAGCAGCATCCGCTTCCCCACTTTGATGGATTCGTAGGTTCACACAAGCCTTGGTTCGACTTAGCGTCTATTGAGCACGATTTAATACCTTCCAGATGGACGAGATTATGGAAGCTACACGGGTCAGTTAACTGGGAGAAAAGCGAAGAAGTAGTAAACGGAGTAAAAGCTACACGGGTTGTCCGCGTTACGCGGGAAGCTGAAGCCGGTAAGGTCATGATTTTTCCGTCGCATCTCAAATACGACCAAAGCCGCCGCATGCCATATCTAGCTATGCTTGACCGATTAAGAGCTTTTTTTCAAGGAAAGGATGCTCCAAGATTAATTGTGTGTGGCTACTCTTTTCTCGACGAGCATTTGAACGAGATTTTACTAGATGGGCTGCGAGGTAATCGCAATGCGCAATGCTTCGCCTTAATGTACTCAGGTCTCGATCAACACTCCAGAGCTGTTGAGTACGCAGTGAAGCAAAGTAATCTAACCGTTCTTGCTTGGGATGGAGCCGTTGTGGGGAACCGTGTAGGCCGATATCGCTCTGGAACTATTGGCGGAAAAGAGCATATTCCGTGGTTGACCGAAGAGGAGGTGGGAGTCGACGAGCGAAAAGAACTTCAGCCTCGTAGTCGGTTGGGTGATTTCCACTATTTCGGTCTATTTCTTGAACAGCTATGCGGTGGAAGTAACTACGATGCGTAGCGCTAACTTAAACTCTGATCCTTCCAGACTAGGCAGTGTTGAGGATGTTAACGGTTCAAGCATTAGCGTGAAGCTTGCGGATAGCACTCCTGCAGGTCTTCTATTCGTACATGGTGAAGCATATCGAGTTGGGCAAGTAGGCGGATTTGTTCGTATTCCGTCTGGATACGTTGATCTATACGGAGTTATATCGCAAGTTGGCGCTGGGGCTGCCCCTGGTCCCCCAGAGCTTGCTACACAGTTTGGTAATCGTTGGCTCAGAGTCGAGCTCGTAGGGCAAGGACGAAGAGGAACTAAATTCGAACGGGGTATTGCTCAATATCCGTCGATAGGTGACTCAGTCCATGTTGTTACTGAATCTGATCTAAAAACGGTGTATGCCCCAGAAGATGACGATGGATATGTAGCTGTTGGTCGAGTTGCAAGTGCTGAATCAATTCGTGCATATCTTGATATAAATAAACTAGTTACCCGCCACTCTGCTGTGGTTGGAAGTACCGGTTCAGGAAAGTCAAATGCTGTAGCAAATTTGCTGGGCGCTGTCTCTGATCGTTCACGCTTCCAGTCAGCTCGCGTAGTATTGTTTGATCTTCATGGAGAGTATGCGAATGCCTTTGGTGAGCAAGCCCGAGTTTTTCGAGTTGGTGCTGATCCAACCTTAGGAGAAAGAGAACTGTATATCCCGTTTTGGGCACTCACGGCCGAAGAATTTACTTCAATGGCAATGGGATCTGTCACCGGAACGGCATTAGTTTTATTGCAAGAAAAGTTACTATCTAGTAAGCGAGCATCGAAACCGGGAGGTGCTCCGCATGGTTTGCCTGACCTCGCTGTCACGGTTGACACTCCGCTACCGTTTTCAGTGTATCAGCTTTGGCACGATTTATATTCGTTACACTGTGCAACTCATACAGTAAGTAAGAATCAGAATCAAACCGAGACGACAAGAGCTTATCTTGAAGATGGGGTGCCTCCGGTAAAAGCGGTCGGGGACAGTGAGCAACTCTTACGACCTCGATTCAGGCCAATTACAACGGAGGCTGGTGCAGAAAAGATCTATGGTGGGCTCTATGGAGATTTGCCACGCCCTCATCTTGATAGCTTAGAAAGTAAACTTCGTGATCCGCGAATGCAATTTTTGTTTCGCCCTGGACCTTGGTCCCCAGACACCGACGGTACAACTACCGCTGATCTTGATGCTCTGCTCGAATCTTGGGTGGGTGTGGATACACCCATTTCTGTATTTGATTTATCAGGTATACCCACGGCAGTCGTCGATGACCTAATAGGTGCCGTACTTAGGATATTGTACGACGCAATATTCTGGGGGCGAATGAAGCCGGAGGGTGGCAGGCAGCGCCCTTTACTTGTAGTACTCGAAGAAGCGCATTTATATCTTAGCCCGCAGACAAAAAGCCGAGCTGCTACTGCCGCAAAACGTATTGCGAAAGAAGGGCGCAAGTATGGTGTAGGTTTAATGCTTGTTAGCCAGCGTCCATCTGAGGTGGATAGCACAATCCTCTCGCAGTGCGGTACTGTAATTTCCTTACGTTTAACAAATGACTCGGACCGATCACAGGTTACCTCGTGCGCATCTGATAATCTAAAAGGGCTATTTTCGATGCTTCCGGTTCTCCGTACTGGGGAGGCGTTGATAGTGGGCGAGGCCGTTAATATGCCGATACGAGCTATCATAGATCGCCCTCCTGAAGGGAGACGTCCTGAAAGCGACGATCCTTTAATCGTCGTACCGAAGGGAGAAGACGGTGAGCGTGTAAGAAGCGGTGGATGGACTGAGTCTGTCCAAAGTGAGAACTATAAGCCTCTGACCGAAGCTTGGCGCAAACAGGATCCTACTGCAGGTTAAGTACATCCAATAAAACAACTGGAGACACAAACGATGGAACGTACGCCTGTAATATCTAGTAATGTGAGTTCGATTGGTTATGATGCCGACGAGCAAATCCTTGAGGTGGAGTTCAATAATGGGGCTGTGTATCAGTATTCATCTGTTCCAGAACACGAGTATGCTGGATTAATAGATGCAGCCTCTAAAGGGTCGTATCTCCATTCGCAGATTAAAAATAGATATTCGTGTATCAAACTTTGAGCTGATTTTTCCGAATTCTACTGAATGAGCCAGTGGTACTCCCGCGACTCTAATCCACAGGATCAGAGGCGCGGGATTTAAGCAGGAAAGACGACTCATCTACTCCCGATTAAAAATGAGGTGTCGCGTGCAGTGACGTACACTTTAACGAAATATCTACTTTTAATGCTACCCCTGCGGTCGCCTCTGCATCCAAAAGCCTAACTTACGTTCCCAAGCGGTCTTAGTCTTGACATTCGACTGTTTGGAAATAGCCAATTCCAATATTTTTATAGCTTCATCTATGTTGCAGTCGAGCAAAATTTCTGCCTTGTCGTTTAAAAAGCTTGTTAAAAAATGCTCTACATTTTCTTCGGTCGCTAACTTATCAATTGCCAAATCAATTTGATTTGTCGCGAGCGTAAATTTTTTCTGCCCTCTCAACTGTTTAGCTCGAGCTTGATGGAAAAATGCATCACAATTTTCAACCTCGTCGAGCAATCGGCCTGCCTCGTCGAAATCGCCAATTTCAATATAGAATTTTGCTACCTTTACTCTGGCGTAATCATTGCCATCACGAAGTGCATGACTGTAGTAATGTTTGGCCAAGCCCGAAGCGTAATCAAGTTTAGCTTCCCTTCCTTCAAATTTTTTATATTTAAACAGACGATAGAGGGCGGCTTGAATATCTGCGTAGGCCATCATAAGTTTTTGATTAGTGTCAATATTGTCAGGTGGCGGCAACGCTTCGCTGAGTTCTTTAAAAGCGTCCGGCAACTCAAAACCGAGATAGCTAGACAATCGACTCAGTATCCGATATGGATGATCAAAAGATGATCTTAAATTTATTGATATATCTGACAAGAAATTATCAAGCCTTGCCTCTATGTATTTAGCCCGAAGATTCTTATACTTCGAGTTTGCCATTAAGTCGTAAAAAGATAGGATAATTGAGTAGGACGCTTCGTTCGCTCTTGAATCTAGCACCATGCTTACATAGCGCTCCACTTCGGCTAAATTTTTTGAATTGTCAGCGATTCTCGCCAATTGTAAGATACATTGCTCACTTCCCGGATAGTCCTTGAGAAGGTTTTCAAATAGCAGCTTGGCTCTCTCCGAATTACCATCCCAATACTCAAGCTTGGCAATATGATGTCTAACAAGAAGCATCGATGCGGTACCCTCTTGGAGACTTTTCTCAATACTTCCTAGCCTCTCAATAGAACGCCTTGCTTCAACGTGATAATCTTCAGGAGATGCGGGGCGATCAATAGAGATTAACTTAAGCTCCATCGACTCTATAAGTAGGAGAAGATCCTCTAGGGAATTGCCGCTTAAATCAAAGGAATCGATCTCACGAACAAGCGCACCTTTATGAACCAGGTTGTCTGTAACTTGAACAATTGCGTACAAAATGGCTTTTTTATGGCGCTCATTCAACGTTGAATAGTAAAGTGACTCTAAAGTCTGTCTGTGTAGTACGCAAAAGCTATAATAGCCGCTATTTTTAAACTCATTCTGCTCTAGAAGTAACTCGCCTATTTTGACTGTGAGTTTGTCAGTTTCGGGGCTGTTTGCAATTGCTTTCTTAACAGATAGTAGTACTATTGAGTGAATCGTAGAGTAATTTGGGTTAGATCTGACTACTAAGGCGGTCTTCTCCAAATTTCTTAAGGCCTTGCTTCCTAGTAGTTTATTAAATACGAAGTTGCTCACCATTTCAGCGTCTAAAAGCGCAATCAAAGAGAGTTCGGTTTTAAATTTATCGAGATATTTGCCGATTACCAAATCGGAGATCGTCTGCGAGCGCCCGGCTACGATTTCATCTGGAATCTGTTCGATCTCACCTAAAAACTCCTCAACCTCTTCGGGATCAAATTCTTCTTCTTTAATGATTTGGCATACCAACCCTAAACATAGAGGGTGCCCGCCCACTTGGCTGATGATTCGTTCGACAAAACTTTCATTTAAATCGATTAAACTCTTGATCAATTCTCGAGACTCGGCACCGCTCATCTCTGAGACCTGGTAAGATCGCGACTTATCCAGAACTCTCTCAATTGACGTTATAAGAAGCCGACTCCCTTCGCTTGCGAAAGCGTTGAATTTGTTTTCCAGTTCGCCTGCATCGCCGGAGATATTGTCGAGAATTACTAAAACTGAAAATTTTTCGCAAATATAAGCAAGATTTAGATTTTTATCATACCCGCTGACTTTTACAGATCCAAAGTCAAAAGCTTCAGCTGCTGATGCGTCTATCCAAACTACAGAATCAAATTTATTTTTCAAACGATGGCTAATAGATAGAGCTAACTTACTTTTGCCGATACCGCTCAAACCATACAGCGCTGTCGTTTTGCTTCCCTGTACCAGATCAATTATGTCCTCTTCAGGTTGGCGAGATATGTATTCTGCGGGAAGTACAGGAAGCTCGTTGGCTTTCGAAATGGCCGAATATAGGGCGGAGGCACGAGGTAAATAAGTTAGCACGTTTACGATAAATCTTTGGTCGCCTACATTGTCTGATACAATTTCGGCGATCTTCTCGGAGTCATAAACTTTTACTTGCCTGCCCAGCGCCAAATGCCGAATCAACTTGTTAACTTTATCAAGGCGCCCTGCTTTTGCCTCTTGATTTGCAAATAGATATATCTCTTGGCATTGGGTGCTGTTCTTAATTGCTGAGTTAATATCCTTGATAGGTTTGGTGATCTCGATTTTGAGTTTTAGAATCTCATCAAAATCACTAGCAAATGAATCGAAATATCCTTCATCAGTCCCGCATTGCCCCACGATATTAAAATTATCTGTAGAGAAATCGACCGTCCGACTGATCGGCTTTGCGTAAAGGTTACTCCCCTTGTGCGTCGCTACCTCTCCCACGAGTTTCTCAAATATAGGGAGGCAAAAATATTCGAACTCAGTTCCGTTCAGCGTTATCAGATCCTGAACTATACTGTTTATAAAAGCCCGCTTTAGCAGTTCCAAACTTACCCCCTTAATCTAGAAAACACAAACTTAATGTATTTATGATCCCGTTAGGATCAGTCGCAGATCGAGTCTTACGTCAGTTATACCGCAGAGTCGTCCCATGAGTAGAACAGAAAATGGTGCAAAGCGGGACCGCAGTCATTAACCCTCGATAGCAGATAGTCACTGCTTCGTTCATGGGTTATGGATCAGCAAAGAACGTACCGTGGTGATCATTTAGAGCTGTCCATCGCACAGCGCCATTCACGCTGCATTGGCAGACGCTTGAGTGGCGGCTACGGTCGTTTTCTGCCTCCTGCTTGGTGGTTGAAGCTCCATGATTTGTCTAATCGATGAGTGAGCAGTTGCACGGTTAGGAAATAGTAATAGCGCGTCGACTCACTGTGCCGGTTTAGGTGGTGATTGAGAAACCAAGCGAGGTGTTTTCTCTGCCAAGCCCAAGGGGTGTCGCGTTTCCAGCGCTCCGAAATTGCGGATTGGATAGCCTTCGCCTGATGCAGATGGCGTTGGCGCGTGGCATGTGACCCGGTCAAAACGCCCGTCAGAAATAGCTCCATATTGAATGGCTTGCTCATGCTCGACCACCAATGTATGCCGACACCACGTCAATACGACCGTGTCCCAGCTCATAGCTGACTTGCCTCCGGGCCTCACGATCTAGGTTCTTATCTACCTGGCAACATTGGCCGCCGTTGATAGGTGCACAGTGCTGGGTGATTTGCTTATAGCGCTCACATGCGTATGCAGCTCGTAGCTCATGGAAGCCTTTGAGGTTGTGTGCATGCAGGGTTTTCCGCGCAGGACTGACGATTTCTTGCAGAAGATGTAGGTAGCTTTCATTTGGCGCAATCAGGTTGCGACTACCGAAAGGCGACACCTGCCGTGCAAACCCAAGCGCCTCACGAACATAGTCGTCCACCGCAATCCAACGGGGCGCCGAAGCTCCAGCGCGGCCGCCTTTGGTGCCATCCTGAATATTTATCCTGTGTAGGTCGTTAGCCTCACGGCTTAGCCGTGGCAGGTCCGCCAAGATGGTCTCACGCAGGCGCATGCCGGTGGCTCGCGCCAATAGAACAATCGCGGCAGCCCGTTGCTGATGATGGCGGCAAAGTGCATCGACGATCTGCTTAACCTGTTCGCGATCTTGGGCCTGCGGCACTGAGTGTCGAACCCCGCTGCGCTGCATTCCCAACGCCTTGCTCGGGCTGGGCAATTTCACGTACTGATCACCGCGAAGCGCTGCCATGGTCCTGTTAACGCTGGATAGCCGGTTTTGTGCGGTGCTGACGGCGAGATCACCGCGCCCAACCAGGTCACGCAGATACGCCGCATAGTCTGCCAACAACTTCCGATCAACCCGCCGCGCATCATTGATACCGGGGCCCTGATCGGAGCGGCACCACTTCACGAATGCCTGCCACCGATCACTGTGCGCCTTGACCGTGCCGTAGTGGCCACCGCCGAACATGTCTTTCAGCGCCTGCGGCCCTGCATAGCTCAATTGCCTGCCGTACCCGAAATTGCGGCCGTCGCGTCTACCCACCAATGCCATATCGGTCACCTCATCTCTCGCTCTCCAGTCCTCGCCCCACGTCATCCCGCCAAGAATGTTGAGTGTTATCAGGGATCAAGGCCCCTGCGACCTGTGGGGATGTCCTCTAACGCGGGACTGGCGGCTCTTTACGACCAAGAGCAAGGGCATCTCATGATTTGGCCTCCTGAGCACCGTTACCGGTGGGCGGGTGGAGGCAGCATTGGCTGACGAGACCAGTGCCTGAAGATCCTGAGCCAGGTGCAAGTAGCAATGCGATGACCGGGGCATGCCTGACTGTCAGTCAGGTGCAGTCCATTCCTTGGTCTGCGGCACCATCATCTGCATGGCTGTTGCTGGTGACATCGGCGTTTGTCACGCCGATTGTCACGAGGGGGAATGCCGCAAAGCCTTGTGCGATCAGGGCTGCAGCAGTGGTAGAAGTGCCCGTCTCTTTCCAGAAGAAAGAGACGGGCACAGGTTGGCGCAATATTTCGGCCAAGCGGATAGGTTGCTGCAGGGCAGCGAGGTACGGAGTATCTGGCGCACGAGCGCTATATGTGTAAGAGCATTCATCACATGGGTAGTGACCGGGCGAGCTGCCGAATGCTAATCGCCCTTGGGGAGAACCACCGCGAGAGCGGCGTGGCCTTGAAGGTTCGGGCCACCTGGGGTGCTGTCATCGACAGCTCTTGCAACTCCCGGTCTACGCCTGTGGACAATATTCGTCAAGCAGAGCGATTTCAGGTATTTAGCGCCTGTGGATAAAACTATCCCCCGGTGGACATCAGTGGTTTTCCACAGACGTACTCTGTGCCAGCAGTTTTTTTCTAAGGTATGGTCCATTCAAACGGGGCGGCTATGCAGCCCCGTTTGAATGGACCCGCGCGGAGGAGCTTCATGCGGTGCTGTGGGTAACTTCACAGCGAGTTGAGGTGGTGGTGCGGCGGGTTACTCGGTCCTCTTGGCACTGCGAAGGCGCGTGACGTTCTCGCCCGCCTGCTTGGCAAACTCATGCGGCGTCACATGGTCCTCGCGGTTCGCCTCCAGAAACCGGCTCCACCAGGTCATGATCATCCGGCGCTCTTCGAGGAACTCGGCCTTATGGGTATAAGCGGCCCGTACGTTGTTGCGTTCCTTGTGACTCATCTGCCGCTCGATAGCCGTCTCCGACCACAACCCGGACTCGACCAGCGCACTGCACGCCATGGCCCGGAACCCGTGGCCGCAGATATCCACCTTGGTGTCGTAGCCCATCGTCCTGAGCGCCGCGTTCACCGTGTTCTCGGACATCGGTTTCCACGGCTTGGCATCCCCCGCGAACACCAGCTCGAACTTGCCGGTGATCGCGTGGATCTGCTCAAGCAAGGCCACTGCCTGCGGCGATAAGGGTACAACGTGGATATCCCCGGCCATTTTTGTACCCCTTGTGGAAAAGGGTACTCCGTCCAGCGCCGGGCGGGTGTCGGGGATCTCCCAGATGCCACGCTTGAGGTCAAACTCGTTCCAACGGGCGAAGCGCAGTTCACTGGAGCGCACGAACACGTGCAGCGATAGCATCACCGTGAGGCGCGTGAGCGGGCGACCTTTGTAGCCGTCGATACGCGCCTGTAGCTCAGGCAACCGCGATAAGGGTAGTGCGGGTCGATGTGTAACCCGTGGCGTTTTGATCGAGCCATCGAGATCGTGAGCCGGGTTCGCCGTGATCAGTCGCAGCCGTTTGGCTTCGCGCATGATGCTTTGCAGGTAGTTCTTGATCCTGAGCGCCACGTCGATGGTGCCGCGCTTCGTCACAGCCTCCAGTGGCTGCATGAGGTCGTGGGTGTCCAACTCAACGATTGCCCTGGCACCTAACAAAGGGAATACGTGAGTCTTCAACCGGCTGAGCACAGTCTTAGCGTGGCCCGGCGCCCACTTCGGCACCATCCCGGCATACCAATCGAGCGCAACGCTTTCGAAGGTTCGGCCATTGATCACGGCTTGCACCTTGGCCTGCTGCTTGGACTGGATAGGGTCAATGCCGTTGGCGAGCTGCTGTTTGAGCTCGAAGCGCTTGTGGCGAGCGTCAGCCAGCCCGACCACCGGGTAATTGCCGAGTGAGGTCAGGCCCTCGCGACCATCGGGCTTCACATACCTGAGCCGCCAGCCTTTGCGACCGTTGGGCTTCACGAGCAGGTAAAGGCCATCGCCGTCAAAAAGCTTGTACTCACGTTCGCGAGCCTTTGCAGTGCGGCAGGCGTTGTCGGTAAGGGGAGCTGTTGTGCGAGCCATAAGGGTACTTTCCAATGTCGAATTGGTAGGTATCCTTAAAAGTACCCTTATTAACGCTGGCTACCCTCGGAATCCGACGGAACGCCAAAACGAAAAAACCCGCCAGAAGGCGGGTTTTTCGGGGGTTCCAGAGATTTTGAAAGCCTTCTCTGGAACCTTGTATGGTGCCGGCACCAGGAATCGAACCCGGGACCTACTGATTACAAGTCAGTTGCTCTACCATCTGAGCTATACCGGCAATGGGGCGTCATTATAGCGATCGTTTGGCGCCTGTAAACCACTTCCTTGCGAATGTTCGCAAAAGACCTAAGTCACCGGCCTAAAAGAAGAATTTTCCTACCAGCCGCGGTGCATGGTGGTGACGCTAGGCTCGCTTTTACCCGGGTTGAAGAACAGCTTGTCGTTGTCGCAGCCGCGCTTGCGGCATGGGGCTTCTGTGCGCAGGGGCAGGCCTTTGTCGCCGCCTAGCTGCATGCCAGGGTGGTTCCAGCCCAGGTTGCTGTTGGGGTGGGGCGAGGTGCCGCCGGCGCAGCCGGTCAGGGCCAGGGCGAAGGTCAGCAGGGCAAGGGGGTTGGCTCGGGTCACGATGCTCAGGTCCGGTGGTCCATTGTCGGTTCTGGCGCAACGCCAGAAGGTCGCGGGGCTGGCGGGCAGCGCGCGACGTCACTTTTTAATGATTTGGGGGGCGGATGATACACCGTTGCGGCGGTGGAGCATTAGCCTTGTGTTGTCTGGTATGGCCTCTTCGCGGGTGAACCCGCTCCTACACGGGGGCGGGTAAGCCGGGTTATCTGTGTAAGGGAATTCTGAACCATGGGGTCAAAAGCTTCAGGGTTTGGATGCTTCGGAAGTATCCTACGCGCGCCGCCGAAGTAACGCTGTTGTCGGGGAAGTGGCTCACGGATACCGTTCTCGGGTCGCTCTGGCGACTGGGTGTGAGAACCCGACTTGAATAAGCGCTACCCGCCATGGTGGTCGTACGTGGGCAGACCTCGGTCTGGCCGGGCTTCCTTATTCACTCGGTTTCTCACCCTGCGTACGGCTGCCGCCCCAAATCCGTGAGAAAGATTTTTGGCAGTCTCCTTCCGTGAATAAGGATTTGCCATGAAAAAAGATGTTTCTGAGCCAATCACAACCGCAGGCGTGGAAACCTTCCTCGCAGCCGGTAACCCATCCCTCAATCTGCTACGCGTAGAGCCCGGCGTCCCTGTCGATGCTGCCTACGAGCATGTCTCGATCCTGATGGGCTACATCAAGCACCTGGTGCGCGAGGGGGATATGGAGGACGACCATAAATTTCTGGGTGCAGCCGATTACCTGTGCGACATGGCCAAGGCGCTGATGAACGATATCGAAATTGCCAAGGGCAAGGCGCATTAGGCATTGACGCGGTCATTTGTGGGAGCGGCCTTGCGTCGCGAAAGGGCTGCAAAGCAGCCCCGGCGATTTCAGAGATTGCGCCGAAAACGGGGGCCGCTTTGCGGCCCTTTCGCGACGCAAGGCCTCTCCCACAAAAGCCGCTTGCGCTAACCACAAGAAATGTTTATGCACAAGTGGCATCGGCGACCTGAGCGAAAGGCATGCCGGATCGCTACGCCGCTGGTCTTTGCGCAAACGCCTGTTTTTACTGGGCTGTAGCCGCAAGTAGGAATAAGCCAAGCGCTTGAAATAGCGCTTGGATCCAACAGGTAATCACAAGCTTGTTCACAGACTTATCCACAGGTTGTGCTGCGGCTAACCGTCGCGTTCCGCGAGAATGAGCAGGTTGCGCGGGGTCAGTGGGTAATCGCAGAACAGGCCCAGGCGCACGTCATAGCCTTGTTCTTCGAGGAACAGGGCGCGATCGAGTACCAGCCACAGCTCCAGTGGCCGACGGAACAGGTTGCGTACGCGCTCCAGGTTCCGAACCTCGGCCAGGCGTTGCCAGCCCGCAGCTTCCAACATTGCCCAGTCCGGGTTGCCGCTCACTGGCAATTGCTTCAGTTCAGCCAAGTCACGGCAGTATTGCTCGAAGGGCTTCTCCAGCCAGGCCACCGGCAGGGAAGGCGTCGGCAGGTATTCATCGCTCTGGCGCTGCTGGCGTTGCAGCAGGTCGAAGCCCAGGCGCCGGGCCATCGAGGTGTCGCGCTGGCGCCGCACGCGGGCGCCGGCAGTGACGGTTTCGCTCAAGGGCAGGCCCAGGTCGTCCAGCGACAGCTGCAGGCTCGACGCCTGCGCGGCTGTGGATAACGCCTGGTACTGCTGCGCCGCGATGCGGTTGTAGCAGCAGGGGGCTATGGCCAGTTGTCGGCAACCTTGCTGGCTGGCCAGTTGCATCAGGCGTACATGCAGATCGCCACAGGCATGCAGGGCAACCACGCTTTTACCGTCAGCCAGGTGGCGAGCGCTGTCGCTGGCCATCACATCCTGATGTACGTGCTGTGCTTGCAAGTGGTGGTGTGCACTCAGGGCCTGACCGGCAGCGACCAGTTCGGCGTCGTACTCCAGGCAGGTCAGGTGTTGCCCAGGTTGCAGCAGGCGACGGCCGAGGTGGCCTTTGCCAGAACACCAGTCCAGCCAGTGCCGGGGCTGCTCGCGGAAGGCCAGGTGGCTGGCGAAGGCTTCGATCTGCTGCCATTTGCGGCCGGGGACGGCGACGTCCAGGCGGTGGGCGGCAGGCGGTAGACTGGTTTGCGCAAGGCTGCCGAGCGTGGCGAGTTGTCGGGCTTGCTCGGTCAGTTGCGGGAATGGGGCAGGCAAGCGGTCAGCGGCGCTGTCGGCTTCGGCGTCTTCCAGGGAACATTGGCGCAGGTGGGCGGCAAGCGCTGGGTGGGTGGTTTCCCAAGGCAGTTGCAGGGTGGTGAAGGGGCGGGGTTTCCACAGCTGTTGGTGCTCGATCAGGAACTGGTCGAGGGCCTGGAAGCGGGTGCTTAGGTGGTGGCTGTGGAGGGGGCTGGGCATGGGGATGTGTGTTGGGGTTGAGGGCCTGTTCGCGGGTAAACCCGCTCCTACGAAGGTTCAGCATAGGCCTGTTGTAGGAGCGGGCGTGCCCGCGAAGATGGCTAGGAGATGTCAGCGGCCTTGGCAGGCATCCACGCGCAACCAGCGCTCCAGCAGCTTGAAGCCTTGCACCAGCATGAACGAGATCACCAGGTAGAACACGCCTGCAGCGAAGAAGATTTCCACCGGCAGGTAGGTGCGGGCGATGATGGTACGGGCCATGCCGGTCAGCTCCAGCAGGGTCACGGTACTGGCCAGGGCACTGGCCTTGAGCATCAGGATCACTTCGTTGCTGTACGCCGGCAGGCCGATGCGTGCGGCGCGTGGCAGCATGATGTAGAACAGCGCCTTGCCCCGCGACATGCCCAGCGCCCGCGCCGCCTCGATCTCACCTTTGGGGATCGACTGCAGTGCGCCGCGCAGGATCTCGGCAATGTAGGCGGCGGTGTGCAGGGTCATGGTCAGCACCGTGCACCAGAACGGGTCGCGCAGGTAGGGCCACAGCGAGCTGGAGCGCACCGCATCGAACTGCGCCAGGCCGTAGTAGACCAGGAACAACTGCACCAGCAGCGGCGTGCCGCGGAAGAAGAAGATGTAGCTGAACGGCACGGCGCGCACGTACCAGTGGCGCGAGGAACGGGCGATGCCCAGCGGGATGGCCAGGATCAACCCGGCAACCACGGCAATGGCCACCAGTTCCAGGGTCAGGACCGCACCCTCGGCCAGGCGTGGCAGCCATTTGAAGATGACTTCCCAATTCATTGTTCAGCCCTCGCAAAGCCGCGAGCGGCGCGTTTTTCCATGAAATGCATACCGGTCATGGCAATGACGGTCAGGCCCAGGTAGATGCAGGCTGCAACCATGTAGAAGGTGAACGGCTCTTTGGTCACGGTCACGCCGATTTGTGCGTGGCGCATGATTTCTTCCAGGCCGATTACCGACACCAGGGCGGTGTCCTTCATCAGGATCATGAACAGGTTGCCAAGGCCGGGCAGGGCGATGCGCCACATCTGCGGCAGGATGATCCGCGAGAGGATGCGGGCCTTGGACAGGCCTAGCGCCAGGCCAGCTTCACGGTGGCCTTTGGGGATCGCCAGGATGGCGCCACGGAACACTTCGGTGGCGTAGGCGCCAAAGCACAGGCCCAGGGCGATGACGCCCGCAGCGAAGGCGCTGAGCTCCAGGCCCGGCATGTTCAGGGCTTCGCCGAGGCTGCTCATGAGCCCGACGGTACCGAAATAGATAAGCAGCACCCAGAGCAGTTCGGGCACGCCGCGCACCAGGGTCGAGTAGAAGCCGCCAAGCCATTGCAGCGGCTTGAGCGGAGAGGTCTTGGCCAGGGCGCCGAGCAGGCCCAGGACCAGCCCCAGCAGCAAGGCGCAAAGCGCCAGTTTTACGGTCATCAGGGTGCCGGCCATCATGGCCGGACCGAATCCGTGCAGGTCGATATTCATGGGCAGGTCATTTTAGGGACTGGCGCGCCGCAAGGGCGCGCCGGTCAGGGCGGATCATTCGATGCTGAACGGGAAGTACTTGTCGTTGATTTTCTTGTACGTACCGTCGGCTTTGATTTCTGCCAGGGCTTTGTTCAGGTCGTCGCGCAGCTTGGTGTCACCTTTGCGCACGGCAATGCCGATCTTGTCGCTGTCCATCACCGGCTCGCCCTTGAACTCGAAGTTCGAGCCGTCTTTGCTTTTCAGCCACTCGTACTGCACGTACTTGTCGGCGAGGATGCCGTCGATACGACCGGAAACCAGGTCAAGGTAGGCGTTTTCCTGGGTGTCGTAGAGTTTGACATCGACATCCGGGTAGTTGTCTTCAAGGTAGGTGCCGGCCAGGGTGGCGCGCTGGGTGCCGATGACCTTGCCCTTAAGCGACGCTTTGTCGGTCTTGAAGTCGACGTTTTTCGGCGCGATGAACTGCAGCTTGTTGGAGTAGTACGGATCGGTGAAGTCCACAGCCTGCTTGCGTTCGTCGGTGATCGACAGCGACGACACCAGGAAGTCGAACTTCTTGGCGTTCAGGGCCGGGATGATGCCGTCCCAGTCGGAGGTAACGACCGAGCACTCGACTTTCATCTTGGCGCACAGGGCGTCGCCGATGTCTTTGTCGAAGCCAACCACGTTACCGCTGGCATCCTTGTTGTTGAACGGTGGGTAGGCGGCTTCGATGCCCATGCGCAGTTTTTCTGCGGCCATGGCGTTTGCCGACATCACCAGCGTGGCAGCAGCTGCCAGGAGAAACTTCTTGTAGGTGTGCATGTATTGCTCCGTTAGCGGTGGCTGGACATGAATTGCTTGCAACGCGCCGAGGTCGGGTTTTCGAAGACCTGCTGCGGCGATCCCTGCTCTTCGACCAAGCCCTGGTGCAGGAAGACGACTTCACTGGACACATGGCGGGCAAAGCTCATCTCGTGCGTCACCAGCAGCATGGTACGGCCTTCTTCGGCCAATGCGCGGATAACGTTAAGCACTTCCTGGACCATTTCCGGATCGAGGGCCGAAGTGGGCTCGTCGAACAGGATGACCTTGGGCTTCATGGCCAGGGTACGGGCAATGGCGGCGCGCTGTTGCTGGCCACCGGAAAGCTGGGCGGGGTAGCTGTGGCGTTTGTCGTAGATGCCGACCTTGTTCAGCAGCGCTTCGGCGGCTTCGATGGCCTCGGCCTTGCTTTGGCCGAGCACGCGGCGTGGCGCCTCGATGATGTTGTCGAGGATCGACATGTGTGGCCACAGGTTGAAATTCTGGAAGACAAAGCCGATTTCGCTGCGCAGGCGATTGATCTGGCGGTTGTCGGCAGCGATCAGGTCGCCATTCTTGGAGGCCTTGAGCTTGAGGGCTTCGCCGGCGACCAGGATTTCGCCCTGGTGCGGGTTCTCGAGCAGGTTGATGCAGCGCAGCAGGGTGGACTTGCCGGAGCCGGACGACCCCAGGATGGAGATCACGTCACCGTCGCGAGCGGTCAGCGAAATGCCCTTGAGAATTTCCTGCTCGCCGTAGCGTTTGTGCAAATTGCGGATTTCCAGCGCGGGCGTGGCCTGAGCCATGTGCGGTCCTCATGTGTTCGGGTGCGTTCCCAGCTGTTGGCGGCCTTCCTGGCGTGCGCCAAGCTAGCATAGCGGCATTATGACGGCCAACAGGGTCGCCGGGGACTGGGGGCACTGGTGGGGCAGTTTGTCGCATCGCTACAGCGTAACGTCGCGCAGATGTCCGCGAAGGTGTCGCCCAGCACCAGAGCCTTGATGAAAAAAGGCGCGATGGTGCCAGCTTTGGCCGGCTCATGGAAGCTGTTTTGGCCCATTGGAGGGGTAAACCCGACCTTTTGGCCGTAGGAACGGGTTATCCCGCGAATGCCTCTTTGAGATCATGAGGTTGTACCCATGGGTTGCACTTTTTGTATTGCGCTGGTGCAAAGGTGTTACCGAGGAGCACCTTTGGTGCGTTTGTAAGTGGGTATTTCAGTAATCCGCTGATTTGATGCCCTTTCGGTCAGGCATTGGCCGAAAGCCCTCCAAGCCCTCTCCTGAAAGGCCTGTAGAATTTTCTGACGAATGCATTTAGCACCTGGCGCGTTTATTGCCAGCAGGAAACCGCCGATTGCAGCGACGCCTAGGTCAACCCCTGGCGCGCTCTGTATTCGCAGTCGGCGTGGTCCACTCCTTACAAAGGTAGTTTCAATGAGCGGTAACAATTCCAATGACCTCGCTCAGGGGCTCAAGCAACGGCATGTGACCATGCTGTCCATCGCTGGCGTCATCGGTGCAGGCCTGTTCGTAGGCTCCGGCCACGCCATCGCAGCTGCCGGCCCTGCCGTGCTGCTGGCTTACGCTGCCGCCGGTACGCTGGTCGTGCTGGTGATGCGTATGCTGGGTGAAATGGCAGTCGCCTCGCCTGACACTGGTTCGTTCTCTACGTATGCCGACCGCGCCATCGGGCGCTGGGCCGGTTTCACCATTGGCTGGCTGTACTGGTGGTTCTGGGTGCTGGTGATTCCGCTGGAGGCCAACGCCGCCGCGGCCATTCTGCATGCCTGGTTCCCGGCGGTTGACCTGTGGGCGTTCTCCCTCATCATTACCCTGGCACTGACGCTTACCAACCTGTGCAGTGTGAAGAACTACGGTGAGTTCGAATTCTGGTTTGCCCTGCTCAAGGTGCTGGCGATCATCGGCTTCATCGCCGTGGGCTGTGCTGCCTTGTTCGGCTTTGTTCCGAACAGCCAGGTGAGCGGTGCCAGCCACCTGTTCGATACCCAGGGCTTCATGCCCAACGGCCTGGGCGCAGTGCTGGCAGCCATGCTGACCACGATGTTCTCGTTCATGGGTACTGAAATCGTCACCATTGCCGCTGCCGAGTCGAAGGACCCGGGCAAGCAGATCAGCCGTGCCACCAACTCGGTAATCTGGCGTATCTGCCTGTTCTACCTGGTGTCGATCTTCCTGGTTGTGGCCCTGGTGCCGTGGAACGACCCGGCCCTGGCCGAGGCTGGCTCTTACCAGACCGTGCTGAGCCGTATCGGTGTGCCGAATGCCAAGTTGATCGTCGACATCGTCGTGCTGATTGCCGTGACCAGCTGCCTGAACTCGGCGCTGTACACGTCTTCGCGCATGTTGTTCTCGCTGAGCAAGCGTGGCGACGCCCCGGCCATCGCCCAGCGCACCACCAAGGCGGCGACCCCGCATGTGGCGGTACTGCTGTCCACCGCAGCGGCATTCCTTTGCGTGTTCGCCAACTTCGTGGCACCGGCCCAGGTATTCGAGTTCCTGCTGGCCAGCTCTGGCGCCATTGCGCTGCTGGTGTACCTGGTGATCGCCGTGTCGCAACTGCGCATGCGCGCCCAGCGTGAAGCCCGTGGCGAAAAGATTACCTTCAAGATGTGGCTGTTCCCGGGGCTGACCTGGGCGACCATTGCATTCATCGTTGCCATTCTTGTGGTAATGGCGCTGCGTGAGGATCATCGTGTAGAGATCATTGCGACTGCGCTGCTGAGTATTGCTGTGGTGGCGGCTGGCTTGCTGGTGCACCGCAAGCGCGAGGCTGCCGGGCGGGCGGCGCTGGACAGCTGATCTGCGCTGGCTGAAATGAAAAGGCCGCGCCCAGTGAAGGGTGCGGCCTTTTTTGCCTGTACCGGCCCTTTCGCGGGCAAGCCCGCAGGTTCACCACAGGCCCGTAGGAGCGGGTTTACCCGCGAAAGGGCCGGGGCGGCTGGCCAATTTCCTTGGCTAATCACCGTTGCAGCCGCCATCGTATTCGCGGGTAAACCCGCTCCTTCAGGGGGCGCAACAGGTTACATGGCCCTGTCAGCCAAACTGCTTCTGCTGTTGCTGCTGTCTGGCCACGAGTTCGGAAGCGGCGATATAGGCTTCCTGGAACTCATCACTCTCCAGCCAGGCCATGGTGGTCTCTTCGTCAGCGCCGTCCAGCCATTTGCGGTAGGCGTTGAACACCAGCACGATGTAGTCGGTAGCGTGTTCTTCCTTGTGTCCCTTGAGCACCAGGGCGAGCAGCGGATCTACCAGGAACACCGAGATCATTGGCACCAGGCCGCCTTCCTGGGCTTCCTTCATCTTGTTGAACATCGCGTCGTAGCTGCCCGACTCCATGGCCTTGTTGTACACCTGCTCGACGCTTGCGCTGTCGCCGGCGCTGGCCTTGACCGCTTGGCCGCTGCGTACCATGCGGTTCTGCTTGGCCTTGCTGGCGGCGCGCTTGGCGCGTTTCTGTTGCTTGGTAGGGGTGGCCATGGGCAAATCCTTGGGTGTGTCTGAAAGTGCGCGTATTGAAGCGCAATTGCCCGATAAACCCAAGCAGTGCTCCCGGGCGCTGCCGCTTGAGATGTCTGTGGGATACATATCCAGATTATGCGAACCGTGGGCCCTGCGTAGCTTCTCTCCCGCTGCCAGCCATGCTGGCTGGCAGCCTGTCACCGCGCCAATTCGGCGTCTGTGAGTGATGCGCACGTTTGCGCTACAAAGGAGGAGTCATGAAGCACTTTTATCTGGTCACCCTGTACGGCTACACGGACGATGGCAGGGTTTACTATCCAACCGGTTTCGCCGGTTGCGACGAACAGAGGATTACAAAGGCTGACATCGCTGCTGTCATCGAAAAAGGCAAGCAACACGGCCACCTTCGGTTGCACAGCATCTCCTACCTCGGGCACATGACCGAGGATGCATTCGAGCATCTTCGTTCCATGTCGGACGAGTAAGGTTCGACCCGCAGTCTGCTTATGGCTGCGGGTTTCTCGATTGCATGGCGAGCCTTCAGGTTGCGTTGTGAAATCGGGTGTTCTTCGAAGCCGCGTGAAGTTAAAAAATCACAGGCAACAAAAAACCCGCACTAGGCGGGTTTCTTGTTGTCGCTTCGGGTAACTTTGCAACCACCAGAAGCTTGAAGGTGGTGCCCAGAGACGGAGTCGAACCGCCGACACGAGGATTTTCAATCCTCTGCTCTACCGACTGAGCTATCTGGGCGACGAGGTGAATTAAATAGATTTCCGGACCGCTCGTCAACGACTTTTTGAAAAAATTTTAAATTAATTCCGTCGCTTACGATTTTTGGGGTCATTCGGCCGGTGGAACGTAGCCTTCGGCCTGGGCGTATTCTTCGCCGGCGAAAAACTTGTCCATTTCGGCCTGGAGGAATTTGCGGTCCTCGGCGTTCATCATGTTCAGGCGCTTTTCGTTGATCAGCATGGTCTGGTGCTTCTGCCAGTCGGCCCAGGCTTTCTGCGAGATGTGTTCGAAGATGTCCTGGCCCTTGGCGCCGGGGTAGGGCGGGCGTTCCAGGCCGGGTAGTTCTTCTTGGTACTTGCGGCACATCACGGTGCGAGTCATCGGGCGTCTCCTGCAATCAGTTCGTCGGTCGCGCGTTCAAGCAGCTTTTTCACCGGGGCGGCGAGGCCCAGACGCGGCGGGGTGGCGAGGTTATACCAGAGCCAGTCGGCCTCGGCCACGTGCTCGCCGACCGGGTCGACGCGTACTAGCCAGGGTTCGATTGCCAGCTGGAAGTGGCTGAAGGTATGGGTCAGGCCGTCCATGGCGTGGCGGCCAGCCAGGCGCAGGCCATGCTGGTAGGCCAGGTCGTCGAGTTGGGCGATGTCGTCCAGTTCCGGGAGGCTCCACAAACCACCCCACAGGCCGCTGGAAGGACGGCGGTAAAGCAGGATGGCGCCTTCGTGGTTGGCCAGCAGTGGCATCAGTGTGCGCCGTTGCGGTAACGCCTTGCGCGGTTTGGGCTCGGGGTAGCGGGTTTCTTCGCCGTGCAGGTGCGCTTCGCAGCCGCGCTGCAACGGGCAGATCAGGCAGCTGGGCTTGCTGCGCGTGCACAGCGTGGCGCCCATGTCCATCATCGCCTGGGTGTAGTGGTTGGCGCGTTGTTGCGGGGTGAAACGCTCGGCGGTGGCCCATAGCTGGTTGGCAACTTTGGGTTCGCCGGGGTAGCCGGCCTGGGCGGTGTAGCGTGCCAGCACGCGCTTGACGTTGCCGTCGAGGATCGGTGCGCGGATGCCCATGCTGATGCTGGCGATCGCGCCGGCAGTCGAGCGGCCGATGCCGGGCAGCTCGGTAAGCTGCTCGACACTGCGCGGGAATTCGCCGCCATGTTGCTCGACGACGACCTTGGCGGCTTTTTGCAGGTTGCGTGCGCGGGTGTAGTAGCCCAGGCCCGTCCACAGGTGCAGCACTTCGTCCTCCGGTGCCTCGGCCAGGGCTTGCACGGTTGGCAGGGCCTGCATGAAGCGGTCGAAGTAGTTGAGCACGGTGCTGACCTGAGTCTGCTGCAACATGATTTCCGACACCCACACGCGGTACGGCGTGATGCCCTGTTGCCAGGGCAGGTCGTGCCGGCCGTGCTCGTCATACCAGTCCAGCACAGCGCTGGAGAACTGCTCGGGGCTCATCGGTTGAACAGCCCCTTGAGCGCGTCTTTCAGTTCCGGGCTCACTTTGTCTCCAAGTTTTTCATCAAGTTTTTCATCGATCTTGTCTTTCAGGCGGTTGCCGGCCAGCTTGGCGGCAACCTTGCCCAGGCCGTTCTGGTCCAGGCGGCAGGCCTTCGCGCCGAGTTCCAGCGGGCCACGGCAGCGCAGGGGCACTTCAACACCCACATAACGTTCGTTGACCTGGCAAGCCGGGTCCGGCATGGCACGCTGGTCGCCTTCGACGATTACGCCGATGTTGTAGTCCATGCCCAGCACGCGCAGGTCGAGGTCACCATGGCCGTTGACGGTCAGGCCTGGGATGCGCGCCTTGAGGTCCGGGTTGCTGGCGACGCCATTGCGCACCACCAGGCTGCCGCGCAGTTCCTGGAACGGGGTGTCCTTGCCACGTGGCTCGCTGCTCAGCGTCTTGCGATTGAGCGTGGCGATGGCCTGGCACAGCTGCTGTTCCAGGTTGGCATTGACCAGCACGCCGTCGTTGATGGTGAAGTTTGCGCTGCCGTTCAGGGTGTCGACCAGTGCCTTCTGGCTGTTACCGGTGGCTGTCATGTCACTGGTCAGGGTCAGCAGGCCCTTGACCGGTGGTGTCTGTTCCTTGCCTTCGGTCTTGATGAAGTGCTCCACCGGCACCCGCTGGATGTTGGTGCTCACACCCAGCTGTGGCACGGCAGGGCGTACGTCGACCGTGCCCTTGGCTTCGAAGGTGCCGTTGTACAGCTCTCCGCGCAGGGTTTGCAGGGTCAGCAGGCCGCCTTGGCCAACGGCCTTGAGCTGGGCGCCTTCGATCGGCAGCTTGTCCAGGGTCAACGAGCCGAAGGCCAGGTCAGCCTGCAGGTCGAGGGCGCGCAGCCGGTCGATCGGCAGCAGTTTGTCGTCGCTCCAGGCCACTTGCGTTGGGGCGTTGGGCAGTGGTGTGGTGCCGGCACTGGCTACGGCGCTGGCCTCTTGTTGCTTGACCTCGGCCTGGCGCGCAGCGGTGGCGCCCTTGGCCTCTTCGCTCTTGGCCGGCAGGTAGCGGTCGGCGTCGAAGGTGTCGCCCTTAAGCTGCAGGCGCAGGGCTTGTTTGGCGAAATCTTCGACGGCCACGCGGCCGCTGAAGGTGCTGTCGTCCAGCTTCACTGCCAGGTCTTCCAGGGCCAGGCTGCTGGGCGTGCCCTGCAGGCGAGTGACCAACTCCAGCTTGGCGAAGGCGGCCGGATCGTTGGTGGCCGGCAGCGGGCGACCAATGCTTTCAAGGAAGGCGCGCAGGTTGAACTGGGCGATGGACAGGCCGCCGCTCAGCTGGGGTGCCTTGTCCAGATCGCGCAGGTTCAGCTCCCCGAGGGCGCGCAGTTGGTTGGCCGAGACTTTCAGGCCGTTCCACGAGGCGACATTGGCGGCCAGGTCGACCAGCAATTGGCCTTGGGCGGCGAAGGTCACGGTCTTGCCGCCGGTAGGCTCCCCCGAGGTTTCGCCCGACAGGCGCATGTCTTCGAAGTTGTAGCGCTTGAGTTTGCGGTCGAAGCGCAATTCGCCGGCCAACTCGGTACGGGCCTTGATGCTCGGCTGGCTGGCGCTGATGAAGGCACTGGCCTTGAGCGGGATGTTTGCGCCTTCATGGATCGGGCCGGTGCTCAGCTGGATGCTTTCGGCGCTGTAGCTGTGGCCGGTCTTGGCATCGGTGTACTGCACGCGGGCGTTGTTCACGGTCAGGCTGTCGATGTCCAGCTTGATGGCGCGGTCGTTGCTTTCGGCGGTCGCAGGCTTCTGCTCGGCAGGAGCCTGTGCGGATGCATCGGTGCTTGCGCCGTTCTGCGCGGGCAGCGGCTTGCCGATGTCTTCCCAGTTGCCATGGCCCTGTTCGTCACGCGTCAGGGTCAGGTTCAGGCCTTCGACACGTACGTCGCTCATTTGCACTTCGCGGCGCAGCAGCGGCAGCACACGGACCGAAAGCCCAAGCATCTGCAGGTCGGCGAACGGCTCCTTGGGGTTGTTCAAGGTAGCGATGCTGGCTTCGTGCAGCTCCAGGCCCAGCCATGGGAACAGGCTCCAGCCGATGTCACCGTTGAGGGTCAGTTCGATGTGAGCCTTGTCGCGTGCCAGCTGGCGAATCTCGTCTTTGTAGTCGTTGGGATCAAAGAGGTGGGTCAGGGCGAAGCCCAGCGCCACGATGATCAGCAGTAACCCGAGAAGCCCCAGTCCCAGGATTTTGCCGAACGCTTTCATGGGCGAGTCCTTTTAGTCCGTTAGTGAGTTCAGGCGGCAGAGTATAACGCTGTAGCGGTTACCCCTGCTTGTACGACTAGAGATGTAGGAAATTCCTACGCCTGTATCAGATCGTACGGCTTTCGACAGCCTAGTATTGAGCGGGTGCCGGGAACATGACCGTTTCAGTCAGGCAAAATTGAACGATGGCAGATTGCTTTCATGCTGCTTGATGCTGCTACCCTTGCGCCGCTTCGCGAGCACCCTCCCAATAACAAGGATCAGATCCATGACCAGTACTGTCGCGACGGGAACCTCGGCCAGTGCGCCAGGCTTTCTGTCGAAGGAACGCATAATCGCCCGCCCAGGCTTCAACCGCTGGCTGGTTCCGCCAGCCGCCCTGGCCATTCATCTGTGCATCGGTATGGCCTACGGCTTTTCGGTATTCTGGCTGCCTTTGTCGCAAGCCCTTGGGATCACCGCCCCCGTCGCCTGTGCGGCAGACATGGGCTTCATGGCCCGAATGTTCAGCGCCGAATGCGACTGGCCAATCTCGATGCTGAGCTGGATCTACACCCTGTTCTTCGTATTCCTCGGCTGCTCGGCGGCGGTGCTGGGCGGTTGGCTGGAGCACGCCGGCCCGCGCAAGGCTGGCCTGGTCTCGGCCTTGTGCTGGTGCGGTGGCATGCTGCTTTCGGCGATAGGTGTGAAAACCCATCAGCTGTGGCTGATGTGGCTTGGCTCCGGCGTAATCGGCGGTATCGGCCTGGGCCTGGGCTACATCTCGCCGGTATCGACCTTGATCAAGTGGTTCCCGGACAAACGCGGCATGGCCACCGGTATGGCGATCATGGGCTTCGGCGGCGGGGCCATGGTAGGGGCGCCGCTGGCCACCGCGCTTATGGGGCATTTTGGCAATGAGCACGAAGTTGGCGTATGGCAGAGTTTTGTCGCCATGGCGGCGATCTACTTCGTGTTCATGACCGCTGGCGCACTGGCGTATCGCGTACCTCCGACCGGCTGGAAGCCTGAAGGTTGGGCTGCACCGTTGAAGAATGCCAGTAACGCCATGGTCACCGACCGCCACGTGCACGTCAGTGTGGCCTGGAAGACTCCGCAGTTCGCACTGATCTGGCTGGTGCTGTGCCTGAACGTGTCGGCGGGCATCGGCATTATCGGTATGGCTTCGCCGCTGCTGCAGGAAGTGTTCGCCGGTAAATTACTGGGCAACGAACTGACCTTCAGCCAGCTGAGCACTGCGCAGTTGGCGCAAATTGCCGCGATCGCCGCCGGCTTTACCGGCCTGCTGAGCCTGTTCAACATTGGCGGCCGGTTCTTCTGGGCATCGTTCTCCGACTACATAGGCCGCAAGAACACCTACTTTGCCTTCTTCGCCTTGGGTGTGGGCTTGTACAGCCTGGTGCCGAACATGGGGCACCTGGGCAACGTGGCACTTTTCGTGGCCGCGTTCTGCATCATTCTGTCGATGTATGGCGGTGGCTTTGCAACGGTGCCGGCCTACCTGGCTGACCTGTTCGGCACGCAGATGGTGGGTGCCATCCATGGTCGCCTGCTGACCGCTTGGGCGGCAGCGGGGGTGCTGGGGCCGGTGCTGATCACCTACCTGCGCGAGTATCAACTGGCGGCAGGTGTGGAGCGGGCAGCGGCTTATGACATGACCTTGTACATTCTCGCGGGTCTGCTGGTGCTGGGCTTTATCTGCAACATGCTGGTGCGCCCGGTGGCCGACAAGCACTTCATGAGTGATGCCGAACTGGCGGCCGAGCGCGCGTTGAGCCATGACAAGGGCGCCGATGGGGCGCGGTCGCTGGAGTGGAAAGCGGCGCCAGGCAGCCTGCCACTGGTGCTGCTGGCTTGGGCGGTGGTGGTTGTGCCGTTGGCCTGGGGTGTCTGGGTGACCTTGCAAAAGACCGCTGTGCTGTTCCATTGATCAGCAGGGGCGCGCGTTGCGCCCCTTTCGCAGATGCAGGAGCGGGCCGTTGTGGTTGTATAGACCTGTAGCGGTATCCAGTCCGCATAAATCCTGGCTTTGCCATATGTCATCCGCGTTTCAAGCTGGCGCGTTCTGGGCCTATAATGAACCCCTTTTCGCCCAATGATTTTGCGGAGCTGGTGATGGTTGAACGTAAGGCTTCCGTCGAGCGCAATACCCTGGAAACCCAGGTCAAGTGCTCGATCAACCTCGATGGCAGTGGCAAGGCCCGATTCGATATCGGTGTGCCCTTCCTTGAACACATGCTGGACCAGATCGCCCGCCATGGGCTGATCGATCTGGATATCGAGTGCAAGGGTGACACGCATATCGACGATCACCATACCGTCGAAGACGTCGGCATCACCCTGGGCATGGCATTCGCCCAAGCCATCGGTGACAAGAAAGGTATCTTCCGCTACGGCCACGCCTACGTGCCGCTGGACGAAGCGCTGTCACGCGTGGTCATCGACTTCTCTGGCCGCCCAGGCCTGCAGATGCATGTGCCGTATACCCGTGCCAGCGTTGGCGGCTTCGATGTCGACCTGTTCCAGGAGTTTTTCCAGGGCTTCGTCAACCACGCCCTGGTAACCCTGCACATCGACAACCTGCGTGGTCACAACACCCACCACCAGATCGAAACCGTATTCAAGGCTTTCGGCCGCGCCCTGCGCATGGCCATCACCCTCGACGAGCGTATGGCCGGGCAGATGCCTTCCACCAAAGGGTGCCTGTAAATGCAAACGGTAGCCGTAATCGACTATGGCATGGGTAACCTGCACTCGGTGGCCAAGGCACTTGAGCACGTAGGTGCCGGTAAAGTGCTGGTTACCAGCGATGCCTCAGTGATCCGCGAAGCCGACCGTGTGGTGTTCCCGGGCGTGGGCGCGATTCGCGACTGCATGGCCGAGATCCGCCGCCTGGGCTTCGACAGCCTGGTGCGCGAAGTCAGCCAGGACCGCCCGTTCCTCGGCATCTGCGTCGGTATGCAGGCGCTGCTCGAGCACAGTGAGGAAAACACCGGCGTCGACTGCATCGGCCTGTTCCCTGGCCAGGTGCGTTTTTTCGGCAAAGACCTGCAAGAAGACGGCGAGCACCTTAAGGTGCCGCACATGGGCTGGAACGAAGTCGCCCAGACCATCGACCACCCGCTGTGGCACGACATCCCTGACCGCGCACGTTTTTACTTCGTGCACAGCTACTACATCAATGCCGGCAAACCGGGCCAGGTGGTGGGGCGCGGTCACTATGGCGTCGACTTTGCCGCAGCGCTGGCCGACGGTTCGCGTTTTGCCGTGCAGTTCCACCCGGAGAAGAGCCATACCCATGGCCTGCAGCTGCTGCAGAACTTCATTGCCTGGGACGGACGCTGGTAAATGAGCAGGTCGAAGACCAAGGCCCCGAGCATCACCCTTGCCCCCGAGCAGGAGCGCGAAGCGCTCGACACCTTGAAGCGCTTCCTCGAAGACCGCTTCGAACTGCAGTTGGGGTCATTCGAGGTGGCCGAGGTCCTCGAGCTGTTCAGCAAAGAGATTGCACCCCATTACTACAACAGGGCGATTGCCGATGTTCAGCTGCACCTCAAGGAGCGGTTCGAGAGCATCGAAAGCGACCTGTGGGCACTCGAGAAGCCCTGAAACCCAACAAATAGACAGGTTCCCAAGATGCTGATTATCCCCGCTATCGATCTGAAGGACGGTGCTTGCGTGCGCCTGCGCCAGGGCCGCATGGAAGACTCTACGGTATTTTCCGACGACCCGGTGAGCATGGCTGCCAAGTGGGTCGAGGGTGGTTGCCGCCGCCTGCACCTGGTCGACCTCAACGGCGCCTTCGAAGGCCAGCCGGTCAATGGTGAAGTGGTTACCGCCATCGCCAAACGCTACCCGAACCTGCCGATCCAGATCGGCGGCGGTATCCGTTCGCTGGAAACCATCGAACACTACGTCAAGGCTGGCGTCAGCTACGTGATCATCGGCACCAAGGCCGTCAAGCAGCCCGAGTTCGTCGCTGAAGCGTGCAAAGCCTTCCCGGGCAAGGTCATCGTCGGCCTGGACGCCAAGGACGGCTTCGTCGCCACCGACGGTTGGGCCGAAGTCAGCTCGGTGCAGGTCATCGACCTGGCCAAGCGTTTCGAGGCCGATGGCGTCTCGGCGATCGTCTACACCGACATCGCCAAGGACGGCATGATGCAGGGCTGCAACGTGCCCTTCACCAAGGCACTGGCTGAAGCCACCCGTATCCCGGTGATCGCCTCGGGTGGCATTCACAACCTGGGCGACATCAAGGCCCTGCTGGACGCCAAGGCCCCGGGCATCATCGGCGCCATCACTGGCCGTGCCATCTACGAAGGCACCCTGGATGTCGCTGAGGCCCAGGCCTTCTGTGACAACTACCAAGGCTGAGGACTGAACCATGGCACTGGCCAAGCGCATTATCCCTTGCCTGGACGTGGACAACGGCCGGGTGGTCAAGGGCGTCAAGTTCGAGAACATCCGTGACGCCGGCGACCCGGTGGAAATCGCCCGTCGCTACGACGAGCAAGGTGCCGACGAAATCACCTTTCTCGACATCACCGCCAGCGTCGATGGCCGCGACACCACACTGCATACCGTCGAGCGCATGGCCAGCCAGGTGTTCATCCCGCTGACGGTAGGGGGTGGCGTGCGTACCGTGCAGGACATCCGCAACCTGCTCAACGCCGGTGCCGACAAGGTCTCGATCAACACCGCCGCGGTGTTCAACCCAGAGTTTGTCGGCGAGGCGGCGGACCGATTCGGTTCGCAGTGCATCGTTGTCGCCATCGATGCCAAGAAAGTGTCCGGGCCAGGTGAAGTGCCGCGCTGGGAGATTTTCACTCACGGCGGGCGCAAGCCGACCGGGCTGGATGCAGTCGAGTGGGCGAAGAAGATGGAAGGCCTGGGCGCTGGCGAGATCCTGCTGACCAGCATGGACCAGGACGGCATGAAGAACGGCTTCGACCTAGGGGTCACCCGCGCTATCAGTGATGCGCTGGGCATTCCGGTGATTGCCTCGGGGGGTGTGGGTAACCTGCAGCACCTGGCAGACGGCATTCTGGAAGGGCACGCCAGCGCGGTGCTGGCAGCCAGCATCTTCCACTTTGGCGAATACACCGTGCCTGAGGCCAAGGCCTACATGGCTTCGCGCGGGATTGTCGTTCGCTGATCCATTGATCGGGGCTGCTTTGCAGCCCTTCGCGGGCACGCCCGCTCCCACAGAGATCTCAGCAAACCTGTGGGAGCGGGCGTGCCCGCGAAGGGCCGCGAAGCGGCCCCAACTGCCTCAGCCGAGGGTCTTGCCGAGCAGCGCGTGGTAAAGCTCGGTATCCCCGAGAATCCCCACTACCTTGTCGTTATCCTGCAACACCAGCTTGTTGCCGGTTTGATAACGAATCTGCAGCGCATCACGCATGCCGATGTCGGCGTGCACCACGGTCGGCCTGCGTTCCAGCAGCTCCACGTCTTGCCCCGGTGCCCATTTCTGCATGTCCAGACCGTTCTGGCCCTGGCGTGCACGCTTGAGCGCGCCGCCTTCGCCAAGGTCCAGCCACGAATCGATACCTGGATCCAGGCACACCGAGCCATTGACCCGTTTGCAGTTGTCCAGGCTGCGCATCAGGCTGCGGCCGCACAGCACGTTCAGCGGGTTGGTATGGGCGACGAAGGTGCGCACGTATTCGTCGGCCGGGTTCAGCACGATCTCCTCCGGCTTGCTGTACTGGATGATCCGCCCGTCTTTCATGATCGCAATGCGGGTACCCAGTTTCAGCGCCTCGTCCAGGTCGTGGCTGACGAACACGATGGTTTTGCTCAACTTGGCCTGCAGGCCAAGCAGCTCATCTTGCAGGCCTTGGCGGATCAGTGGATCCAGGGCCGAGAACGGTTCGTCCATCAGCAAGATGTCGGCATCCATCGCCAGCGCCCGGGCCAGGCCCACGCGCTGTTGCATGCCGCCAGAAAGCTCATCCGGCCTCTTGTTGCGCCACTGGGTCAGGCCCACCAGCTCGAGCTTCTCGTCGACCAGCTTGCGCCGTTCCTTTTCCGGACGACCCTGCATTTCCAGGCCAAAGCTGATGTTCTCGCGCACCGTCAGCCAGGGCATCAGGGCAAATTTCTGGAACACCATGGCAATGCGCTTGGTACGCATCATCTTCAGCTCGGCCGCGGAGCAGTTGGCAATGTCGATGTGCTTGCCTTCGTGCTCGACGAACAACTTGCCGCGGCTGACGGTGTTGAGGCCGTTGATGCAGCGCAGCAGGCTCGACTTGCCCGAGCCGGACAAGCCCATCAGCACGCAGATCTCGCCTTTGTTGATATCGAGATTGGCCTTCTCGACACCCACCACCAGGCCGGTCTGCTTGAGGATCTGCTCGCGGGTCTGGCCTTGGTCCAGCAGCGACAGTGCCTCGCGCGGCTTGTTGGAGAAGATGACGTCGACGTCTTCGAAACGAATGATGCTCATGCCTCACCCCTTACCGGCAGTTCCGGTTGCTTGCAGATACGGTCGAGCATGATTGCCAGCAGCACGATCGCCAGGCCCGCTTCGAAGCCCAAGGAGATATCGGCGGTGTTCAGTGCGTTGACCACAGGTTTGCCCAGGCCGTCAGCGCCGACCAGAGCGGCAATTACCACCATCGACAGCGACAGCATGATGCATTGAGTGACACCGGCGGCGATGCTTGGCATCGCGTGCGGCAGTTCGATACGGGTAAGAAGCTGGCGACGCGAGCAGCCAAAGGCCTTGCCGGCGTCCATCAATTCTTGCGGCACGTCGCAGATACCCAGGTAGGTCAGGCGGATGGGCGCGGCAATGGCGAACACCACGGTGGAGATCAGCCCCGGTACCACGCCCAGGCCGAACAGGGTCAGGGTAGGGATCAGGTAAACGAAGGTGGGTACCGTCTGCATCAGGTCGAGCACTGGGCGCATGGCGGTATAGAACATCGGTTTGTGCGCGGCGAGGATGCCCAGTGGCACGCCGATCAACACACACACCACCGTGGCGAAGGTGACCTGCGCCAGGGTTTCCATGGTTTCCTGCCAGTAACCCAGGTTGAGGATCAGCAGGAACGACAGGGCAACGAACGCGGTCAGCGCCCACTTGCGCTGGATCAGGTGCGCCAGGGCGGCGAACAGGGCGATGAGAACGAGCGGGTTGAACCAGGTAAGGGTATTGGTGACCCCGTAGATCATGAACTCCAGGCCTTGCGCGATGGCGTCGAAGTAATTCGCGCCATGCTGGGTCAGCCATTCGACGAACGACGCGATGTACTGGCCCAAGGGTATTTTCTGATCGATAAGCATGATAGCGAGCTTCCACCTGCATAGATTGAAATCAACCCGAGGCAGGCACGGTCCTGCCCCGAGGTAGCGCTACTGCGTAGTTCGTTATTGCGTAAGCTTGGCCTTGGCCGCCTCCAGGCCGGGTTTGCCATCAAAGGTGGTAACGCCGGCCAGCCAGGCATCCAGCTTGCCTGGGTTGTCCTTGATCCATTTCCTGGCGGCGGCTTCGGGTTTCATCTTGTCGTCCAGGACATAGCCCATCATGGTGCTTTCATCCTTGAGCTCGAACGACAGGTTTTTAAGCAGTTGGCCAACGTTGCTGCATTCCTGCGTATACCCCTTGCGGGTGTTCGTCAGCACGGTGGCCTTGCCGAAGTCAGGGCCGAAGAATTCGTCCCCGCCGGTCAGGTACTGCATCTTGAAGCGGGTGTTCATCGGGTGTGGTTCCCAGCCCAGGAACACCATTGCCTCGCCGCGTTTCTGCGCGCGGTCAACCTGCGACAGCATGCCCGCCTCGCTGGACTGCACGATCTTGAAACCGGCGTCCTTCAAGCCAAAGGCGTTCTTGTCGATCATGCTCTGGATGGTGCGGTTGCCGTCGTTACCAGGTTCTATGCCGTAGATCTTGCCGTTCAGTTCCTTCTTGAACTTGGGGATGTCGCTGAAATCCTTCAGGCCCTTGTCATACAGCGCCTGGGGGACTGCCAGGGTGTACTTGGCGTTTTCCAGGTTGGCGCGCACGGTTTCTACCGTGCCGGCATCGCGGTACTGCTTGATGTCGTTTTCCATGGTCGGCATCCAGTTGCCGAGAAACACGTCCAGGTCCTTGCCGGTGGCCAGCGACTTGTAGGTCACCGGTACCGAGATCATGGTGGTGTGGGTCTTGTAACCCAGGGCTTCGAGCACAACGCTGGTGGTCGCGGTCGTGACTGTGATGTCGGTCCAGCCGACATCGGAGAAGCGTACAGTCTGACACTGCTCGGGTTCGGCTGCCTGGGCCAGCAATGGCGCGGACAGCAGCGCAACCAGCAACAGCGAGGGTGAACCTTTCATGGATGGACTCCTGAGATATTGTCTTCGGGTTCGCGTGGGTCGCCGGGCTTTCTGAGGGTCCGGTCGACCAGGCCTGCAGAGGGCAGGATGCGTGGCCGTGCTTTACGAGTCGCTTTCGATAATCCTCCAGCGCCGGGCAATCGCCTACTGGTGGGGTCGTATCCAGTACGGAACGGGTCGTATCCAGTATGGGCGATGTCGCTTATGGATTTTTCCACCCCCTCACACGCATTTTTGCGTCACCAGGCCGCTGGAAAACGGCGTGGTGGGCACAGTGCCTTGGCTGAAAACAGTGCGGCGCTGCTGGACAAAAGTACGTCGGTTGCAGACGGCGAGGTGGGCGGTAAAAGCCCGATGATGCTGGCATTCAAGGCGGCCCGCTGTTTGAGCCTAGCAGCTACCCCGCCCTGCGCATGGCGCGCAGAGACAAGCCCAGCAAGAGGTGATTCGACAATGGCCATCAGCGTGTTCGACCTGTTCAAGATCGGTGTCGGGCCCTCCAGCTCCCACACCGTCGGCCCCATGCGTGCTGGCGCCCTGTTCGTACAGGGCCTGCGAGAACGCGGCGAGCTGGAACGTGTAAAACGGATCGAAGTGCGCCTGTATGGCTCGCTGTCGGCCACCGGTATCGGTCATGGCACCGACAACGCCACCATCATGGGCCTGATGGGCGAGTGGCCTGACGCCATTGACCCGACCCAGATCGTGCCGCGTATCGCCGACCTGCGCGAAACCAACACCCTGCAACTGGATAGCCGCTTGCCCATCGAGTTCGTCTGGGCCCGCGACATGCTGCTGCTGGACGAGAACCTGCCGTATCACCCCAACGCCATGACCCTGATTGCCGAAGGCGAGCAGGGCGAGTTGCACCGCGACACCTATTACTCCGTGGGCGGCGGCTTTGTGGTCGATGCAGCCCAAGCCGCCAGCGGTGTGCTGGATGCTGACCAGACGGTGCTGCCGTACGACTTCAACAGCGCCGCCGAACTGCTGCGCCTGTGCAAGCAAAACGACCTCAGCGTGTCGCAATTGATGATGGCCAACGAGAAGGTCTGGCGCAGCGAGGAAGAAATTCGCGCTGGCCTGCACAAGCTCTGGGAGGCCATGCAGGAATGCGTCAACAACGGCCTCAAGTACGAGGGCACGCTACCCGGCGGGCTTAACGTGCGCCGCCGCGCCGCCAAGCTGCACCGCAGCCTGCAGGAAATCGGCAAGCCCAACGTGATCGGCTCGACCATGAGTGCCATGGAATGGGTCAACCTGTTCGCCTTGGCGGTCAATGAAGAAAACGCCGCCGGTGGGCGCATGGTGACCGCGCCTACCAACGGCGCGGCGGGTATCATCCCGGCGGTGCTGCATTACTACATGCGATTCAGCGATGCGGTTGATGAATCCAGCGTTGTCGATTACTTCCTGGCCGCCGCCGCCGTGGGCATCCTGTGCAAGAAGAACGCCTCGATCTCTGGTGCCGAAGTGGGCTGCCAGGGGGAAGTCGGCTCGGCCTGCGCGATGGCAGCAGCGGGTCTTGCCGAAGTGCTTGGTGCCACCCCGCCACAGGTTGAGAACGCCGCTGAAATTGCCCTGGAACACAACCTTGGCCTGACCTGCGACCCGGTTGGCGGGTTGGTGCAAGTGCCCTGCATCGAGCGCAACGCAATTGCTGCGGTGAAGGCCATCAACGCGGTGCAGATGGCGTTGCGTGGTGATGGTGAGCACTTCATCTCCCTCGACCAGGTAATTCGCACCATGCGTGATACCGGGGCCGATATGCACGACAAGTACAAAGAGACCTCGCGCGGCGGCCTGGCGGTCAGCGCTATCGAGTGCTGATTTGCAGATCTGATCTCCAGGGCATCTTCGCGGGCTTGCCCGCGAAGACGCACTGGAGGCTGATGCGGGTGCAACACAACCGCCAATGCCTCTTTATGGTGCAGTGATGAGCGCCCCGTCTACCGTTCGTCGGATGTCGCGATCAGTGTTGGCGTTGTCGGTGACACTTAAGGGTGTCGCTTCTGGGAAACCCACGCGGCGCGTGTCACTAAACTGCTCAACCGTTACAGGCAATGCGCTAGCTCGCCTGTTCTGGACGATTGGCCAACACGTTGCAAGTACTTGAAATGCCCAATAAAGGCGTCGTTTTCAGGTTTTTTTGGATGGCCGTTCAAGTTTAGGCACGGCGTTTGCGTTGAGATTGGCAAGCCTACCCCCGGAAAATGACCGAGGGGTCATAACAAGAAGTAAGTGCCCGCCTGAGGCACACCCTGCATTTGTGTGAGGAGAAATCGCGATGACGTCGTACAACTCCGGGAATCCAACCCAGAACCGCACAACACCCCAGTCCATCGGGTTTCTTCTATTGGACAATTTCACCCTGATTTCCCTGGCCTCGGCAGTCGAGCCGCTGCGTATGGCCAACCAGCTGTCTGGCCGCGAGCTGTATCGCTGGCACACGCTGACGGTCGATGGCGGTCAGGTGTGGGCCAGCGATGGCCTGCAAATCACACCGGATGCCGCAATCAGCAATGCTCCGCCCATCGACACCGTGATTGTCTGTGGTGGTGTTGGCATCCAGCGTTCCGTCACCCGTGAGCACGTCACCTGGTTGCAAGCCCAGGCCCGTCAGTCGCGCAGGTTGGGCGCCGTGTGCACCGGCAGTTGGGCACTGGCCTGCGCTGGCCTGCTCGATGGCTTCGATTGCAGCGTGCACTGGGAATGCCTGGCCGCAATGCAGGAAGCCTTCCCGCGGGTGAACATGAGCACCCGTCTGTTCACCCTTGACCGCAACCGCTTCACCAGCTCCGGTGGCACCGCGCCGCTGGACATGATGCTGCACCTGATCAGCCGTGATCACGGCCGCGAGCTGTCGGCGGCGATCTCCGAGATGTTCGTCTACGAGCGTATTCGCAACGAGCAGGACCACCAGCGTGTGCCGCTCAAGCACATGCTTGGCACCAACCAGCCGAAGTTGCAGGAAATCGTCGCGCTGATGGAGGCCAATCTGGAGGAACCGATCGACCTGGACGAACTGGCGGTGTATGTGTCGGTTTCGCGACGCCAGCTGGAGCGCCTGTTCCAGAAGTACCTGCACTGCTCGCCGTCGCGCTACTACCTGAAGTTGCGCCTGATCCGTGCGCGGCAGTTGCTGAAGCAGACGCCGATGTCGATCATCGAAGTGGCATCGGTGTGCGGCTTCGTGTCGACCCCGCACTTCTCCAAGTGCTATCGCGAGTACTTTGGCATTCCGCCGCGTGACGAGCGCGTGGGCTCCAACACCGCGCAGCAGGTGGCCATGATGCCGATTCCGCAGGCCATGACCCTGTCGCCGCACAGCGGGCCGATGGCGGCCCTGAGCCAAGCGCGCAACGAGTCGACATTTGCCAGTGTAAGGCTCTGATACCGAGTCGACTTTTTCGCGGGACAAGCCCGCCCCCACAGGTCACCCGCTGAGCTTGAGCCAGCGGTGATCTGTGGGGGCGGGCTTGTCCCGCGAAGGGGCCGGGCCTGGGTAAAAGAATTACGCGCGTTTGTTGAACTGCGCCAACGCTGGCAACAGTTGCTTGTCGATGGCTTGGCGCACCGCAGGCAGGATCGTCGCACTACCGGTGTACATCTGCTCCACCATCCCCTTCAGCGCCCGCGCATTGGGCTCGGTCAGCCCACGAACCACCGCTTCACACGCCTGTTCGGCACTGGCCCCGGCAGGAATATCGAAACCGCGCGCGCGCAAATGGCCGGCGAGGTCGTCCTGATCAATCAAATCCGCATGCATCATGGCTGTTGTCCCTTTTATCGCTAAGAGAGTGCTGCTGTGATTTACGACCGATTCTGTGACGTGCGCGACAGCCTCGCAAGGACAGAATGTCGCCATGGCTGCTTTGGCTAAGAACAGGTCGTTTACGACTAAATCCCCTGCCAGGCAAGCACGCACACTGAAGCCATTCACGGTACAGAGGGTTTGGTCACCCTCGCTCACACGCAGTGGATGTTGCTCGCTCTTGGCCCCGGTAGCTCACGGCTTTCCGGGGTTATTTTTTTGCAACTGTTATTTATGTCAGTTGTTGGGAATCGATGCCCGTGGTCCAGTAAAGCTCCGATATCTGGAGCATGAACATGAACCGGAAACAATTGAAATTCTGCTTGCTTGGTGCTGTGTTTCTTTTTGCAGGATGCACAGATTCGGACCCTAAAAACTATCTCGACAGTTCGGCGGATACGCTGTTTCAGATCAAGCCAGACCAGAACCTCGCCGCCCTTGAGCGGCAATCGGGTACTGACCAGTATTTGAAGCTTTTGTTGAGTGTGGCAGAAGACGCTGAAGTTAAAGAAGTGCAGGTCAAGCCTGGGCTTGTATCGAAAGATACGGCGATTCTATCAATGCCTCTGACTGACGGCCGAACGGTGAGTTTCAAGTTGTCAAGAAGCGATAGTGTTGCTTCGGGAATGCTAGGATGGGTTGGCGATATGCCTTCCAATCGCAGACAACTCTACCCCTCACCCGCGGAAATCGATATGGATCCGCTCAACTGGGTTTCGTTGGTGAGCGACGGCAACCTGGTCGTTGGGGATATTCGGGTGGATGGGCAGCTCTACCGGTTAACGGCGGTTGGCAAAGGCCAGCAAGTCTTGGTCAAGGTTGATGAATCAAAATTACCACCAGAAGCAGCGCCGATAGCTGTTCCTGTGCAAGCGCAGGCAAAAAATAGGTCACTCAGTACGTCTCAGTCGCCAAAAAGCACTATTAGGGTGCTATTCGTTACAACGCAGCAGTCGAGGGCCATGTTTCCGAGTTACAAGATCGAATTGGTTCAAGCTTTACAGAACGCCAACCAATACTTGATCAATAGCAAAGTCGATGCCGTGTACGAGCTGTCTGGAATTTACGATTCTGACTACGATGAGACAGGCAAGTCTCCACAGACTCAGCTCAACGATATGATAGCTGATAGACCGTTAGGGGCTAAAATCCACATTGAACGTGAAAAATGGCGCGCCGATCTGGTATCAATGCTTTCGACATTTAGTATTTACTGTGGTATAGCGAAAACGCCAGCGTCCAAGGAGACCGCTTTCTCGTCCTTTAGTTGCTTTGGTGCGTTAGGCCACGAATTAGGACATAACATGGGGGCCTCTCATAACGATGAGGATCCAGGTGAGTCCCTACCCCCTTACGCTTATGGCTACAAGCATACAGCGCCAAATTTTCATACGCAGATGCGAACGTCGCATGGCGCCATTCCCTATCATTCAAACCCGCGGTTGCAGTATCAAGGGGCTCCTATGGGTACGGTAGATAAAAATGATGTGGCGCGGACTTTCAATGAAAATCGGGACACTGTTGCCAATTTTTATCCGGACCCTGCCCATCCCGTTCGTTTGTGGTTGTACGGGTCGAACCGGGGTTGCTTCATTGACTTGAGGCCGGGTGAACAAGCCCTGCTCTCATGGTATACCGAATGCAGGGATAATGATGTCGATCCCGTACGGGTTCAGGTAAAAGACTTCTACAGTGGTTCGACTCCGAGAAAATTATGCTTCGCCAACATTCTATACACGGTAAAGAGCTGCTATACGGGAAGTAACTTTTCTGGGGATTTCCTGATCACGAGTGTACATTCTGGCGGTGGTAAACCAGAAGGGTTCAAATTTACAAGAAGGCTGATAGGGCCAGTCTATAGAGTGTCATACGAGTGATCGTCATGGTTGTCCGCTTCTGTTCTGTCTGATAGTTGCGAGTGAAGGCGCCAGGGTGCTTCGTATCTATGGAGACCTTGGCGCCGGCTCCCTGATCATTCAAGAAGGAAGTTTTAGGGTGCGCCCGATGTATTGCGGCGCCGGCGCCCCCTCCTGTTGCTCTACCAAGTGGTTCAATTGGCAAACAGTCGTGTGCCCAAAAGGCGCTGACTGCGGCCCCGCCAGGTCCACGTGCAGTAACATCTGTTCGCTCGCCGCCAGCACCTCGTCGAACCCTGCCCGGTGCAGGCTGTGATACACGTGAAGACGCTTGCGATCAAAGCCGATGATCTGCGTCTGCACCCACACCTCGGTACCCAGCTTCACCTCGTGCAAATAATTGATATGCGCCTCCAGCGTGAACAGTGAATTACCGCTTTGCCCGCGGCTGTCGGCGTCCAGGCCAATGCGCTCCATCAGGGCATCGGTCGCGTAGCTGAAGATCAGCAGGTAGAAGGCATCGCGCAGGTGCCCGTTGTAATCGACCCAGTCCTCCTGGACCGTGGTGCGGTAGGTGATCAGAGCGGGCATCGTGGCCTCCTTAATCGCTGAATGACAGGCCGTGGCTGGCCTTGCTGGTTTTCACCGCTTCCAGTACCGCCAGCAGGGTGTCGTCACGGTAGCGCTCCAGTGCAGCGATGCTGCGCTCGCCCTGTTGCTCAGCGGTGCCGCTCACCACATCGTCGATCAGCTTGTCGGTCAGTTCCGGTGCTGGCAGGTACGTCCAGGGCAGCTTCAGGGCAGGGCCGAACTGTGACATGAAGTGGCGCATGCCGGCATCGCCACCTGCCAGGGTATAGGTCAGAAACGTGCCCATGAACGACCAGCGCAAGCCTGCGCCGAAGCGAATCGCGTCGTCGATTTCGCCCGTGGTGGCAACCCCGTCGTTGACCAGGTGCAGGGCCTCGCGCCATAGCGCTTCGAGCAGGCGGTCGGCGATGAAGCCTGGCACTTCCTTGCGCACATGCAGCGGGCGCATGCCGAGCGCGGTGTAGATGGTTTTGGCAGCTTCAATGGCCTCGGGTGAGGTGCGGCTACCGCCGACGATCTCCACCAGCGGCAGCAGGTAAACCGGGTTGAACGGGTGGCCGACGACGCAGCGTTCAGGGTGAGTCGACGACTCGTAGAACTCGCTGGGCAACAGGCCCGAAGTGCTTGAGCCGATGAGTGCATCAGGCTTGGCTGCGGCGCTGATTTTTGCGTGCAGGTCGAGCTTGAGGTCCAGACGCTCTGGTGCGCTTTCCTGGATGAAATCGGCGTTGCGCACGCATTCCTCGATGGTTGCCACGAACTTCAGGCGGTCTTGCGATGCGCCAGGGGCCAGGCCTTGTTTTTCCAGTGCCGGCCAGGCGTTGGCGACACGTTTGCGCAGTGCCTGTTCGGCGCCGGGCGCCGGGTCCCAGGCCACCACATCCAGGCCATGGGCCAGGGCGCGGGCGACCCAGCCGCTGCCGATCACGCCGCTACCCAGGGCGGCGAAGGTTTTGATTTCAGTGATAAAGGGCATAGCTAGTCCTCAGGGTAAAACACAGTCATCAGGGTTCATGGCTAACCCTGTGGGAGCGGGCATGCCCGCGAACACCGGCGCGGCCGGTGCCATCCATCGCGTTGCCTGCTTCGCGGGCACGCCCGCTCCCACAGGGTCTTCGGCGCATTTGCCATCGTTGAAAGGATCAGCGGCGCTTGAGGTTCATTTTTTCCCGACCTTCTGCCGGGCTGAGCACGCGGCCACCCATGCGGGTGATGATCTCGCTGGCGCGTTCCACCAGTTGGCCATTGCTGGCCAGCACGCCACGGTCCAGATACAAGTTGTCTTCCAGGCCCACCCGCACATTGCCGCCGAGCAACACGGCCTGCGCGGCCATGGGCATCTGCATGCGGCCGATGCCGAAGCCGGCCCAAGTGACGTTGGCCGGCAGGTTGTCGACCATGGCCTTCATGGTGGTGGTGTCGGCCGGTGCGCCCCACGGGATGCCCAGGCACAGCTGGAACAACGGGTCTTCGAGCAGGCCTTCCTTCATCATTTGCTTGGCGAACCACAGGTGGCCGGTGTCGAAGATTTCCAGCTCGGCCTTCACCCCCAGTTCGGTAATGCGCTTGGCGCCGGCGCGCAGTTGGGCCGGGGTGGACACGTAGATCGAGTTGCCGTCACCGAAATTGAGGGTGCCGCAATCGAGGGTGCAGATTTCCGGCAACAGTGCTTCGACATGGGCCAGGCGCTCCAGCGGGCCGATCAGGTCGGTGCCCGGGCCGAACGCCAGCGGCGTTTCACCCGGGCCGATTTCCAGGTCGCCGCCCATGCCGGCGGTGAGGTTGACGATGATGTCCACGTCGGCTTCGCGGATACGCTCCATGACTTCGCGGTACAGCGCCACATCGCGGCTGAAACGGCCGGTCTGCGGGTCGCGGACGTGGCAGTGGACCACGGTGGCACCTGCTTTGGCGGCTTCCACGGCGGCTTCGGCGATCTGCTTGGGGGTAACCGGGACCAGGTGGCTTTTCGAGGCGGTGTCGCCGGCGCCGGTGAGGGCGCAGGTGATGATGACGTCGTGGTTCATGGTGCAGTTCCTTGTAATGTCGGTGTTGGCTTTTTCGCGGGCATGCCCGCTCCCACAGGATCAATGTGATCCCGAGTGTGGCGCTGTACCTGTGGGAGCGGGCGTGCCCGCGAAAGGGCCCTGTCAGTTGGCGGTAAGCTTGAGGTTGTCCGCGGCCGGCTTGCCATCGAAGGTGGTCACACCCTCAAGCCAGCGGGCCTTGTCCTCTGGGTGGTCCTTGAGCCACTGGCGGGCTGATTCCAGCGCGTCCTTGTGGTCGAGCAGTGGCTGCATCATGCGGCTCTCGTCCTCGGCGCTGAACTTAAGGTTGGCCAGCAGGCGGTGGGCATTGGGGCAGCGTTCGGCGTAGTCCGGCGCCGTCACTGTCCACACCGTCGCACGGCCTTCGTCAGGGCCGAGCGCATCCCGGCTGTCACCCAGGTAGGCCATGTCGATGTTCACGTTCATCGGGTGCGGCGCCCAACCGAAGAACACCACGGCCTCCTTGCGCCGCACCGCGCGGTCGACGGCGGCGAGCATGCCGGCCTCGCTGGACTCGACCAGCTGGAACTTGCCCAGGTCGAACTGGTTCTTGGTGATCATTGCCTTGATCTGCGTGTTGGCGCCGGAACCCGGTTCGATGCCATAGATCTTGCCGCCCAGCTCTTTCTCGAACTTGTGGATGTCGGCGAAGGTCTTCAAGCCCTTGTCGTAGAGGTATTTCGGCACGGCCAAGGTGGCGCGCGCGTCCTCCAGGCTTGGCTTGTCCAGCACTTTGACCTGGTTGGCATCGACGAACGGGGTGATGGTCTGGGTCATGATCGGGTTCCAGTAACCCAGGAACATGTCCAGGCGTTTGTCGCGTATGCCGGCGAAGATGATCTGTTGCGAGGCACTGGTCTGTTTGGTCTGGTACCCCAGGCCGTCGAGCAGTACCTGGGCCATGGCGCTGGTGGCAATGACGTCGGTCCAGTTGACCACGCCAAGGCGCACGTTTTTGCAGGCGGCGGGCTCGGCGGCGAAAAGCGGGGTGGCGACGATGCTGCTCAGGGCAAGGGGCAACAGGCTGCGGCGGATCAAGCTGTGCATGGTGGCTCTCCATCGGCAGTGCATATTGTTATTGAGGGCGGCCTCTGCGGACCGTGTGAATACGCTACGCTGGCGCCACCTTGCCCAAGCGCACGCTAGCGACAGGAATTAGCACCGGGGCGACCAGTTTTCTGTGGAGGAGGGGATGATGGAGACGATAGCCTTTCTGTTGGTGCCCGGCTTTTCCGCCATGGGGTTCATTTCGGCGGTGGAGCCACTGCGGGTTGCCAATCGTTTTGGTGGGCAGTTGTATCGGTGGCAGGTGCTTAGCCTGGACGGTGAGGCGGTGCTGGCGAGCAATGGCATGTCGATCAATGCCGATGCCGCCCTGGGGGAGGGGGAGCCAGCCAACATTCTGCTGGTGGTTGCAGGCTTCGAACCGCTGGCCAATGTCGCACCCAAACTGCTGCATGCGCTGCGCCGGCTCAACCACGAAGCGGTCATGCTCGGTGGCATCGATACGGGCGCGATGGTGCTGGCCGAGGCAGGGCTGCTCGAGGGCTACCGGGCGACACTGCATTGGGAGGCCCTTGAGGCATTCAAGGAGCGCTATCCAGGCCTTCAAGCCACCCAGGAGCTGTTCGAGATCGACCGCAGCCGCATCACCTGTGCCGGCGGAACGGCCTCGATCGATCTGATGCTGTACTTGATTGCCCAGTCCCACGGCAGCGAACTGGCGGTCAAGGTGTCCGAGCAGTTCGTGCTGGGTCGTATCCGTCAGCGCCAGGACCACCAGCGCATGCAGATCGGTGCGCGTTATGGCATCAGCAACAAGAAGCTGATCCATGCCATTGGCGAAATGGAAAAACACATCGAACCACCGCTGAGCACGCTGGATCTGGCTGCCGCGATCAAGGTGACCAGGCGTCAACTGGAGCGTTTGTTTCGCATGCACCTTGATGCAACACCGAGCAGTTTCTATCTCGCGTTACGGCTGGACAAGGCGCGCCAGTTGCTGGCTCAGACCGACATGTCGGTGACTGAGATCAGCCTTGCGTGTGGGTTTGAACTGCCTTCGTATTTCACGCGGCGCTACAAGCTGAGGTTTGGGCGGTGCCCGCGGGAGGAACGTAGGCCTGGCGGTGCAAAGTGAGCTTCAATCCAGCTCGCGCTCGAGAATCGCCCTCAGTTTTTCGCGGTTCCTCGCTTGCAGGTCCTTGCGAAGCGGGGCGAAGCCCGCTGCATTGAAGCGTGCACCCAGATGGTCGAATATCAGGTTCAACTTTCTGGTGGGCTCGATCGGGTCGGTAATGCAGTAGGCATAAAACAGGATCGCAACCGGGACTTGGTCCCCTTCATGGTCCATTTCGATACTGAGATGTGAAGAGGCGTTCATGACGGTGAAGGTACGCGTACCTGCCGACTGCAGAGCGGCTTGAACATTTTCGTCGAGGCTCTTGAACCAAGGCCCTTTCTCGCGGGGTGGGGGTAGATAGCCACTGTAAACATCGCTTAATGCAAGCAAGTGCGGCTCATACACGATGGTTTTATGAGTATGTTCGAACAGGGTGAATTTCAGTGATTGCAAGGTGGCGAGAGCGACAGTGAACCATTGCTGAGGCTGGGTTTCCATCGAGTATTTTTCATTGGCCACTGCTTGTGAATAACGCAGGCATAGCTGCAAATCTTCCCATGTATCGAGTGTCAGCCAGGGCGCAGGCTTGATGCTTAGCCGCTCCTCGAATATTCGGGTGTCCAGGCTCGTATCGTCCATGTGGCATTGCTCCTTGATGGATGCAGATGACCAGAACCGGGTACCAGCGCGCGCTGGTACCCGGCCTCGCTAATCAGATAGCGAGAAACGCGCCGAGGTCGCCTTTGATCTTCTCATTCACAAGATCACGTGCAGCGTCGAAGTGACGAACGCTGAACGTGCCTTGTTGCGAAGCGCGATAAACGCGGGTAGAGGTTTTGTCGACCTTGCGGGTCAGGGCGCCTTCACGCTCGACTTTCGAGTCGTAGCTGGCCTGGAAGCTGGTCATGTGCATCGCAGGCAGGCCTTGTGGCGTCATTTCGCACTGGGCGACCACGAAGTTGCTCGATTTGCCGGTTTCGCTATGGCTGTGCTTTTCCAGGTGCGCCTTGACTTCCGGTTTCTGCACGACAATTTGCAGAACACGCCGGGCGCAGGCGGCGCGACGAGGGTCCGCGGAGACGCTGATGGTGACGGACTTGGTAATCAGCTCTGCCAGGGTCAGGTTGTCCTCATCAATGGCATCTTCGGCATGTGCTGCGCCCGTCATGGTCCAGCCGAACTTGATCAGGCCATCGTTGTAGAAGTTGTACCACTCGCGCTGCTGGGTTTCCTTGTCGAACTTCTTGTTGGCCAGTTCGGTCATCAAGCGCATGCCGGCCAGGATGTCTTCCGCAATGTTGGCAGGCACATTGTCAGCGAAGATGCAGATGGTCTGGCCGGTAGCGGCTACGCGCTCTTGACCCTCTTTGCGGATTTTTTCCATTTCAACTTTGATGTCAGCCACTTTGTAATTCCTTGATAGTTGTGAGTTCCAAGACGCACATGGGGAGCACGTGGTCTGAGGGCACTATCGAGCAATCAAGCAGGGGGCATCAGCGGCATGTTGTTCCTCTGGAGCTGATCCTTCACTCGCGCGAGCTGATCAATCTTCGGGTGCCAGCTCGTCACTGTTTTGCAGGCCCAGGCTGCGCAAGTACTCCGCTCGCTCATCGCTGCGCTGTGCAATGCAGCTGTTCCAGGCGATCTGGTAGGTCTTGCTGCCTGGTTGTTCAGCATGGGTTTCGACCTTGCAGTCTGCATCGCGCAGTTGGCTCCAGACTTGCTCGGCTGCGTCAATTCGCGACATCAGGCCAGCCTCGTCGCCAAACTGATCACGCATGCGCTCGATCAGGTCGTCGTAGGCCGACTGCAGTTCACGCTCGGCGATCTGCTTGTTGAATGCTGCGCAGGCGAAGGTCTGCTGGTCGGTCTCCACATTGTCGCAAGGTGTGCTTTCTTCCTCGCTGGCCTGGGCTCCGCTCACGATGGCCAGCAGCACCAGCCATGCCATTGATTTCATCCGTTTTCTCCTCAACAGGCTGTCGAATCGCAGGGATTCTCGCTCAGCCTGAGGTCCGGTGGTAGCTCCCTGGTCAAATGTTCATGTACCGGCCGCAAATGGCGTTATCGAGACTGTCTCTCATCCCCGGAACACGCGCCAGACGCGCTCTTGTCGCGCATTGACGCTTTCGGCAAACCCCCTGTCGTTTTTGCACCGGGGCGCCTCGGGGCACAGGCATATGCTGGCCTCAAAGCGCCGGCAGAAGGTTTGGCGCGACCCAACTCTATAAAAGGGGACAGCCTGATGAGCCCAGCCGAATTACACGCCGACAGCATCGTCATCGATGGCCTGATCATCGCCAAATGGAACCGCGAGCTGTTCGAAGACATGCGCAAAGGCGGCCTCACTGCGGCCAACTGCACGGTGTCGGTCTGGGAAGGGTTCAAGGCTACCGTCGACAACATTGCGTCCAGCCAGAAGCTGATCCGCGACAACAGCGACCTGGTGATGCCGGTGCGCACCACCGCCGACATCCGCAAGGCCAAGGAGCTGGGCAAGACCGGCATCCTCTTCGGCTTCCAGAACGCCCATGCGTTCGAGGACCAGATCGCTTATGTGGACGTGTTCAAGCAGCTGGGCGTGGGCATCGTGCAGATGTGCTACAACACCCAGAACCTGGTTGGCACCGGCTGCTACGAGCGTGACGGCGGGCTGTCCGGCTTCGGTCGCGAGATCGTTGCCGAGATGAACCGTGTCGGCATCATGTGCGACCTGTCCCACGTCGGCTCCAAGACTTCCGAAGAAGTCATCCTCGAATCGAAAAAGCCGGTGTGCTACTCGCACTGCCTGCCCTCGGGCCTGAAAGAGCACCCGCGCAACAAGTCGGACGAAGAGCTGAAGTTCATCGCCGATCACGGCGGTTTCGTCGGCGTCACCATGTTCGCGCCGTTCCTGGCCAAAGGCATTGATTCGACCATCGATGACTACGCCGAAGCCATCGAGTACACCATGAACATCGTCGGTGAAGACGCCATCGGTATCGGTACTGACTTCACCCAGGGTCACGGCCAGGACTTCTTCGAATACCTGACCCATGACAAGGGCTACGCCCGCCGCCTGACCAACTTCGGCAAGATCATCAACCCGCTGGGCATTCGCACCGTCGGCGAATTCCCCAACCTCACCGAGACCTTGCTCAAGCGCGGCCACTCCGAGCGTGTGGTGCGCAAGATCATGGGCGAGAACTGGGTAAACGTCCTCAAGGATGTCTGGGGCGAGTAAGCCGCTCTCCAAGCCTGATAGCCCCTGCCAGCAACGCCGGGGCACCCACAAAAAATTTTTATGGAGTTGAGTTTCCATGGCCAAAATCGCCCCGCAATTGCCAATCGAAGTCGACAGCGAGACCGGTGTCTGGACCAGCGACGCCTTGCCGATGCTGTATGTGCCTCGTCATTTCTTCGTCAATAACCATATGGGCATCGAGGAAGTGCTGGGCGCCGACGCCTATGCCGAAATCCTCTACAAGGCTGGCTACAAGTCCGCCTGGCACTGGTGTGAAAAAGAGGCCGAGTGCCATGGCCTGGAAGGCGTAGCGGTGTTCGAGCACTACATGAAGCGCCTGAGCCAGCGTGGCTGGGGCCTGTTCGAGATCCAGGATATCGACCTGGATAAAGGTACCTGCAGCGTCAAGCTCAAGCACTCTGCGTTCGTGTACGTCTATGGCAAGTGCGGCCGCAAGGTCGACTACATGTTCACCGGCTGGTTCGCCGGCGCGATGGACCAGATTCTCGCTGCCCGCGGCAGCAAGATCCGCACCGTGGCCGAACAGGTCTATGGTGGGTCGGAAGAAGGCCACGAAGATGGCCTGTTCGTTACAAAGCCGTTGTAAGCCGGAGATAGCGTCATGGCATTCGAAGCAATGTTCCAGCCGATTCAGATCGGCAAACTGACCATCCGCAACCGTGTGCTCAGCACCGCGCACGCCGAGGTCTACGCCACTGACGGCGGCATGACGACCGACCGCTATGTGAAGTACTACGAAGAGAAGGCCAAGGGCGGCATCGGCCTGGCCATCTGTGGCGGCTCGTCGGTGGTGGCCATCGACAGCCCGCAGGAATGGTGGGCATCGGTCAACCTGTCGACCGACCGCATCATCCCGCACTTCCAGAACCTTGCCGACGCCATGCACAAGCATGGCGCCAAGATCATGATCCAGATTACCCACATGGGCCGTCGCTCGCGTTGGGACGGCTTCAACTGGCCGACGCTGATGTCGCCATCGGGTATTCGCGAACCTGTGCACCGCGCCACCTGCAAAACCATCGAGGTGGAAGAGATCTGGCGGGTAATCGGCAACTACGCGCAGGCTGCGCGTCGCGCCAAAGAGGGCGGCCTGGACGGCGTGGAATTGTCGGCGGTGCACCAGCACATGATCGACCAGTTCTGGAGCCCGCGGGTCAACAAGCGTACCGACGAATGGGGCGGCACCTTTGAAGGCCGCATGAAATTCGGCCTGGAAGTACTGAAAGCCGTGCGCGCCGAAGTGGGTGACGACTTCTGTGTGGGCATGCGTATCTGTGGTGACGAGTTCCACCCCGATGGCCTCAGCCACGAGGACATGAAGCAGATCGCCGCCTACTACGACGCCACCGGCATGCTCGACTTCATCGGTGTGGTCGGCTCGGGTTGCGATACTCACAACACCCTGGCCAACGTCATCCCCAACATGAGCTACCCGCCGGAGCCGTTCCTGCACCTGGCGGCCGGTATCAAGGAAGTGGTCAAGGTCCCGGTGCTGCACGCGCAGAACATCAAAGACCCGAACCAGGCCACGCGCATCCTTGAAGGCGGCTACGTGGACATGGTCGGCATGACCCGTGCGCACATGGCAGACCCGCACCTGATCGCCAAGATCAAGATGGGCCAGATCGACCAGATCAAGCAGTGCGTCGGTGCCAACTACTGCATCGACCGCCAGTACCAGGGCCTCGATGTGCTGTGCATCCAGAACGCCGCGACCTCCCGTGAATACATGGGTGTGCCGCACATCATCGAGAAGACCACCGGCGTCAAGCGCAAGGTGGTGGTGGTTGGCGCAGGCCCTGCGGGCATGGAAGCGGCCCGTGTGGCTGCTGAACGCGGCCACGATGTGACCCTGTTCGAGAAGAGGGACCAGATCGGCGGGCAGATCACCATTGCCGCCAAGGCCCCGCAGCGTGACCAGATTGCCGGTATCACCCGCTGGTACCAGCTTGAGCTGGCTCGCCTGAAAGTCGACTTGCGCCTGGGCACTGCCGCTGATGTGGCCGCCATCCAGGACCTGCGCCCGGACGTCATCGTGCTGGCCGTAGGTGGGCACTCGTTCCTGGAGCAGAACGAGCACTGGGGCGCCGCTGAAGGGCTGGTGGTCAGCAGCTGGGATGTGCTCGATGGCAAGGTAGCGCCGGGCAAGAACGTGCTGGTGTACGACACCATCTGCGAATTCACCGGTATGTCGGTGGCCGACTTCATCGCCGACAAAGGTAGCCAGGTCGAGATCGTCACCGACGACATCAAGCCAGGCGTGGCCATGGGTGGTACCACTTTCCCCACCTACTACCGCAGCATGTACCCCAAAGAAGTGATCATGACCGGCGACATGATGCTGGAAAAGGTCTACCGCGAAGGCGACAAGCTGGTGGCGGTACTGGAGAACGAATACACCGGCGCCAAGGAAGAGCGCGTGGTCGATCAGGTAGTGGTCGAGAACGGCGTGCGCCCTGACGAAGAGCTGTACTACGCGCTCAAGGAAGGTTCGCGCAACAAGGGCCAGATCGACGTGGAGGCGCTGTTCGCCATCAAGCCACAGCCGATCCTGAGCCAGCCGGGCGAAGGCTACCTGCTGTATCGCATCGGCGACTGCGTGGCCCAGCGCAACGTGCATGCGGCGATCTACGACGCCTTGCGCCTCTGCAAGGACTTCTGATCGTTAACAGTCGCCGCCATCGGGCGCGATCCCTGTAGGAGCGGGTTCACCCGCGAATGCGTCAGCACTGACAACACTGTTGCCTGACCGGATGCATTCGCGGGTGGACCCGCTCCTACATGGGGCCAGTCTCGCCCTCTGGTCGGCGCAAGAATCCAGCTGTTTGTGGGGAGTCTCCCATGTTGAACACCCTTCTACCCATCCTGCTGTTCGCTGCCCTTGGCCTGGCAGTGCTCGGTGCCTTGCGCCGGGTGCGCATGTGGCGCCGTGGCCGGCCGTCCAAGGTCAACCTGATCGGCGGCCTGCTGGCCATGCCGCGCCGCTACCTGGTGGACCTGCACCATGTGGTTGAGCGCGACAAATACATGTCCAAGACCCACGTGGCCACTGCGGGCGGCTTTGTGCTGTCTGCCGCCCTGGCCATTCTGGTGCATGGTTTTGGCCTGCAGAGCAAGATCCTCGGCTACGCACTGCTGGTAGCCACGGTGATCATGTTCACCGGTGCCATCTTTGTCTTCAAACGCCGCCTCAACCCGCCCTCTCGCCTGTCCAAGGGCCCGTGGATGCGCCTGCCGAAGAGTTTGCTGGCGTTCGCCGTGAGCTTCTTCATTGCCACCCTGCCGGTCGCCGGTATCCTGCCGGCCAACACCGGTGGCTGGGTGATGGTCGCCATTCTGGGCCTGGGCGTGCTGTGGGGTGTGTCGGAGCTGTTCTTTGGCATGACCTGGGGCGGCCCGATGAAGCACGCCTTCGCCGGTGCCTTGCACCTGGCCTGGCACCGCCGTGCCGATCGCTTCGGCGGCGGCCGCTCCACCGGCCTAAAGCCGCTGGATCTGGAAGACCCGAACGCCCCTCTGGGTGTGGAAAAACCGGTGGACTTCACCTGGAACCAGCTGCTTGGCTTTGATGCCTGCGTGCAGTGCGGTAAATGTGAAGCCATGTGCCCGGCCTTTGCCGCTGGCCAGCCGCTGAACCCGAAAAAACTCATCCAGGACATGGTTATCGGCCTTGCCGGTGGCACTGACGCGCAATTCGCCGGCAGCCCGTACCCTGGCAAACCGATCGGCGAACACGGCGGCAATCCGCACCAGCCGATCGTCAATGGCCTGGTCGACGCCGAAACGCTGTGGTCCTGCACCACCTGCCGTGCCTGCGTCGAAGAGTGCCCGATGATGATCGAGCACGTCGATGCCATCGTCGACATGCGCCGCCACCTCACTCTGGAAAAGGGCGCTACCCCGAACAAGGGCGCCGAGGTGCTGGACAACCTGATCGCTACCGACAACCCCGGCGGCTTCGCCCCTGGCGGGCGCATGAACTGGGCTGCCGACCTTAACCTGCAACTGCTGTCTGAAGTCAAAGCGACCGAAGTGTTGTTCTGGGTTGGCGATGGTGCCTTCGACATGCGTAACCAGCGCACTTTGCGTTCGTTTGTCAAAGTGTTGAAAGCCTCGGGTGTGGATTTTGCCGTACTCGGCCTGGAAGAGCGCGACAGCGGCGACGTGGCGCGTCGCCTGGGCGATGAGGCGACCTTCCAGCAACTGGCCAAGCGCAACATCCAGACCTTGGCGAAATACAAGTTCCAGCGCATCGTTACCTGCGATCCGCACAGCTTCCATGTGCTGAAGAACGAATACGGCGCCTTGGGCGGTGACTACCAGGTGCAGCACCACAGTACCTACATCGCCGAACTGATCGCGGCCAAGAAGCTCAATCTCGGCCAGCACAAGGGCGGCAGCGTCACCTACCATGATCCGTGCTACCTGGGCCGCTACAACGGCGAGTACGAAGCCCCGCGCGAAGTGCTCAAGGCGCTGGGAATCGAGGTGCGCGAGATGCAGCGCTCGGGCTTCCGTTCCCGTTGCTGCGGTGGTGGTGGCGGTGCGCCGATCACTGACATCCCTGGCAAGCAGCGTATTCCCGATATGCGCATGGACGACATCCGTGAGACCGAGGCCGAGCTGGTAGCTGTGGGGTGCCCACAGTGCACCGCCATGCTTGAAGGCGTGGTCGAACCGCGCCCGCAGATCAAGGATTTGGCTGAACTGGTGGCCGACGTGCTGATCGAGGAGGACGGCTCCACTGTCCCAAAGCCGCAAACGGCTAAACGTGAACCTGCGGAGGTGCACTGATGAGCGACATTATCCGCCGCGACCCACGCGCCGAGTGGATCGCCCGTAACCGTCTGCACCCGCTGCATGCTGCGATGCAGACGCAACAGACCAGCTGGATGGGGCCCAACGGCATCATCCGCAAGAACCCGCATGCGATTGCCGCGGGCTTTGTCGGCCCGGCCGGCATCAAGCGTATCGATCGCAGCGGCGCCCAGCAGGGCACCGGTGCGGGTGGACGGCGCACGGCAGCGGTCGAGGTCAAGTTGCCACTGCACCAGGTGCCGGAGCCGGCGTTCTACATTGCCGTTGTGCCGGACATGGTTGGTGGCCGCCTGAGCAGCCACGACCGCGACCTGCTCGGCCTGGCTCACAGCCTGGCCGGCAGCGACGGGGCAGTGCTGGCCGTGGTGTTCAACGAGCACAAGGAAAGCAACTTTTCCACAGCCGGTGTCGACCGCCTGCTGGTTATCGAAGGCGAGGCCTTTGAAGGTTATGCACCGGAGCAACTGGTGCAAGGCCTGCGGACTGTGGATAACCAGTTCACGCCGCGCCACTGGCTGCTGCCCGACAGCCGCACCGGTGGCGGTGAACTGGGTCGGCGCCTGGGCGCAGCGCTGGGCGAGCGCCCGGCAACGCGGGTATGGCAGGTCAAGGACGGCCAGTGCATCGGCCGCGCCGGTGCCGGCCAGCAAGACCTGCAACGCGCCGTGCCGCGTCTGATCCTGGCGGCGGCCGAGTGCGCCGAACCGGTCAGCGAAACCCGTCACGAAGCCTTGCCGGTGGAGTTGTCCACAGGTGTGGTGCGCAGCCTGCCGCGCATCGAAGACCTTGGTTCGGTGGCCGTCGACCCGGCCACCATTGCCATGGCCGAAGCCGAGTTCATCGTCTCGGGCGGCAACGGCGTCAAGGACTGGGACCTGTACCACAAGGCCACTGCAGCCCTCGGCGCTACCGAAGGTGCCTCGCGGGTGGCAGTGGACGACGGCTTCATGCCGCGTAACCGCCAAGTGGGGGCTACCGGCACCTGGGTTACCGCGCGTGTCTACGTGGCTGTGGGTATCTCGGGTGCGATCCAGCACCTGCAGGGTATCGGTGCCTGCGACAAGGTGGTGGCGATCAACATGGATCCGGGCTGCGACATGATCAAACGGGCTGACCTGTCGGTGATTGGCGACAGCTCGGCGATTCTCAAGGCGTTGATCGAGGCTGTGGAAAACTTCCGCAGCGGCGGCCAACGCGACGCGGCATAAGGGCACGAGCATGAGTACGAAAGTGATCAGCCTGGTTTCCATTGGTGCCCACCCCAGCTCCGGCCGCGCCCGCCGCGCCGAGCAGGATGCCCGCGCCGTGGAGCTGGGTTTGCAGCTGGCTGGGGATAACTTGCAGGTGGTGCATGCTGGCGATCCACAGGAAGAGGCCTTGCGCGCTTACCTGGGCATGGGCCTGGACCACCTCGACGTGCTGGAGCAACCGGCCGGGGCCGATGTGCTGGGCGTGCTGGGCGATTATCTGCGCGACGCCGGAGCCCAACTGGTGCTGACCGGCAGCCAGGCCGAGACTGGCGAGGGTTCGGGCATGTTGCCGTTCCTGCTGGCCGAAAAGCTCGGCTGGCCGCTGATTGTCGGGTTGGCTGAGGTGGAGTCGATCGACAACGGCACCGCGCAGGTGTTGCAGGCTTTGCCGCGTGGTCAGCGGCGTCGCTTGAAGGTGCGTTTGCCATTGCTGGCGACTGTGGATAACGCGGCGCCCAAGCCGCGCCAGAGCGCTTTTGGGCCTGCGCGCCGGGGGGTATTGGCGGCGCGTAATGTGGCCATTGTCGAAGATGAGCTGTTGGCTGAAGCCGAGTTGCAACCGGCCCGTCCAAGGCCCAAGCGCTTGAAGGTGATCAAGGCCAAGAGTGGCGCCGACCGGATGAAGGCCGCAACGGCCAAGGCCAGCGGCGGTGGGGGTAAGGTGTTGAAGGACGTTTCGCCACAGGAAGGCGCCGAAGCCATCCTCAAGCTGTTGGTGGAAGAGGGCGTGCTGCGCTAAAGGCTCATGCACTCCCCGGCAAGGCGTTCTCCTGGAGCAACGCTAAATTACTGATTTTCCAGTGACCGAGTGCGGGCGGGCATGCCCCGCCAACACCGGCGCAGCCGGTGCCAGGCACTGGGTCTCCTGCTCCACGGGACAAGCCCGCTTCCACAAGGGCGTCCCGATCTGCCAGACGCACATTCTATCTGTGCATAAGTCCCTGCCGGACCCATCACACTGCTCGTCAGGCACGGATATGCATGCCTCCAGCTCGTATTGCCCACAATCGCTGTTAGCTGCTCTGTGGATAATCTGTTGGGCACTAGCTGGAGTACGCGTAGGGCGTGGCTTGCGAAGAAATGATTAAAAAACGATCAAGGTGGGTCAGAAGTCTCGAATTCTTGATTATCAGAGCTTTGAACCGCTTATCCACAGAACTACAGTTGTCGGCTCCGTGTTTTGCTCACAAAGTCTGTTAGTGTCTCTGTGGACAAGTTGTACGGAGTGCACTGTAGCCCTTTAAAAACAAGGGCTCCGTTGTTTTGATCAAAAATTGATCATCTGCTTGAATCCGATTGATACCTGTGGGCACTGACAGAATTGCCAGTGTTTGAGTACGCGGCGGCTGGATATCCTCCATAGAACCATTCCAGGAGTTATCCACATGACCCTCATGCCTGCAGTTGTCAACGGATACTCACCCTATGGCTATCGAACGCATCGCGGAGCTTGTGTACTTGCGTTCAACGGCGAGCGGCGAGACCCGTTCACGGGTTGCTATCACTTGGGTAACGGTTATCGTGCCTACAATCCGGCATTGATGCGGTTTCAAGCCCAAGACTCCTTCAGTCCTTTTGGGGCAGGGGGGTTGAACGGTTATGCATATTGCGCTGGCGATCCGGTTAACCGAGTCGATCCCAGTGGCCATAGTTTTGATGTTGGGGGCTTGCTGCTGCGTGGTTTAGGTATGCTGTCGAACGGAGCGACGATTGCTTATAACTTTCTCGGACCTACGCCTGAAACCTGGATAGGCCTTAATGCCACACGAGTGAGCACCTTCGGTTCCATACTGAGCTTAGGAAGCTCCGCGGCATTGTACGCAGGGGTGCCGAGCGCTATTTTTGGCGCGAACGTGGGTACGGCAATCAGTGCTGCAGCAACGCTCACGCGAGCGATCAACGCAGCGATTGGGCCGGGGAGCCGCCCATTGAATCAGATCAAGACGAATTGGAATTTGATGACGGGAGGCTTACCCGAGGCGCCAATGCCGCACGAGTTCGTGCTGGAAGTTGTCACTCCAACTGGTAGGCCACCCGTGACCCCTTCGAATCAGAATGTCGTGTATGACATCAATGAAAGAATACGGCAGCGGAGAATTGCTGGTGCTTCGCCGCCTTCACAAGCGTTGGATATACGGCGACCGCGTAGTCAGTCAAAGTGAGCCGATTGCTATGAGGTTACGCCCTGCCGCAAAGTGCATCTTTTGCGGCAGGGCTTTTTTGTTTACTGAGCCTGCACTTCTTTCAGGTAGGCCGCCGGCTCTGCTCCCAGGTTGTTGAGCATCCGCCCGCTGTACCAGTCAATGAAGTTCACCACACCAAACTCGTAAGTCTTCGAATACGGGCCGGGTTGGTACGCGGTGGAGTTGATCCCACGCTGGTTCTCTTCCGCCAGACGACGGTCCTGGTCGTTGGTGGCGTCCCACACCTTGCGCATGTTCTCGGGGTTGTAGTCCACGCCTTCCACAGCATCCTTGTGCACCAGCCACTTGGTGGTGACCATGGTTTCCTGTGCACTGATCGGCCACACGGTGAACACGATCATGTGGTCGCCCATGCAGTGGTTCCAGGAGTGCGGCAGGTGCAGGATGCGCATCGAGCCAAGGTCCGGGTTCTTGATGCGACCCATCAGCTTCTGGCAGGCCTGCTTGCCGTCCATGGTCATCGACACGGTGCCCTTGAGCAGTGGCATGCGCACGATACGGTTACGCAGGCCGTGGCTCTTGTGCAGATACGGGATCTTCTCGGCTTCCCAGGCAGCGGCGGAGGCGGCCACGTGGTCCTTGAATTCCTGGCTGGCGCGCGGGTCGTTGGTGTCGTCCCACTCCAACAGGGTTTGCAGCAGTTCCGGGTGCGAACCGTTGCAGTGGTAGCACTCGCGGTTGTTTTCCAGCACCAGCTTCCAGTTAGCTTTTTCCATCAAGGTGGTTTGCACCGCCACCTTGGTGTTCTCCATGTCGTACGGTTCCATGTAATGGTCCAGCGTGGCCAGGAACTCGTCGATGGCAGGCGGGTTTTCCGCCAGGCTGATGAAGATGTAGCCGCCGGCAACCTTCACGTTCACGGGCTTGAGGCCATACTGGTTCATATCGAAGTCAGCACCCATCTCGGTGCCGGCGAACAGCAGGCGGCCGTCCAGCTCGTAAGTCCACTGGTGATATGGGCACACCAGTTTGGCCACCTTGCCTTTCTCGCTGACGCACAGGCGCGAACCGCGGTGGCGGCAGACGTTGTGGAACGCATGTACCTTGCCTTCGGCACCGCGCACTACAATGATCGGGTTCTTGCCGATCTGCAGGGTGATGTAGTTGCCCTTGGCCGGGATCTCGCAGGTCATGCCGGCGATCAACCATTCTTTATGGAAGATTTCCTGCATGTCGATCTGGAACAGACGCTCGTCGGTGTAGAAAGGCTGGGGTAGCGAGTAGGTGCGCTCGCGGGTCTGCAACATCTCGGCGGTGGCCTTGCGTGCAGGTTCAAGTGGATCGCCCAGGCTCAGGGTTGCGGTGACGTCCATCGTGTATTCCTCGGGGCCGTATGCGGCCGGCAAAAGGTGGCTAATCGTTGTTGTGGTGCCGCAAGGCTGTTTCAGACAAAACAGCGAGTTCTTTTGCCGTGGAGTGTGCGTCCGAAGACGCCGCGAACCGTATCCACGGGCGACATGGCCGATTTGAATAACGACGCGCCAGCCCTTGTGCCACGGGGCTGGTCGCGATAAGCACGTCGATGTCGCAGGCAGGAATGTACGTCGTCTTCAGCTTGCGCATTATCGCAGCCATGAAAAGGGCCATAGTCGGCCGCTGGAGATGAACATGTCCGATACCTTCCTCAATCCGGTCACTACCCAGACCTGGGCCAACGGCCGCCACATCGTGCGCTGCGTCAAGGTCATCCAGGAGACCTGGGACGTGCGCACCTTCTGCTTCATGGCCGACCAGCCGATCATGTTCTTCTTCAAGCCGGGGCAGTTCGTCACCCTGGAGCTGGAGATCGAAGGCAAGCCCGTGATGCGGTCCTACACCATCTCCAGTTCGCCGTCAGTGCCCTACAGCTTCTCGATCACCGTCAAGCGTGTGCCGGGCGGCCTGGTCTCCAACTTCCTGCACGACACCATGTACGAAGGCCTCGAGCTGCCGGTGCACGGCCCTGTGGGCCTGTTCAACGCCATCGACTTCCCGTCGAGCAAGGTGCTGTACCTGTCGGGCGGTGTGGGTATTACCCCGGTGATGTCGATGGCGCGCTGGTTCTACGACACCAACGCCAATGTCGACATGGTGTTCGTGCACAGCGCCCGTTCGCCGAAGGACATCATCTACCACCGCGAGCTGGAGCAGATGGCTTCGCGCATCCCCAACTTCAGCCTGCACATCATTTGCGAAAAGCATGGCCTGGGCGAGCCGTGGGCGGGGTACCGCGGTTACCTGAACCAGCGGCTGATGGAGCTGATCGCGCCGGACTACATGGAGCGCGTGGTGTTCTGCTGCGGCCCGACGCCGTACATGACAGCGGTCAAGCGCCTGCTCGAAGCGGTCGGCTTCGACATGGCGAATTACCATGAGGAATCGTTCGGCGCGACGCCGGCAGAAGCCAAGGCCGATGCCGTGGAGCACGCCGAGCAGGCGGCCGATGCACCGGAACTGGACGTGTCCGACCTCAATCTGGTGGAGTTCATCGGCAGCGAGAAGAGCATCCGCATCGCTCCGGGCGAGACCGTGCATGCGGCGGCAGCCAAGGTTGGCCTGATGATCCCGAAAGCCTGCGGCATGGGTATCTGCGGCACCTGCAAGGTGCTCAAGCTGGGCGGCGAGGTGGAGATGGAGCACAACGGCGGCATCACCGAAGAGGACGAAGCCGAGGGTTACATCCTGTCGTGCTGCAGCGTGCCGAAAGGGGATGTGCGGATCGATTACTGATCCAGTGGCCAGTCTGGATTCTTCGCGGGCACGCCCGCTCCCACAGGGTCATCGCTATCTTCAGGACTGCGGTGAACCTTGCGGGAGCGGGCGTGCCCGCGAATGCTTCTAGGTGCGGAACCGGGCTACCAGGCCATTGAGGTCTACCGCCAGGCGCGACAGCTCGGCACTCGCCGCGCTGGTCTGATGCGCCCCAGTAGCGCTCTGCACCGACAGGTCGTTGATGTTCACCAGGTTGCGGTCCACTTCCCGCGCTACCTGAGCCTGCTCTTCCGCCGCACTGGCAATCACCAGGTTGCGCTCGTTGATCTGCGCCACCGCGCCGGCGATGGTGTCCAGTGCCATGCCCGCGCCACGGGCGATGTTCAATGTCGACTCGGCACGCTCGGTGCTGGTGCGCATCGATTCTACCGCCTCTTCCGTGCCGCCTTGGATGCTGCCGATCATGCGCTCGATTTCGCTGGTCGACTGTTGGGTACGGTGAGCCAGTGCCCGCACCTCATCCGCCACCACGGCAAAACCACGGCCCGCTTCACCGGCGCGCGCCGCTTCGATGGCTGCGTTGAGCGCCAGCAGGTTGGTCTGGTCGGCCAGGCCTCGGATCACGTCGAGCACCTTGCCAATGTCGCGCGACTGCTCGGCCAGGTGGGTGATCAGCTTGGCGGTAGCTTGCACATCACCGCTCATGCGCTCGATTGCACCCACGGTTTCCATCACCAGGTCACGACCATCACCGGTGGAGCGGCTGGCTTCACTGGACGCTTCTGAGGTGCTCACGGCATTGCGCGCCACTTCTTCCACTGCGCTGGTCATTTCGGTGACTGCAGTGGCGGCCTGTTCAATCTCATTGTTCTGCTGCTGCAGGCCACGGGCACTTTCGTCGGTGACGGAATTCAACTCTTCTGCTGCCGAGGCCAGCTGGGTGGCGGAGCCGGCGATCTGCTGCAAGGTGTCGCGCAGCTTGTCCTGCATGCGCGCCATGGCGCGCAACAACCGGGCGGCTTCGTCGGTGCCCTCTGCGCGGATGACGTGGGTCAGGTCGCCGTCGGCGACTTGTTCGGCGCTTTTGAGCGCTTCTTCGATCGGTTTGACGATGCTGCGGGTCAGCAGGAAGGCGCAGGCGAAGGTCAGTACGGTGGCGGCAACCAGCAGGCCGATCACCAGGGCGAAAGCGCTGGCATACTGGCTGGCGGCTTTCTCGTTGGTGGCGCGAGTCTGATCAGTGTTGATGCGTACCAAGGTGTCCATGACCTTGTTGATCTGCTCGGAGTTGGCCAGCAGGTCGCGGTTAAGCAGGTCCTGCAGTTCATCCAGGCGGTCGGCCTGGCTCAGTGTGCGCATGCGTGATTCCAGTTGGCGGTACTGGTTGAGCAACTGACCGTACTGGTCGAATGCTGCCTGTTCGTCGGCGGCGATGATCATTGGCAGGTAGGCCTGGCGTGCCCGGTCGATCTGGCTGTTGCGCTGGTCCAGAAGATTGAGGGTATCGCGTTGGGTTGCCGGCTCGCGGTTGAGCAGCAGGCGATAGGAAAGCGTGCGCATGCGCAGGTTCAGCGCGGTGAGTTCGTCGAGGATCTTGATGCTGGGCACGCTGACTTGCTCGATGGCAACGCCCGCCTGGCGGATGTTGCCCATCTGCACCAGGGAGAAGATACCAAGGCCGAGCATCAGCAGGCCGATGAGCGCGAAGCCGAGAAGCGCGCGCGGGGCGATATTCATGTTGCGTAGGGACATGGAGAGGAGGATCCAGGCAAGTGGGAAAAGAGCGACAAAACATGACTTGCCGGGCTATCGGTCGTGACTGGCCAGTCTTGAATGCGTTCGGGGAAAATTGTGCAACCGCTGGCCTTTTCCTGACCGGCGGTTGATCCAGGTCGGAACAAGGGGTCGATTACCCTGTCAATCTGCGGGTCAGACACCTTATGAATCCGATATTTAATGGCGATAGGGCGCACTTTTCTTTATCGTGTGTGCCCCTCGCAACAACCTGAGATAGACCCATGCTGGAAGCTTCCCTGAATCAAATCGAGCAACTGGTCAGCGACCTGATGCAGAAAAACGCTCAACTCATCGAGCAGAACACCGCCCTTGGCCAGGAACTGGCCCAGGCCAAGGAAGAGAACGAAACCCTGCAGCTGTCGCTGATGGAGCAGGAAGAGAAGAACGGCGCTACCGCAGCACGCATCCAGGCCCTGGTCGAGCGCGCCAGCGCGGGCGTTGTTGGCGCATGAGACTGCAGGAGCAGCCGATCAATGTCGTGTCGATTCTCGGCATCGACTATTCGATCAAGGCGCCCGAAGGCCAGGAAGAAACCCTGGCCCAGGCGGTACGGATGCTCAACAAAGCCCTTAACGAGACCAAGCGTCAGTACCCGACCTTGATCGGTGACAAACTGCTGGTGCTGGCTGCCCTTAACCTGTGCTCCAAACAGGTCGAACTGCAGAAAGAGCATCAGCAGACCCTTGCGCGTACTCAAGCGCAGATCGATGCCACAGTGGATGCCATCGTGCGTACCATCGCTGAGCAATAAGGCCGTACACCGTCCCCCGTAGGAGCGGGTTCACCCGCGAATGCGTCAGTGGCTTCAACATCGCATTCGCGGGTAAACCCGCTCCTACAGGCATCAGCAGACCCTTGCGCGTACTCAAGCGCAGATCGATGCCACAGTGGATGCCATCGTGCGTACCATCGCTGAGCAATAAGGCCGTACATCGTCCCCCGTAGGAGCGGGTTCACCCGCGAATGCGTCAGTGGCTTCAACATCGCATTCGCGGGTAAACCCGCTCCTACAGGCATCAGCAGACCCTTGCGCGTACTCAAGCGCAGATCGATGCCACAG